>NZ_JACMOM010000246.1 GCF_014378035.1 Aeromicrobium sp. | reverse complement strand
TGAGGCACTCGTCAACGCCGAGGCCGACCGCAACACCGCGCGTGAGATCGGGGTCCAGCTGCGTGAGCAGGCGGAGAAAAACTTCGACTGGGATGTCGTCACCCACGGCTACGCCGACCTCGCCCGTGACCTGATCAACGGTCAGAGTTCGCGAGGCCAGGCCTCGGGCAGGCGACACCATTGACCTGAGTTGCTGAGCTCAAATCACCGTCGTACGTGACAACCATCCTCATGCGGCGGTATCAATGATTTACTTTTCAATGCCTAAGATTGCGGTCACTCACCCTCCCAAATGACTACTTTCTTTGGTAAATTTCTGCTGGAGCGCGTAGGAAAATACTCACAGTTCCTCGACTCGGACCATTCGACGGGAACAAAGGGAGTACCTGCCACGATGCGAGCCGCCTTGTCACACCGCTATGCCATGTCAAAGCCGAGCACAGGCACCGCGAGCCACCGGGCCGACCCAAAGCGACGCAAGGCTTCGTGGATGGCCGTGGTCTTGGCGAGCCTGCTCGCTGGCTGCCTCGCAGCCAGCACCGCAGCGACGGCCACGACAGACAACGACGTCGTCCACGACTCGTTCGCGCGCAAGACCGGCTCCGGACTCGGCTCTGCCACGCAAGGTGGCGCTTACATCACGAAGTCGTCCAGCACGACCGCTGTGTCAGTGGACGGTAGTGGAGGCATCGTCCGCATGACGAAGGGCGGATCAGGGTTCGAGGGTACGCTGCCGAAATCCTCGATCGATGACACGATCGTGTCGACCAACACCACGGTGTCGTCGCCTCCGGCATCGGGCTCCGGCATCTACCGCGCAGTCATCGCGCGCAAGAGCGGCGGCCGGTACTACCAAGCCTCCGCCCGCACTCAGCCCAATGGTCAGACCAATCTGTGGATCACCCGCTTCGATGGTTCCAACGCCAAGCCGGTCCGGCTCGGCAATGTTATTAAGATCCCGCAGTCTGTCAAGGGTGGCAGCAAACTGACGATCCAAATGCGGGTCACCGGTGATAAGCCCGTGTCCGTCAAAGCCCGCGCTTGGTTGACCTCGACATCTGCGCCTGAGTGGCAGACAACAGTCCTCGACTCGTCCGACCAGCGCATTAGCGGTGCCGGTTCCGTCGGCATATGGTCGTACCTCTCCACCACCTCACCGGCCGCCACCGTCCGGTTTGAGCAGCTCACGGCTTCCACATTCGTCGAAGCGAGCCCCACACCTACTCCGCCTACGCCTACTCCGCCTACGCCTACTCCGACAACACCCACCCCCGATCCGATCGAGAACGGCGATCGCGGCTCTGTGGCCGTGGGATCGGCGCGTTACGCCGTCCCGAAGGACGCAATCTTCGTGTCGACCACTGGATCATCCTCTGGCTCGGGCAGCTTGTCCAACCCATTCGCAACCATCGCTCAAGCCGTCTCAAGGGCAACCTCCGGAACGACCATTGTCGTTCGCGAGGGCAATTATCACGAGTTCGTGTCTACGTCATCGAGCAAGCAGGTGACGATCCAGAACTATCCGGGCGAGAAGGTGTGGCTCGACGGCTCAGCTCCTGTCTCGACCTGGAAGAAGTCAGGGTCGACATGGGTCGCGAGCGGCTGGACCGCAGAGTTCTCCTCCAACGCCAGCTACGTCAAAGGACTCGATCAAAGCAAGTCGTTCATCGACCCGGCCTTCCCAATGGCCTCCTACCCAGACCAGGTCTTCGTCAACGGGGCGCCGCTGCGACAGGTGAAGTCCGCATCCTTGGTCAAGCCCGGCGCATTTGCGGTCGACTACAGCAAGGACACCCTGACGATCGGCAGCGACCCATCCGGCAAGTCCGTTCGCGCCAGTGACCTGCCAACCGCGATCCAGTTCGTCAGCCCCAAGTCAACTCTGCAAGGCATTGGAGTGCGGCGATACGCCAGCCAGATGGCCGGCGCCAAGGGCGCCGTCTACGTCGCCGGCAGTGCCAACGGCTCGATCATTCGCGACGTCGTCATCGAAGACAGTGCAACGCAGGGCCTCGCCATTATCAAGCCTGACATCGACGTTCAGCGAGTGACGGTGCGACGCGCTGGCGGACTTGGCATCCTGGCTACGGCCGCTGATCGGCTTCGAATTCGCGACAGCATCGTCGAGGACAACAACGTGGAGCACTTCAACGTCGCCCCGTCTGCGGGCGGCATCAAGGTGTCGCGCCTGCGTGGTCTTACGATCACCAACAACACCGTGCGCTCAAACATCAACTCGATGGGCATCTGGACCGACGAGTCGACAGTCGGCATCAAGGTCACCGGCAACACCGTGATTGACAACGGGTCCGTGGGCATCCACTTGGAATTGTCCGAGGACGGCATCGTGGCCGACAACGTCGCGACCGGGAACAAGACCGGCGTGCAGGTGTACAACACCGGCAACGTGAAGATCTACAACAACGACGTCGGCGGCAACCGGTCAGCTGGCGTCAAGTTGATGCAGGACCAGCGTCGGCAGGCAACGTGGGCGACCGGTCGCGACAAGCGCCAGCCCGTGCCCGACCCCACCAACCCGTGGATCACGCGAAACATCACGGTGGCGAACAACATCTTCACCGCTGGAGGGGAGACCCAGATCTATGCCTTCGACATCCGTACCGGGGTGCACGCTGACACATTCGTGAACCAGATTGCCGGTAACCAGTTCGCCTCAACCAGCGGCACGATGTTCCTGTGGGGCGTCGGAGGCACGAAGTCCGAGCGATATGCAACGACCCAGTCCTTCAACGCCACACGCGGTGTGGCATGGCGCAACTCGACCATCAGCGGTGCTCCTACAGGCCCGACCGACGCCTCCGTCGCTATTCCGCTGCCCACCGATGTCGCGTCGGCCATAAGCCAAGCCGCAGGGTCGAGGAAGCTCGGGCCGTACACGACCGGATGACGGCTGATGGTGTGGTCACGTTCGGACATGCGAGCATGTCCGCGTGACCACCGGCAGACGCACCACGTTGCAGCGCGTCCGGCTATACCAGCGCTTGCGAACTGTGCACCTCGAGCGTGCTCGACGGCAGACGCCCGCGACCATCGTGTACGTGCTCAAGAGCTACGACTTCGATGCCACCCTGGCCGCTGACCTTGATCTGGTGAAGGCAGGAACCTTCGCTGCCCCGCTGGTCATGCTGCGGTCGCGGGTCGAGGCACTCGAGGTCAATGAGCCGCTGGTGCGGCAGCGTCTGGCTCGAACTGTGCTGTCGGTGTGGGCGGCGCAGGTTGCGGGTCGTATCAGGAGCCACCCTGTTCTCGTCGTCGCCCACGCGATCGAGAATCTCGACCCGTTCGCGGTTACGCCGACACGCTGGCGCCCACGCTTGCGGCGTGTTGTGGATCGGGGACTCAGCCGCTGGCTGAGTCGGCACCTAGACCGGATCTCGTTCGGGACCAGCGCGTCGATGGAGCTGTACGAGCTGACGCGCGGTCCGGAGCTTTCACAAACTGACCGACTGCTTGTGCCCGAACTGCCTGCACCGTGCTCCTGCAGCCCACTGGCACGCCGGCCACACTCGGTGGTTTTCGTCGGGGCGTTCGACGAACGCAAGGGCATCCGCCCGCTCCTGGCCAGCTGGCCGGCTGTCGTGGAGATCGTGCCCAACGCGACCCTCACTGTGGTCGGAAAGGGACCCCTGCTGGACGAGGTGCTTGCGGCCGCGTCACGGCTGCCGGGAGTTGAGGTGCGCATCGACCCGCCCCGTGATGAGATCCACTCTGTCCTGAGGTCCAGTGAGGTGCTCGTACTTCTGTCCCAACCGCGGGAGAGGTGGCGCGAACAGGTAGGTCTTCCCATCGTGGAGGGTCTTGCGCACGGGTGCCGCATCGTGACGACCGACCAGACCGGACTTGCCGCCTGGCTGTTCGAGAATGGCCATTGCGTGATCGACGCCGAGTCCTCGATCGACGAGGTGGCCAGCGCAGTTTCCCTTGCCGCGACCCAAGGCCGCTCCGCGTCCGACGTCATGGTCCCCCTCCCCTCCACCGACGGACGGACAGCCGCCGACCAGTGGCTCTTCAGGCCAACAACCCAGGAGAGATTGTGAATCGCACACGCATCGTCTCTCGGCTGCCAGAACTCCTCAACGCCGAGAAGAGAAGATTCTGGACGCGCAAGGCAGTCGAACGTGCACGGGCGCGACGGCACGGCCAGCGAGGGGCTCAGGTTGCTCGCGGTGCTGTGCTGACAGGCAGCGGGACCTACGTCCTTGGGCGAGGAAGCCGCGTCAAGGAGGACGCACGCATCTTCGTTGCCGCGGGGGCAACCCTGCGTCTGGGCGAAGGAGCAGCCATCGGCATCCGCAACATCATCAACGTCGCGGACTCGGTCACGATCGGCGATCGTGCACGGCTCTCGTGGGACTGCCAAATTCTCGACACCGACTTCCACGCCGTGCTGGACGATGACGGGAAACCGTTCCCGATGACCAAGGCCGTAGTCATCGGCGAACATGTTCTGGTCGGTGCGCGCGCAATGATCCTCAAAGGGGTCACGATCGGCGACGGCGCGGTGGTGGCCGCCGGTTCCGTCGTGACGAAGGATGTACCTGCTCACGCGATCGTCGCAGGCAACCCGGCCAGGCAGATCGGTCACGCGGCCGACTGGAGGTGAGCCGTCCCTCGTCTCAGATGGCATCCGCCCGCCGACGCCGTAGGTCGCGAGAGACGAACCACAACATGGGAAGCACCTGACACAGGGCGACCGCCACCGCCGAACCGATCGCAGGTCCGGCCGCACCGACGACACCGATGAGCCACCACGACAGACCCACCGACACCGGCACCATGAGCACGGTCGGCACCACCTGGGCGCGAAGACCACGCTTGTCGGTCATGTACATGCCGATCGGGTACTTCAGTGCTTGCACGGCGACAAAGCCGCAGAATCCGCCCAGCAACCACCAGTCGAGCTCGATCTTGCCGTCCGACACAATGTCGCTCAACCACGGACTCAGCGCCGCCATGACCAGTGCCATCAACAGACCCAACGCGAAGAACACCATCGCTGGGCGCGCCGGCGAGCGAATCTGGCCTTCGGCCCGAGATTTAGCGTACAGCGGCCACAGGGCCACACCGGCGGCCGAGATTGTTTGGAGCACGATCCCGAAGAGCTGAAACGCCAAGTTGTACTGCGCCAGCGTGTTGCCGTCTGCCCGGTGGCTAATGAGAATGCGGTCGGTCTGCATCGCCACGGGAAGTGCGACCATCTGGATCAACATGGGACCGGCCGTGTCCATGATCCTGACGCCCGGGTCGCTACGAAGACGCGGCACGTTCCGCACTGCCTGCCCGACCTGCGGCGAGATCGAACGGGCAGCGATCGCCAGGCAGAGGAGCGCCGACAAGGTTGCGGCGAGGTAGGAGAACAAGGCGACGACTCCGCCAGCGGAGATGCCCAGAACGACTGACCCTCCTACGCACAGCAGGATGAATGGCGCGATGACGGCCTGGACACCGACCTGGCTGGGGTTCTTGTTCAGCCCGACCAACACACGTGCACCGATCGACAGTGGCAGGGTGAGGCCGAACACCACAAGGCACAGCGCAGCGACGAGGTTGCCGCCCGGAAGTAGACCGTCACCCAGGATCACTGGCCACGCTGACGTCGCGAACAACAGCAGGCTGATGCCCACAATGACACCGCCGGACGCCAGAAGAATCCGCAGCGCGCTCGTCAGAGTGCGGCGGACGATCTCGTCGCGCCGAGGGTCCGCTGACGCCGCGACAGTGTTGATCACCACTGCCGCGATGCCCAGATCCGCGAACGGCAGGAGGGCGGGCAATGAGGCAAGCAAGCCGTATTGGGCATAGCTGTCGACGCCGTAGTTCTGGATGATCAGCCGGCTCGTGATGATGCCAAGCACGCCCGACAGGCCCATGACTATGATCTTCATCCCCGCCGTGGTGCCCACGACATGCCAGTCACTCAGCACGCGCCGCATCAGCCCCCCGCGTCGAGGTGTCAAGGTCTCGACGGGAGGCGTCGTCATGAGGTGCACTCCATCTTGGCCGGCCGGTCGATTGACGGTGATCCAAGAGACCACCTCGCTTAGGATAATGCTGCCGGTAGCGCTATGCCCCCCAGTTGCACAGACCGGTTGGTCACGTGTGACAACCACGACTGGCCTTCCCCACCGTTCGGTGGCTGAACCCCGAGGAGGGACCGTGCCGACAGCGCGATCCGTGCTCATCGCCCATCCGTCCGCTGACCTCTACGGGTCTGACCTGCAGCTGCTGGAGACCATCTCCGCCGTGGTCGAAGCGGGCTGGTCCGCCCACGTGGTGCTGCCAGCCCGCGGGCCGCTCGTGCCGCTGCTGCAGGAGCGTGGCGCGTCCGTCTCATGCCGCTCGTTTCCCGTGCTTCGCAAGTCGATGATCAACCTCCCCGGCCTCTTCGGTCTGGTTCTCGGGGTCATCCGGTCGTTGCCGGGCATGCTGGCCGAGATGAGACGGGTCGGCGCAGATGTCGTGCTGGTCAACACCGTCACGATTCCGTGGTGGTTGTTGGCCGGGCGATTGACACGTCGGCTCACGGTGGGTCATGTGCACGAGGCAGAGGACGAAGGCCACCGCATCGTGCTCACCGCATTGGCCCTACCGAATCTGTTGGCCCATCGGCTCGTGGTCAACAGTCAGGCGTCCGCTGCGACTCTCACGGGCTCAGTGTCACGGCTTTCCCACCGGATCACGGTCGTCCACAACGGCGTGCCCGGACCTGCCGAACCGCCTCTCCCCCTGCACGTCCGAAGCGTGGCCGATCCCGCCACATTGGTGGTCGTCGCACGCTTGTCTCCGCGCAAGGGCGTCGACGTCGCCCTTGAGGCCGTTGCCGCCCTGCGCACTCAAGGCAGGGACGTGCGCCTCGTAGTCTGCGGGTCTGTCTTCCCGGGCTACGAGTGGTTCGAGGACGCGCTGCGAGTCCGTGCCGCGCAGCCTGACCTGCGTGGAGCTGTGGAGTTCCGCGGCTATGTGAGCCCGACGTGGCCGGTGCTTGCCGAGGCCGACGTGGTCGTCGTCCCGTCGCGGGTCGAGCCATTCGGCAACACGGCGGTCGAGGCCCTCCTTGCCGAGCGCCCGCTCGTCGCCTCGAACACCCAGGGCCTGGCCGAAATCGTTGTGGACGGTAGCAATGCCATGCTGTCTGCCCCGGGTGACGCGAAGGCCTTGGCAGCTCAAGTCGCGCTAATACTGGATGACCCAGCCCTCGCGAACCGACTCGCCTCCGCAGGTCGGGACGATGCCCTCAGCCGGTTTTCCCCGGAGCGCTATCGCTCATCGATGAGGGGTCTCCTGAACGACGCGCCCTAGCGCCGGCGGCCCGGCGGGGCCCAGCAAGGCCGAGCATCTTAACCACCAGCGTCGGCGGCTCATAGAGCCATGAGAGCCCATGGCTGACGGCCAGACGATTAAGCAGCATCGACAGACCAATCGCCATGACAGCCAGCACGGGCGCGAGTCCGTAGATCCACGGGGACGACACCGAGTCGACTGCATCAACGACAGACAGCAGGAGCGCGATCGAGACGATGATCGGGGTGTGCGCAAGATAGATCGGTAACGTTCTTGACCCGAGATACGGGATCAGAGATACGCCCGAGAGGGCCCGTCCCAGGCAGACTCCCGCAAGAAGTCCCAGCACACAGTTGAGGAAGTAGAGACCAGGTACTACCTGGAGGTCGAAAATCACCAGCACGGAGCTCGAGGCGGCCCATGCCACGATCACACCTGCCATCAGTACCGGGCGCCGGATCCGGGCGAAGGCGAAAATCTGCTCGCGCAGATAGATACCTGCGAGGAAGAATGCGTAATACTTCAACGATCCGCCCCACCCGACGTTGGGCGCGTCCCAACCGCTGAGCGCGATCAACGAGATGATCCCCGCAATGCCGAGCTGGAGGCGTGGGTCGACCCGTCTGCTGAGCTTGGCCGCGACGAAGAAGATGGCCAACGCCCAGATGAACCACAGTTCGAAGCGGGGAACCACTGGTGAAAGCATGAGATGCCTGATGACGGCAGGTATACTGCCGCGGTCTCCGTTGAGACCATTGCCGTAGTAGGTGATCGCTGCGCCAATGATCTCCCAGATCGCGTAGACCCATAGGAACAGAATTACCTTCTGCCGCAACAGCGGGCGCCATTGCCCGTCGAGCCACTTCGCAGCGAACAGTCCTGAGATCGCGAAAAACAGAGGCATGCGCACGGAGGAGAGCACCAGGTTGACACGCACCGCCGCGTCAAGATCGAAGCCGACCGCAAGGAGCCAGTTGGTCGAGTGGAACACCGCCACAAGGATGATCGCGACACCGCGACCAGTGTCGACCCAGCGCAGCCGGTTCATGTCGTACCTCCGTTTGACGCGGACTGATGCTCGTGCGACCTGCGGTCGACCAGCACCAAACCCAGAAACAGAGCAATAAGGGTGGCGGCTGCCGCGAAAGGGCTGAACGCAATGCCCCACAGAGCACGGATCGCGAGGTAGATGACAATGGCGCTCAGACCGTGGCCCGTGCGAAGGCTCAGTGCCATCCCCTTGACAGAGAGCGCCACCAGAATGGCCACGAGCACGAGGCCAGCGACACCCAAGCTCGCCCACAGATCACCGAACACCGAGTGCAGCTCGAAGTGGTCGCCGAACATGTACCGCTCGACATAGCCGTTGTCGGGGTCGTAGTTGATCGAGGCCATGGCTGCCTTGGCGGTCAGGATCTCGTCGAGCCTGGGAATCGCGCCAAGACCGAATCCCCCAGGATGATCGCGGATCAGCGCCACAGCGGCCGCAAGCTCGGGCCGCCCGCCAACAATCAACGAGCCGGAAGCATCGATCTGTTCAGCCGAGCGCTGCTGGGTGACCTGACCAAGATATCCGTCAAGGATGAGTGTCTGCACCAAGTGGTACACCGACCAAGCGACGGTACCCACAAGCATCGCCATCGGCAACCACGAGGCACGACGCGATGCACTTTCAGCCCGCATGCGCCAGCCAAGCAGGATCGCTGCCAGCAGGAGCATCGCGAAGTTGGACCGCGCATCGTTCATCCCTGATACCAGAGCCAGTGTCAGCAGGCAGACGATCTCGAACCAGCGGGATCCAATCCACCATGCGATCGCGAGGACCACGATCGTGACTGGGATCGAGTAACCGAACCGCCAAGGGTTGCTCGCGTAGAGGCCAGAACTGTGCGACACCGTGACCAACATTCCGATGCCCGCCACCAGCGCCACCTGATGAGCCGGGACATGCGTCCTGGCCCACAGCACGACGCCCATCGTGCCCACAAAAGATGCCAGCTCGATGGACGTCTGGATAGCTTCGGCCGTGTTGGTGTTTCGGACAGGGGAATATACGAGTGCCAGAACAAGCCCGGCGCTCAGCGCCGCGGCGCAGGCCACCACGAGAATGCGTGCTCCCTCGTAGCGAGACAACGATCCCAACCACACCGGTGCGAGTGCGACGACGCCCAGAATTGTGACATCGAGGTGTGCCAGCGGCAGGTCGATGCGCAGGAAGACAAGTAGCACAGCCGCCAGTGCCGCTAGTCGTTCAACCTCAGCGCAACGGGTGAAGAGCCGTGTCTCGGCACCCGGACGAACGAGGGAAGTCACGCGCTCATCGTACGAGTGCTCCGCGTGTTTCGGAGGGGTCGCAGAACCGCTGACCAATTCTTCGAGACGCGCACGATCCACTACATCCACGACTCTCCTCCTCTGTGGCTGATCTCCTGATCCGGGAAGTGGTCGCCCACCAGGAGTGCGCCCAGTCACCCCGTGACGATGCACGGGGTGACCGTCTGGCGGGATGCACCGGTCAAGCCGTGGGCTTCGCCTCGACGTTGTCGACGGTGATCGCCAGTGGTGCGTTGGTTGACGATCCTGAGCTGTAGGCGTAGACACCGACGGCGCCCTTCACCTGTAACACGGCCGTGGTGTCCGTGGTGTCGATCGCCCATGAGGCCGGCTCCGAGGCGCTGGCCTTCCAGACCTTCCCCTTCAGCGCGGTGGCGCCGGTTCCTGAAACCTGGAACCGCATCTTGAACACGTCACCGGCCTGCTCACGCACTCCAGTGATGGTCGCCGAGCGCACCGTGGTTTCGGATCCTCCAACGACCTTGGTTACCAGAAGCTGGATGTCGGCATTCGCCCGCAACCAGACTTTGAGCCGGTAGTTGTTGGTCGAGTTCACGCTGCGACCGACCAGCGCCACATAGGTGCCGCCGCCTGTCGCGATCTTGTCCATCGAGATCTCAGCTGTCAGGTCGGTGTTGTCCGAGGACACAGTGCTCAGCGTCGCCGAGCGACCCGATCCGGCAGTCGGCAGCGAGATGACGCCCTTCGAACCATTGACCGAGAACGATGTGGCTCCACCGCTGGTTGTCCACGAGCCGCCTGTTTGCGCCGCTCCCCAGGCGTTCACCGCGTTACGTCCGAACGTATCGGCGGCGAAGTTCGCAGTGGGCGCCGGTGCTGTCACGGTGACTGTCTTGGTCACTGCATCTGTCGCGCCGTCATCGTCTGTGACCGTCAATGTGACGGTCTTGTCGCCGGCCGTGGTGTACGTGTGCGCCGGGGATGCCTCCGTGCTCGTCCCGCCGTCGCCGAACGACCATGCGTACGACGCCACAGTGCCGTCGGAGTCCGAAGAGCCCGCGCCGTTGAACGAGGCCGCCAAGCCGTTGGTCGTGGACGTGAACGCAGCCGTTGGCTTGACGTTTGGCACCACCACTGTGCTCACTGGCTTGGCCACCAGGTTGTCGAAAGTGACCGCCTGCGGCGCGTTGGTAGACGAGCCGGACGTGTAGGCGAAGAACCCGACGCCGCCGTTGGCCTGCAGAGCCGCAGTGGTGTCCGAAGTCTCGTTGGTCCATGCGGTCGGCTCAGATGTGGTCACGTTCCAGAGCTTCGCCTTGAGCGTCGTCGTTCCGGTGCCGGTGACCTGGAAGCGGAAGCCGTAGGTATCGCCAGCCGCGTGACGAACACCGATGAGGGTGACCGTCTTGACGGTAGTCTCCGTTCCACTGACCACCTTGGTGATCAGTAGCTTGACGTCGGAGTTAGCCTGCAGGAATGCCTTCGCGCGGTACAGGTTGGTCGAGTTGACGGACCGGCCGTTCATGGCGACGTACGTGCCACCACCTGTTGCGACCTTGTTCAACGAGAACTCTGCCGTCAGGTCGGTGTCCGTGGAGGACACCGAGCCTAGCGTCGCTGACCGGGAGGACCCGGCCGTCGGCAAGGTCAACACGCCCTTCGAACCGTCGACGGCGAACGAGGTGTTGCCGCCCGAGACCGTCCAGGCACCGCCCTTGTCCGCCGAGCCGAATCCGTTGGCCACGTTTCGACCGAAGGCGTCCTCCGCGAGTGTCGCGCTGGGCGCCGGGACCGCAGTGACCGTCACGGTCTTGGTCACCGAATCTGTCGCACCATCGTTATCGGTGACCGTCAGCTTGACCGTCTTGTCACCGGCGGTGGTGTACGTGTGTGACGGCGAGGTAGCGGTGCTCGTGCCGCCGTCGCCGAACTCCCACGCGTACGAAGCCACCGTGCCATCGGAGTCCGAGGACCCCGTACCATCGAAGGTCGCCTTGAGGAAGTCCGTGGTCGACATGAACGCCGCCGTCGGTTTGACGTTGGCAGGCGGGACCGCCGTGACCGTCACAGTCTTGGTCACCGAGTCGGTCGCACCATCGTCATCGGTGACAGTGAGCTTCACAGTCTTGTCGCCAGCGGTGGTGTAAGAGTGTTCAGGCGATCCAAGAGTGCTCGTGCTTCCGTCGCCGAACTCCCAGGCGTACGAAGCCACCGTGCCATCGGAGTCCGAGGACCCTGTGCCATCGAAGGTCACCTTGAGGAAATCGGTGGTCGACATGAACGCCGCCGTCGGTTTGACGTTGGCAGGGGCAACATTGACGGTCTTGGAGATCGTGTCGGTCGCTCCGTCATCGTCGGTGACCTTGAGTGTCACCTCGAAACCACCGGCCTGGGCGTAAGTGTGCTCGGGGCTCATGGAAGTGCTGGTGGTGCCGTCACCGAAAGTCCAGTCGTAGGAAGCCACCGTGCCATCGGAGTCCGAGGACCCCGTGCCGTCGAACAGCACTTTGAGGTCGGTGACGGTGGGCGTAAATGCCGCAGTCGGCTTGATGTTCGGGACTACCCCCTCACCTGCCGTGTAGTGGTCGGTGACCTGCTCCGGGGTGAGAACCTTCGAATAGATGGCGGCCTCGTCGACGTAGCCGTCGAAGTACGAGCTCGAGTTGCCACCCCATGTCTGGTCCCCACCGAGGCGCCAGTATCCGGGGTAGTTCTCGGCCTGGGTGTTGCCATTGGAACTCTTCAGGTCACCGTCGACATACAGCTTCATGCCGTTGCTGCCGACCGTGGCCACCACGTGGTGCCACGCGTTGTCGTTGAGTCCGGCCTGCGAATCGATGGTCACGGTGTTGCCGTTGTAGACGCCGAAACGGATGGTGCCGTCGTCGAGCATGTACATGTGTCGGTCGTAGCTGCTCGAGAAGTTGCCGTCACCGCTGCGGCCGAACCCGAAGATGCGACCTCCCTGTGACGTGCCGGTCTTGATCCAGACCTCCTCGGAGAAGGTCGTCGGGTTGTTGGTCGACCCGTTGGCCACGACCGTGGCGCCCGAGCCCAGCTTGACTGCGGAGTTGCCGGCGACGATGCCAGCAGCCCCCTGATCGACGGTTCCACGGTAGGTTCCGTCGTTCTCGCCAGCAGACGAGTCCTTCGCGATGGTGCCGGACGTGTCGTCGAGGCGCCAGTAGAGGTCGGGCTCAGCCGCGAAGACCTTCTTGCCATAGGCGTCAGTGGGCTCGGGAGGAAGCGCTGATGAGCGGCCGCTGGCGATCCAGTGCTCGTTGACCTTCGCGGTCGACAAGGCTGTCGGATACACCGACACGTCATCGATGTCGCCGGTGAAGTAGTTGTTGCCGGCCCATGAACTGTCACCACCGACACGCCAGTAGCCGCTGTATGACTGTCCGGCGGTCACATCGGTGCGGCTCCCGACCTTCTTGCCGTCGATGTAGAGTGCCATGCCCGCCGAGCTGAGACTCGACACAACCTGGTGCCACTGACCATCGTTGTATGCCCTGCTGGAGCTGACCGTGTCGGTGTTGCCGGTGTATACACCGAAGAACACGCGACCGGAGCCGTCCATGTAGGTATGGCGGTCGTAAGCGGACGAGTTACCGGTCGCGCTGTTGCCGTAGCCGACGATCTTGCCACCGGAAGTTGATGTGGTCTTGAACCACGCCTCGGTCGTGAATGTGTCTGGAGCTTGGACGCTGTTCGGTGACGCAAAGAAGCCAGTGCCCGAGCCGTCGAATGTCGAGGCAAGATTGTCGCTGTTCAGCAGTGCTCCCGCGGTGCCCCGCGTGACACCGGCGCCAGCAGTCGTGTCATCGGCACCTGCCCAGTCGTTCACAACCGGCCCGTTGCTCTCGCCGAGGCGCCAGTAGTTGGCAGCGCCGTCTTCAAGAACCTTCGTGCCGTAGTCACCGAGCTCGCCGGTCGCTGCCACATCGACCGTCACCCACTCGGAGTTCGTGAAGTTTCCGAACGGGTCGATGGTCTGAACCCGGTAACGCGTCGCAGAGCCGGGAGTCGCGGTCTTGTCGACGAACCGCATGCGTTTGGTCTCCCAGAATCGCGCGTCCTGGTTCCCTTCGTAGACGACGGTGTTCGTGTCGCCGCGATAGATCTTGTATGTCAGCTTGCTGTTGTCGCGGTCCCAGTTGCCGGGCCAGCCGATACTGACCGTGCCGCGCGCATATGAGTTCAGCGACGGGTTCATGGCTGCGAGCGAAAGACGCGGGCCGGACTTGTTGGGCGCGATGGCCTTGGTGGCCAGACGCACGAGGCCCTGCTGCAATCCACCGTTGACGCGGGTGAACTCGCCACCGAAGACCACGTACTGACTGTTGGCCTCAACGGTCCACGGTCCCTGGCCCGCTCCGGTGTAGCTACCGGTGTTGATGTCGGGGAAGAAGTTCAGCATCGTCGGACTGGGCTGACCGGCGTGGTCCGGGTAGCCGTAAATATCGGGCTTCGAGGTGCCAGTAGCGAACTTCGTGGTCGCAGTAGCACGCTTGAAGCTCCACGGGTCGGTCTGCGGGTACCCACCGGTGCCGATGTTCCCGCAGTAATGCTTGTGAGAGGCCGAGTAGACGACGTCGCCCGCTGGAGCAATGTCGTAGGTGTCTCCGTGGCAGTCCTCGACCCATGCAAGGTTGCCGTTCCAGTCGATTTGGAACGAGCCCTCAACGTTTCCGCCTCCACCGAAGTGGTAGCCCGAGCCGTAGAAGCCGTCTGCATCGCTCTTCAGCGACAGAATCGCCGATTCGCTGCCACCGTTGCGGATAAAGGCATTTCCGGACATCGGAAGGTTGGTCGTGCCTGATGTGGAGTCGAGCATGACCAGGCCGTAGCCGGGATTGTTCGAACCGTTGGCGAACGTGAAGCTGCCGCCCGCGACGATCTTTGTGCCGTCGGGTGACGCGGTGACTGCCTGGACGATGCCGTCAGTGATCGACGGGCTCCACGGCAGCAATGCGCCGGTGTTGGCGTTGACCGCTGCGAGCTTGGTTCGTGCGCTGCCCCCGACCGACGAGAACTGTCCACCGAAATAGACGCCGGTGGCCGTGGCCGTGACCGATTTGACCGTAGAGTTGACGACGGGCGCGAAGTTGGCAATGACAGCGCCAGTCGTCGGATTGAGCGCGGCGACACGGTAGCGGTTCAAGCCGCTGACAGACGTGAACGCGCCACCCACATAGATGCGTGACCCATCGGGTGACGCCGCAACCGAGCGCACCTCGGCGTTGAAACTGGGGGCGAATCCCGTGAGCAACTCGCCGGTAGTGAGGTTGTACGCGAGCATGTTGTTGCGCGTCACTGTGTTCACGCCGGCTGCCGAGCCGGCAGGACGCGCATTCGTGAAGCTGCCAACCACGTAGACCGTGTTGCCCACGATGGCCTGGTCCCACGCGACGCCGTTGATCTGGGCCGTCGGCAGGGCGTCGGCCGATGCTGTCTCTGGCAATCCCGTGGCCGGCGCCGTGTCGGCCTGTGCCACCGAGGGCGACAGGACCAGAGCCGAAACCACGAGCCCGATCATCATGGACAGGACGGTCATCAGGCGCGAAGGAGTACGGCGAACCATTGGATCCCCATTACAGGTAGGAGTCAGGCGTGACTCACCGGCCAGATCCGTTCTGGCCGGTGAAGCTCCGTCGACGTCGGCCTACACCTGTAGGGCTAAGGGAGAATTCGACAGCGGCCTCGTCCTGGGTGTTCGCCAGGTGGTGGTCACGCCATGTAAGAGCACGTCAGGCACCAGCCATGACGAGAATTTCCCAGTTGTTTTATCTGACCGCGCCGGTGAAGAGTGTCACAGGCTCCTGGAGGGCGAAATCGAATTCGATCGTGACATCGTCGAGGTCCTTGTCTGGCACCGCGAACACGTACGTTCCGGTGGTAGTTCGGCTGCGGGCAAGGCTGCCCGTAAGGGGTTTGGTTCCTGTAGACAGCTGGATCGCCGGAGTGTCCCGGGCGCCGGAATAGGCATTGACGACGGTCTGGTCGAAGCTGACCCGCTCCCCCGCGTACACCGATACCTGCACCGCGATCGCCGGACCCGCAATTTCGCCGGGCAGCACCGCCTTGCCGTTGACACGGGTGATCTTGACGAGACGTGCCGTCGTTCCTCGGTTGAACTTGGCGGTCGCGCCAATACCCAGTGTCTTCACGGCAGGACGTTTGATGGGCTTGTCCGTCGCCGTGGCACCGACAGACGGGGTCGGGGACGCCGCAGAGGACAAAGGTGTGGCGCTGGGGCCGGCCGAGGGCGCAGGCGCGGCAGACGGGTTAACGTCGTCCGGTCCGGCAATCTGCCCGACTACGACGACCACAAGGATGAGAAGGACTGCGGCTGCAGCGATCAGGGCCATGGCGGAACGGGAGATCCGGTCAAACACAAGACGTCCTAGTTGTCTTCGAGGTGGACCGCCGATCATAGCGGCACCCCCGGCTACCAAGTGTCCTTTATTCGACCGCGATCGTCGCTCGAGGTGAGGTGATGATCCCGACTCTGAGGATTCCGAACCAATTCACGACCTAGGTATAGATATGATTGGCCCGCTGCCGAGCGTACGAGCCTCGAAGCCTTTGCGGGCGGCGAGGCTGACGCCGGGCCTGCTGCCAGGACGAGGGGACATGATGGATCTCAACGAGTACGTGAATGTGCTGCGAAAGCGGTGGTTGACCATCGCCGTCACCGCAATCCTGGGGGCTGTCGCTGGTTACGGCTGGGCCGCCACCACGACCCCCACGTATCAGGCCACTAGCAAGGTCTTCGTGAGCCTCAGCAACGGCAACACCGTCAATGACCTGGTTCAGGGGTCGACATTCACCCAGAATCTCGTCCAGTCCTACGCCCAGCTGGTGCCAACGCCAGCTGTGCTCGACCCGATCATCGCGCAGTTGGGCCTCGACACAACCGCACGTCGACTCGCGAAGTCCGTTGCTGCCGATACCCCACTCAACACCGTCATAATCGAGATCTCCGTGACGGACAGCCGTGCCGATCGCGCTTCTCAGATCGCCAACGCCGTGGCCGCACAGTTGCCGCGCACCGTCGACAGTCTCTCTCCATCGACCACGGCCACCGAGGCAGCAGTCACGATACGCACGATCTCCCAAGCGACGGTCCCGTCCTTCGCGATCTCGCCCAACACCCGCCTTCGGACAGTCCTCGGGTTCGGTCTGGGCATCTTGGCGGGGGTGGCGATCGCCGTCGTGCGGCGCCTCACTGATACCCGGGTGCATGGTGAAGAAGACCTGGCCACGACTGTTGACCTTCCCGTTCTGGGCGCGATCCCTCGATGGAGTGGCGCCGCAAAGGACCGCATCAGTGTCATCCGTCGGCCACAGAGTCCTCGTTCGGAGGCTTATCGTCGCCTTCGTTCCAACCTGGAGTTCGTTCGGCGTGGAGGCGACGCGGCCACCAGCGTGGTGATCACCTCGTCGGTCCCAGGCGAGGGCAAGACAACCACTGCCATCAACCTTGCTGCATCGCTGGCGGAGCAGGGTGACCGCGTGCTGCTGGTCGACGCCGATCTACGGCGTCCGTCAGTGGCTGAATCAACCGGACTCGAGGGGTCAGTCGGCCTGTCGACGATCCTCATCGGCAAGGTCGATTTGGGCAACGCGATCCAGCACTGGGGTGACACCACACTCGATGTCCTGACAAGCGGCGCCATCCCCCCCAACCCGTTGAACCTGATCGACTCGCAAGCGATGCTCGACCTCATCGAGAAGGCCAACGCGTCCTACGACTTCGTCGTCATCGACTCCCCTCCGTTGCTGTCAGTCGTCGACGCTGCGGTGCTCTCTCACCAGTGCGACGGTCCGCTCGTGGTCGCTGCGGCGGGTCGCACCAAGCGCAGGCAGGTCGCAACCGCGCTCGAGGCACTCACCGTGGCCGGGGTTAGCCCGATCGGCATGATTCTCACCAGGGCACCACGCGACGAAATCCGCGACTACCGCTACTACACGTCCACTGCCCCCGAATCGGGTTCCCTCCGGCGAGCCTTCGTGAGCGTCGGACACCGATTCAGTCGCTCCCGAAACGCCTGAGAGCAGAGTCAGCACCGTGGTGAGCCGCCAGCTTGTCGGGGCCGTCCGACGCGCCTGCCCGTTGTTGCTCTTGGCTGCCGTGCTTCCCATCGCGCTGGTGCTCCTGACTGGCAGTTCCGGCGCGCGGCAATACACCGCCACCAGCAGCGTCTACGTCAACGCGAACACCAGCCAGGATCCGCGGGAGCTGAACAAGAGTGCTGTGTACGTCCACCGACAGATGGGTTCTTTTGCGGCACTGGCATCAACGCCGACCGTGCTCGATCCGGTGATCGACAAGCTGGGGCTTGCTACGAGTGCGAGGCAACTCGCAGGTCGAGTGGGCGTCGCATTCGAACAGGATGGATTCATGATTTCGCTGTCGGCGACTTCATCGTCCGCCCAGGGAGCGCAAAGACTTGCCGACGCAGTGTCCACCTCGCTCGCCACCGTGGTCGAGGAGGTTTCACCACCCCGCACGGACGGAACGTCATCGGTCCGGGCCCGCAGCATGGGGTCGGCAGTCGACGAGATCCTCTCCAGCCGGCCGTGGACAACGGCCATCACGGCCGGGGCGCTTGGCCTGCTGGCAGCGATCACATTCACGCTCTTCCGGTTCGCCCGCAACGACAAGATCGGATCGCTCGATGAGATCACCGAGATCACCTCGGCGCCGCTGGTCGCCGAACCACGTCTGCGAGGGCGTCATGCGGCAACGACTGATCACGAGATGGAACGGCTCAGCGTCACTGTCAGGGGCAAGCACCACAGCGCAGGCGGACGCGTCATTCTTATGGCCGACACATCGGCAGGCCGACGTGCGGTTGACACCGCGTCATGGGTCGCCGACCAGCTGGTCGCGAGCGGAAGGACATGTCTCGTTGTCTGCGCCGTGCGCACAGTCGCCAGCACCTCCACACAAATCAAACCCGCCGGCAACCACCACATGGTCATGACGACATCTGAGGGCGTCTCGCATCTCGTCGACGAACATAGGGCAACACATGACGTCGTCCTCGTTGCCCGGGCCCACGGCGTCCATAGTGCGGTCCGATCGGTCGCCTTCGATGGTGCAACGATCGTGCTGACAGTTCGCGCAACGACCGTGGGCACGTTGATTGGAGTCATCAAAGCTCTTGAGGCCGAGCACATTCCCATCCTCGGGATTGTCGCGTGGACCGCGCGCCGGCCGTCTCTCCGAAGCCCGCTCAGCGCCCGCTTCCACCCGATCTCCCGCTCACCTCGAACCGCAACGCGATGAGGAGAATCTCGTGCAGAAAATGATCATCCTTGTGCTGTGCACCGGCAATATCTGTCGATCACCCGTCGCCGAGATCATGTTGCAACGGCGCCTCGCGACGTCGGCCCGGGTGGACATATCGAGCGCCGGAACTCATGCACTCGTCGGCGAATCGATGCACCCGCAGATGCACCGCCTGCTCGACCCTGAGTGGGACGAGGCATCGGCCTTCGTGTCGCGCCAGTTAGACCAGTCAATGGTCGAGGCTGCCGACTTGATCATCACCATGACCCGGGATCAGCGCTCCTCGGTCGTGGAGCTGGTTCCGCTTGCCCTCCGAAAGACTTTTACCCTGACCGAGCTCGCGGCGCTGATCTCCCACTCCGGTCCAGTCGCAGACCCGTCAGAGCTGGCCGCCGGGCGGCCTTACCTCACCTTGGAGGGCGACGACCTCGACATTCCCGACCCGTACCGGAAGAACACCGCCACCTTCCGCAAGACGTTCGCGTCGATCTCGGACGCGGTGGACACCATCGCGGCACCGCTGTCCGGCGAGGCCGCTGGGGCAGCGAGCGGGCGCCGCCGGGCAGTGCCGGTGCTTGACCACCTGACCGTGCTCGAGTCCTTCCCGGAACCACGACCGACCACGAACCCGTACATCGTCATGCTTGGTCGAGCACTCCACGAGACACCGGGGCTCACCGTTGAGACATTTGCCTGGCGGAAGGCTCTGCGTGATGACTACGACGTCTTTCACGTGCACTGGCCGGAGATCCTTGTCTCCGGCGAGAGTCGATTGAAGAAGCGCGTGCGTCAAGCCCTTTTCGCCATGCTTCTCCATCGTCTGCGACGCCGTCGGGTACCGATCGTGCGCACCATGCACAACCTGGAGCTGCCCACTGGCATCAGCCGTCGGGAGACACGGCTCCTCCAGCGGGCCGATCGACAGACGGTTCTAGGCATCGCCATCAACGACACGACCCCGATCCAACCGGGTCGGGCCTCGGCGACGATCCTGCACGGCCACTACCGCGACTGGTACTCGCCCGACTCATTGCATGACCCCGAGCCAGGACGAATCGCCTTCTTCGGATTGGTGCGTCAGTACAAGGGAGTCGACTCGCTGATCCGAGCGTTCCGCGAGATCAATCGTTCGCACGATGTGTCACTCGCGGTCGCGGGCAAACCATCGTCCGCCGAGCTCGCCTCGTCTCTACGCACACTCGCTGCCGGTGACGACCGGATCGATCTTCGGTTCGGCTTCCTGTCAGACGACGACCTCGCCGACCACGTCAGCCGCGCCGAACTGGTTGTCCTGCCCTATCGGGAGATGCACAACTCTGGAGGCGTGCTCACCGCCCTGTCCCTCGATCGGCCGGTGCTCGTGCCCGCGAACCACACGAACACCGTGCTTGCCGACGAGGTCGGCCACCGCTGGGTACAGACCTACGACGGCGAGCTCAGTGGCGACGACATCACCCGGGCAATCGAAGCGGTACGCAAGGTGGACGAGTCGTCGCCGAACATGTCGCGTCGCGACTGGTCACATGCCGGTGTCGCGCACGCCGAGGCGTTTCGACTAGCCGTGGACCTGATGCACGCGTGACGGCTCAAGCCGTCCGCCGGTATTCCTCGTAGCGGTATCCCCAGGCTCCAGAGACCATCCCGAGTCCGCGAGCGGCCGTGCGCAAACCTTTTGCGCGATGCCGCGACGACCTCGAGACGACACCCAGCATCCACCGGGCGCTCCCTCCCCCGAGCCGAAGGAGCCCGCGACCGGACAGCAACAACCGCCGAGACGATCGGGCACGCAGCCCGCCGGCCAATCGCACCGAGATGAGGCTCCAGCTGTTGCCACTGCTCAGTGCCCGGCCAAGTACCCAGGACCGGGTGACGCGGGCAGCTGGCACAACGTCGTGGACGATCGCCTCGTCGCACCACACCATTCGTCGGCCGCCCGCCACCACCTGCATGGTGAACAGCGTGTCCTCGCCACCCGTCGTGCCGAAACCGGTGTCGAACGTCAATTCGAGCTCCCGCACCTGACGGAGATCAAGGAGGAGGTTGTTCGTCGCACCCACATTCACAGCGGTCCCTGTCGGCATCCGCCGCCGGGAGAAGAAGTCACCCGAAGCGACCCACGCGTCAGGTTCGACAGCGAATGTGGATATGACTGGACCGATCACAGCAGCCGGTCGGTCGGCCGCTTCGTAGGTCGCGAGCAGATGGCCCAGCCACCCCTCGGTTGGGCGCTCATCGTCGTCAATGAACACCAGCAGGTCTGAATCGGCGCTGGCTGCCAGCGCTCGGTTCCGTGCTGAAGAGATGCCCGGTACCGGCTCGTGGACGTAGTCGACAGGGAGACCCACAGGCTGGGACTCCAGCACGCTCCGGGCACTCGCTGCCGGATCGTTGTCAATCACCAGGACTCGGGCAGTCGCCACCTGCGCCCGCGCCGATGCCATCTGTGCAACGAGTGCCGGCAGGAGCGCCTCGAGGTCGACGTTCCTCTTGTAGGTTAGGACCGCGATCGTCAGCGTTCCCGTGAACTCGCCGCTGGCGTGGATCCCGCCCACCCCCTCGCTGGAGCAACCTGTGACCGAAGCGCCCGCTGTGTCGGACTTGGCCATCATTGTAGTGAACTATGGGTCCTCCACCTTGCTGGCCCGCAATCTCGTCGCGGTCGCCAACGAGCTGCCGGAGGCCCACGTGGTCGTGGTCGACAACCTAAGCAGCAACCCGGAGCGGCATCTCGTCCGAGGACTCTGCGACGCACATGGCTGGACGGGCATCTACCCGAACGGAAACACCGGCTTTGGCGGTGGATGCAATCTGGGTGTCGACCAAGCCTTGGCGCGCGGAGCGAGGACCATCCTGCTGCTCAACCCCGACGCAGTGATCGACCGTGCGTCCACGCTGCTCCTCGTCGCGGCGGCGTCAGCGGGAGACGCCATGACTTTGGCCGCGCCGAGAGTTGTACGGCCCGATGGATCGCACTGGTCGGCCGGCTCAGACCTGGACCTCGACCGCGGTGACATGCGGTCCTGGCGCCGACGGCACGAGGCCCCCGACGCACGCACGTTGCCATGGCTCAGTGGGGCGTGCCTGGTGCTTGACGCAGAACTGTGGCGTCGTGTCGGAGGATTCGACGAGGACTACTTCCTGTACTGGGAGGACGTCGACCTCTCGGTCAAGGTCACTGAGGCCGGCGGGAAGCTGGAGCTGGTGGACGGCGCCACGGCCGTCCATGACGAAGGCCGGACACACGACGACGGGCACCGTGCCGAGGCAAAGTCGTCGATCTACTACTACTACAACATCCGTAACCGCCTGCTCTTCGCCACCAAGCATCTCGACGAGGCAGACCGCCGCCGGTGGCGGCGTACGGCCGCGGATGCGGCGTGGCAGATCATCCGACGTGGCGGCCGTCGACAGCTAGTGCGGCCGGGAGGTTTCGTCGGCGCGGCATGGCGCGGCACCCGCGACGGGATTCGCGGCACCACGGGACCGTGGCACCCCTGAACCATAAAGACTCTCACGGATGGCGCGGCGAGTTCCCGTCAGTCCCAACGGTGGCGGGCCGCGTTTCGACGTAGGGCACTCGCTTGGTCAGGAACCTGATGAGCGGCTGTTCCAAAAAGCGGTAGATCAGTGCTGCTGCAAGGCAGACGCCAACGACCGACAGCCCGATCGAGAGCGGAACGCTCCCCAAGCCGATGGCCGCCAGCGTGGCAGGCACAAGAGGCGCGAGCAGTGGGTGGAAGAGGTAGAGGGAGTACGACGCATTGCCGAGATAGACGACCGGCGCGGGCACGCGACTTCCGATGCGCGATTCGTTGAGAGCCATCACCGCCACCAGCAGCACGACCCAGGCGTGCCGGGCAAGCAGTTCCCACCCGATGCCGTCCGTCGTGTTGACGGTTCCGACCAACACCCAGAGGAACGTGATCCAGACGCCCCACCGCAGCGCCGATCTCGTGTCCCGTTCAAGAAGCCACGTCGCAATCACGATGCCGACGACGAAGTAGAGGACGATCTGGTTGAGGTACATCGAGACGGCTGGCCAGTCGTCCTGACGGAAGATGCTCCCGATAGTCATGGCGCTCATCACGGCACCACACAGGTGTAGCGGCTTGACCCGTACCAGCAGCGCGAGCGCGAAGACTGAGTAGAAGAACATCTCGAAGATCAGGGTCCAGCCGACGCCGAGCACGGGCTCGTTTCGACCGGCGGCGTTCGTCGTGGGGAGGAACAGATAGGACAGCGCGGTGTGTCCCGGCGCGAGCTGAGAGTTCAGGAGTGCGCTGGGAATCGCCACGATCGTGATGATCTTGACCGTCGTGGCGATCCAGTAGATCGGCGCAATACGAATCAGGCGTCGGACCGCGAACGACTTCCAGCCATCAGCCCGCCCGATGAATGCCGGGGCGGTGACTCCCATGACGACACCACTGATCACGAAGAAGATGTCAACGCCCGCCTCTCCGAAATGCCAGATCGGAAGAGTCGGGTCGAGCCGCTCGCGAGCGTAGAACGTCGTGTGGGTGAACACCACCATGATCGCTGCGGCGAAACGGAGTGCCTGGATACCTTGCAGTCGAGGCGCTCGTGTGGAGTGCGTCGCGGCTCCCATTACGGCCTCATTCGTCGACATGATGCGGACCACGTAATGGTACCGACGCCTGGCGCGTCTCAAAGGGGATCCGGGAAGTCTGTCACACGTCCCCCTCACGCCCTTGATCACGCCCGCTGCGCAAGGATGCGCGAGAGCGACTCCCTCACGCCGGAGGGAAGCCCGAACATCAGGCTCAGGCGTGCGAGCAATGCCACGCGGTGTATCGCCAAGCTGATCAACGCGATGCCAACCGTGATGACGACGGGATAGATCACTGAGACCACGGGATGCGCTAGAAGCGCGTCGAAACCCGACCATTGGGCGGTCGATGCGATCAGGACGTAGAGCAACAGTGGGTGCATCACGTAGATAGGCAAGGTCTGTCGGCCCACCGCTGACATCGCTCGGCCCAGCGGTCGCCACCGCACGAGCACCGCGATCACGGCGACGCTGGTGACCATGAAAGTCACACCGCGCACCATGAACAGCACGCTGCCGGAGATCTCTCCGGTCATGAACCTGCCCCCGAGGGTCACCACGGCCGCGAGCACCAGCAGCGCAGCCCCCCTCAGCACCGTCGAGTTCTCCGCGAGACTGCGAATCTGGCTCGCACCGTAGACCCCGACCGCGAAGAAGAACGCCACCTCGGGGATCTTGTACGCCTGGAGCCCTTGGACGTCCGAGATCCTGATGATTATGGTGAGCGCCGCCAGAGCAACCAGGACGATCCATGGCGGTAATTGACGTAGCGCGGAGAACACGAGCACGTACACCGCAAGAGCGAAGACATACCAGAGCGTGGTGTCCGGCACGAGGAATTGCGCGAACAGATCAAGCGGGCCATGAATGCGGTGCGGGAGGTCGTCGTATGTCACGAGGGCGAAGAACAGCGCGTAGATCAGGAGCCAGACGATGTAGAGGTAATAGCTGGCGATTGCACGCCCGATGTTCGCTGGGTCAGCAAACCCCAACCGTATGCGGCGGGACATGACCAGTCCGGAGACGGCGAGAAGCAGGGGAATGCGGACGCTCGCGAGGATTCCGTTGATCTTCGCCCATGCTCGCGCCGCCGGTTCCCACAGCTCGGCTGAATGGGGCAGGAAGTGCCACAGACCAACATGGAAGAGCACGACTGCCAAGACCGACAGCGCTCGAGCAGAGTCAGCCCATGCCAGCCGGGATGAGACTCCGGTCGACGGGTCAGGCTGGGCGTCGGGCACCTCGGTATTCTGGCAGGTGCGGCAGGTCTCTGCGATCGATCCCACAAATACGTACCGAAGCCAGCTAGGAGTTGAAGTCCTGCTGCGTCCGCGCGAGCCCGTGAGCGATCAGGCTCTCGACGGCATCGGCCGCGAGCTCGACGTTGAGGTCGAGCTCCTTGCGCTCAGCCGAGCCGAAGCCGCTGAGCACGAAGTCGTGCACGTCCTGGCGCCCCGACGGGCGG
>NZ_JACMOM010000245.1 GCF_014378035.1 Aeromicrobium sp. | reverse complement strand
CGGGCTTGGCGTAGTCGACCGGCACCTTGACCCACGTGCAGTGCGCCTTCTCGCAATCGGTCCAGGTGAGGGTCTGCTGGTAGAAGGAGCTGAGCCCCCCGGGCGCAGGTGCGGAGACGGGAGAGGGCTTCGACCACGAGTCGCGGGTGACGTAGGCGCTGACCACCACCACCCCCACGACGAAGGCGAGGAGCGTCGCGACCACGAGGCTCGTTCTGACACGGTTCACCGGCGGAATCCCATCATCATCCGTTCGAGTGCGAGCAACGGAGCAGCGTTGGCGGTCAGGGCCGACCGACACCCGACAATCGCATCGATCGTGCCGATGGTCGATTCGGGCGTCCACACTCCCGCCATCTCGGCGATGTCGGCCGCGGCATCGGCATTGACCAGGTGGACGCCGGTGGCGCACTGGACCGTGAGGACGTCACGACAGAACGACAGCAGGTCGAGGAGGACACCGTCGATGGAGTCGCGCGCCATACGTTTGCGGCGACGATCCTGGTCTTTCTGCAACGCCGACATGGCACCCGCGTAGCCGGGCGGCCGACGCCCACGCTCCTCGACCCCCCACGTCTGGCGCAGGTCGGCCAGCTCACTCTCATCGGCCGGATCGCAGAAGTCCTTGGCCCGTGCGGTGGCCTCCTCGTTGACTTGGTCGGCGGCGACCAGGCAGTCGCCCAGACTCCGCAACGAGACCGGGATGGCGAGGATGGCGCGCCGGCGCTCACGGGCGCCGGGATCGCGCGCGAGGCCCCGGGCTCGACCGATGTGACCCTGCGAGGCGGCGGCCATGGCCTGCGCGATCGACGGCTCGATGCCGTCACGCTCGACGAGCAACCCGGCGATCGCCGCCGTGGACGGCGTGCGCAGCAGCACCGACCGGGACCGCGAGCGGATGGTCATCGACACGTCGTCGACGGCCGGCGCGCAGAGCATCCAGACCGTCTGGCGCGACGGCTCCTCGATAGCCTTGAGCAGGGCGTTGCCGGCCTCGTCGGTCAGCCGGTCAGCGTCCTCGATGATCAGGACCTGCCACCGCCCGAGCGCCGGACGCAGCGCCGACGAGCGGACGTACTGACGGATCTCCTTGACTCCGATCGAGAGGCCGTCGGTGTTGATCAGGGTGATGTCGGGGTGGCTGCCGGCCCGGGCGGGGGTGCACGAGTGACACTCGCCGCACCCACCCCGCTCGCACTGGAGAGCAGCGGCGAACGCCCGCGCGGCATTGGAGCGGCCGGAGCCCGGCGGCCCGGTGAACAGCCAGGCGTGCGTCATCGACCGACCTTCACCGTCGGCAGACGCCACGGCCGACTGCATCGTCTCGACGACAGGCTCCTGTCCGACGAGGTCTGCCCACACTCCCGTCGCTCTCGTCATGGCGTCGCCTGCCCGAGCCAGGGCTCGACCGCACCGCGGATGGCGTCGTGGATGTGCTGTGGTGTGCCGTCTCCGCTCACCACGAGGTAGTGGACGGGGTCGGCGCCGGCGAGGTCGAGGAAGTGTTGGCGCACGCGCTGGTGAAACTCCAGCGGCTCGGCCTCGATACGGTCGGCCCCCTCGAATCGGGTGTGTCCCACCGCCGGGTCGATGTCGAGGACGACGGTCAGGTGCGGGCGCAGCGACGACGTGGCCCACCGCGCGATGTGCTCGACCTCGGAGATGTCGAGGTGTCGCCCGGCGCCCTGGTAGGCGAGAGTCGAGTCGACGTAGCGGTCGGTGAGAACGACGGCGCCCTCAGCCAGCGCGGGCAGCACCACCTGATCGACGTGCTCGGCCTTGTCGGCGGCGTAGATGAGCGCCTCGGTGCGCGGTGACAGCTCCCCCGTGTCGTTGTCGAGAACGATGTGGCGCAGCACCTTGCCGACCTCGGTGCCTCCCGGCTCGCGGGTCAGCAGGACGTGGTGCCCGCGGGTTTGGAGCCACTCGACGAGCAGGGCGGCCTGCGTGGACTTGCCGGCGCCCTCTCCGCCCTCGAGGGCGACGAACACCCCGGTTTCGGTGAAGAGCGGATCCATGCCGCGAGCCTAGTCGCTGCGTCCCACCCGCTCGTTGCCGTCACCCGGTCGTCGCGCAGGCGACGCGCTCGCGCGCATGACGGGGGCCGTCGCCCGAAGCCGTAGCGCCTACTTCTTCGCCGCCGCAGCCTTCTTGGAGGACGCCTTCGCCGCAGCCTTCTTGGCGGGAGCCTTCTTCGCGGCCTTCTTGGCCGTCTTCTTGGCGGGCTTCTTGCCGCCCTTCTTCGCCGGCCCCTTGGCACGGCGCTCGGCGATGAGCTCAGCGGCACGCTCGGACGTCAGCTCTTCGAGCGAGTCGTCCTTGCGCAGCGTCGCGTTGTACTCGCCGTCGGTGACGTACATGCCGAACCGGCCGTCCTTGGCCACGATCGGCTGACCACTGACGGGGTCAGGCCCCAGCTCCTTGAGCGGCGCAGCGGCGGCGCGACGTCCATAGGTCTTGGGCTGTGCGTAGATGGCTCGCACCTCCGCCTCAGTGATCGTGAGGAGCTGCGCCTCGGTGTCGAGCGAGCGCGAGTCGGTGCCCTTCTTGAGGTAGGGGCCGTAGCGACCGTTCTGCGCCGTGACCTCAGTGTCATCCTCGTCGACGTAGACGATGCGCGGCAGCGTCAGGAGTTGCACCGCCTGCTCGAGGGTGACGGTGTCCAGATCCATGTCCTTGAACAGGCTGGCGGTGCGCGGCTTGTCGGCCTTCTTGGCTGTCTCGGGCAGCGCCTCGGTGACGTAGGGGCCGTAGCGTCCGTTCTTGGCCACGACAGCCAGACCCGTCTCGGGGTGGGAGCCGAGCTCCTTCTCGAGTCCGGCGGGAGTCGCGAGCAGCTCCTTGGCCTTGTCGAGGTCGAGCTCGTCGGGAGGCAGGTCGTCGGGGACGTTGGCGCGGGTGGGGACCTGCTTGCCCTCGGCGTCCTCCGCGAACGGCGGGCCTTCGACGTAGGGGCCGTAGCGGCCGACCCGGACGTTGATGTCCTCGCCGAGCGGGAACGTGGCGAGTCCGCGGGCGTCGATGTCTGGGAGGTTCTCGACCAGGCGTTTGAGACCTGTGTTGCCCTCGCCCTCACCGATCCAAAAGTCGTTCAGGACCTTGAGCCGGTCCTCGCGGCCACCGGCGACCTCGTCGAGGATGTCCTCGAGCTCGGCGGTGAAGGAGTACTCGATGAGGCGGCCGAAGTGCTGCTCGAGCAGACGGATGACCGAGAAGGCGATCCACGCCGGGACCAGCGCATTGCCCTTCTTGTAGACGTAGCCGCGATTCTGGATCGTGCCGACGATCGAGGCGTACGTCGAGGGGCGGCCGATCTCACGGGTCTCGAGCTCACTGATCAGGCTTGCCTCGGTGAAGCGCGACGGCGGCTTGGTCTCGTGGCCGGCCTTGCCGAGCTCTGCTGCGGTGACGACCTGGCCCTCGGTGACGTTGGGCAGCTTGGTCTGCTGGTCGTCGCCCTCGGCGTCGGAGTCGTCGTGCGACTCGACGTAGGCCTTGAGGAAACCGTAGAACGTGATGGTGCGGCCCGAGCTCGCGAAGACTGCGTCCTCACCGCTGGTGGCGGTTGCGCCGATGCGGATCGAGACAGAGTTGCCCTTGGCGTCGTTCATCTGCGACGCGATGGTGCGCTTCCAGATCAGCTCGTAGATTCGCAGCTCGTCACCACGCAGCCCGGCCTGGTCAGGCGTCTTGAACCTCTCGCCGGCGGGCCGGATGGCCTCGTGGGCCTCCTGCGCGTTCTTGACCTTGCTGGCGTAGACGCGCGGCTTCTCGGGGAGGTAGGCGGCGCCGTAGAGCTCCGTCACCTGGGCGCGCGCACCGTTGAGGGCCGTCTGCGACAGCGTCGTCGAGTCGGTACGCATGTAGGTGATGTGCCCGCCCTCGTACAGCCGCTGCGCGACCTGCATCGTGCGGGCGGCGCCGAAGCCGAACTTGCGCGAGGCCTCCTGCTGCAACGTCGTGGTGCGGAACGGGGCGTAGGGGCGGCGGGTGTAGGGCTTCTCCTCGACAGACCGCACCGTGAACGGCTGCTCAGCCAGCGCAGCCGCGAGAGCGCCGGCCTGCTGCTCATCGAGGTGCGCGACCTTGTCGGACGTCAGCGAACCGGCATTGTCGAAGTTGGTGCCCGAAGCGATGCGCAAGCCGTCGACACTGAAGAGCTTGCCCGGGAACTGGCGTGGGTCGAAGCCCTCGCCGGCATCGAACGTCGCTTCGAGGTCCCAGTAGGACGCGACGCGGAACAACATGCGCTCACGCTCACGCTCGACCACGAGGCGGGTGGCCACCGACTGGACTCGGCCGGCGGACAGTCCGCTCATGACCTTCTTCCACAGCACCGGGCTGACCTCGTAGCCATAGAGACGGTCGAGGATGCGGCGGGTCTCCTGGGCGTCGACGAGATCCATGTCGACGTCACGAGGATGCTCGATGGCGTACTGGATCGCATCCTTGGTGATCTCGTTGAAGACGATGCGCTTGACCGGCACCTTGGGCTTCAGCTCGTCGAGCAGGTGCCAGGCGATGGCCTCGCCCTCGCGGTCCTCATCTGTCGCGAGCACGAGCTCGTCGGCGTCCTTGAGGAGCTTCTTGAGCTTGGCCATCTGGGACTTCTTGTCGGCCGAGACGACGTAGATGGGCTCGAACTCCGAGTCGGTGTTGACGCCAAGACGCGCCCACGACTCTCCCTTGAAAGCAGCCGGAACTTCGTCGGCACCGCGAGGGAGATCGCGGATGTGGCCCACGGAGGCGTCCACGACATAGCCGTCCCCGAGGTAGGCCGCGATGCTGCGAACCTTGTTGGGGGACTCGACGATGACGAGACTTGTCACTGGTGAACTCCTGTTTGGTCAGACGCAGCACACCGTAGCGCGTGGCGTCAAGGGTTTACGCCACCGAGGGGTGTGATCCCGGCACGGACCCCCGCTGGCGATCATCGCCGGGCGGTGTGCCGGTGTTCCCCAGGATGCTCTCGAGAGAGTCGTTCCCGAGACCATCGTGACCCGTCATTGGCGTCTGTGGGAAGTGACAGAATGTGCACGGTGAGGATGCGACGGTACTCAGAGCTGCTGCAGGAGCGTCCAGTCCGCCTGCTGTTCGTCGCCGCCTTCT
>NZ_JACMOM010000244.1 GCF_014378035.1 Aeromicrobium sp. | reverse complement strand
AGTAGGAGACGACGGATGATTCAGCAGGAGTCGCGACTCAAGGTCGCCGACAACACCGGAGCGAAGGAAATTCTTTGCATCCGTGTCCTCGGCGGTTCAGGTCGGCGTTATGCGGGCATTGGCGACACGATCGTCGCCACTGTCAAGGACGCCATCCCCGGCGGAAACGTCAAGAAGGGTGATGTCGTCAAGGCTGTCGTCGTGCGCACCGTCAAGGAGCGCCGTCGTCCCGATGGTTCGTACATCAAGTTCGACGAGAACGCAGCCGTCATTCTCAAGGCCGACGGAGACCCGCGTGGAACACGCATCTTCGGTCCGGTCGGGCGCGAGCTTCGCGACAAGAAGTTCATGCGCATCATTTCACTCGCACCGGAGGTGCTCTGACATGGCCCGCAAAGGCACCGTCAGCATCAAGAAGGGTGACCAGGTCAAGGTCATCGCTGGCAAGGACAAGGGCGTCACAGGCTCGGTCATCGAAGTGATCGCCGAGAATGACCGCGTCATCGTCGAGGGCGTCAACCGCGTCAAGCGTCACACCAAGGCCGGACAGGCCGGTGGCGCGAGCACGGGTGGCATCATCACCAGCGAGGCGTCGATTCACATCTCGAACGTGATGCTGCTCGTCGATGCCAAGGGTGGCAAGACCACCACTCGCGTCGGCTACCGCCGCGACGAGGTCACCAAGAGCCGTCCCGACGGTTCCACCTACACGGCGCACCGCAGCGTGCGCATCTCGAAGCAGACCGGAAAGGAGATCTGATGACCGAGACGACAACCGAGTCCACGCCCACGTCGGCGGCTCCTCGACTGGAGACTCGCTACCAGTCCGAGATCGTGCCGGCATTGCGCGAGCAATTCAACCACGCCAACGTCATGCAGGTTCCCGGCCTCACCAAGATCGTCGTCAACATGGGCGTCGGTGAGGCTGCCCGTGACGGCAAGCTGATCGAAGGCGCACTCCGCGACCTCATCGCCATCACGGGTCAGAAGCCGCAGGTCACCAAGGCCCGCAAGTCGATCGCCCAGTTCAAGCTGCGTGAAGGCATGCCGATCGGCGCGCACGTCACGCTGCGCGGAGATCGTATGTGGGAGTTCCTCGATCGTCTGTTGACGCTCGCGCTCCCGCGCATCCGTGACTTCCGTGGGCTCTCGCCCAAGCAGTTCGACGGTCGCGGCAACTACACGTTCGGTCTGACCGAGCAGGTCATGTTCCACGAGATCGATCAGGACAAGATCGACCGATCACGCGGCATGGACATCACGATCGTCACCACGGCGACCAACGACGACGAGGGACGCGCGCTGCTCAAGCTGCTCGGGTTCCCGTATGCGGAGAAGTAGACCAATGCAGAGCAAGGAGAACTGACATGGCGAAGACCGGTCTCAAGGTCAAGGCCGCCCGCAAGCCCAAGTTTGCGGTCCGCGGTTACACCCGGTGCCAGCGCTGCGGCCGACCCCGTTCGGTCTACAAGAAGTTCGGCCTCTGCCGTATCTGCCTTCGCGAGATGGCACACCGCGGCGAGCTGCCGGGCATCACCAAGAGCTCCTGGTAACACGTCCCCTCAAGTAGCCAGCAACCACTGAAAGCCACAGGTCCGCACCCGTCGGGCGCAGGAAACCATGGCAGGAATGGAACACACGAACTATGACAATGACCGATCCGATCGCAGACATGCTGACGCGTGTCCGCAACGGCAACCAGGCGTACCACGACAGCGTGTCGATGCCGTACTCCAAGCTCAAGGCCGGCGTAGCCGAGATCCTCAAGCAGGAGGGCTACATCACCAGCATCGATGTCGCGGAGCCCAAGGAGGGTGAGGTGAGCAAGTCGCTCACGATCACGCTCAAGTACGGCCCGCACCGTGAGCGCTCCATCGCCGGTATCCGCCGCATCAGCAAGCCCGGTCTTCGTGTCTACGCGAAGTCCACCGGCCTGCCCAAGGTGCTCGGCGGCCTCGGCGTGGCGATCATCTCGACAAGCCAGGGTCTTCTCACCGACCGCCAGGCCAACAAGAAGGGCGTAGGCGGAGAAGTCCTCGCCTACGTCTGGTAGGGCGGAGGAGAACATGTCACGCATTGGCAAGATTCCCGTCACGGTGCCGTCCGGCGTCGAAGTCACGATCGAGGGCCAGGACGTTCGCGTCAAGGGCCCCAAGGGTGAGCTCGCCCACCGTCTCGCGGAGCCGATCACGATCTCCCGCGCCGACGACGGCAGCCTGTCGGTCGAACGTCCCGACGACGAACGTCGCAGCAAGGCGCTCCACGGCCTTTCTCGCACGCTGATCTCCAACATGGTCGTCGGTGTCACCGATGGCTACGAGAAGAAGCTCGAGATCGTGGGCGTTGGTTACCGCGTCCTCGCCAAGGGCCCGGGCGCGCTCGAGTTCAACCTTGGCTTCAGCCACCCGGTGCCGGTCACGGCTCCGGACGGCATCACGTTCACGGTCGAGTCCCCGACCAAGTTCGCCGTCCATGGCATCGACAAGCAGGTCGTCGGTGAAGTGGCAGCAACCATCCGCAAGATCCGCAAGCCCGAGCCCTACAAGGGCAAGGGTGTGCGCTACGCCGGCGAGCACGTCCGCCGCAAGGTCGGAAAGGCCGGTAAGTAAGCCATGGCAATCTCGATCAGGCACAACAAGAGCACCAAGGGTCGTACCGCGTCGCGTATGCGTCGCCAGATTCGTGGCCGCAAGAAGATCCAAGGTTCGGCAGAGCGTCCTCGCCTCGTCGTGACCCGCTCCAGCAAGCACATGGTTGCGCAAATCGTCGATGACCTCGAGGGCCACACCCTGGTCTCCGCATCGACGATGGAAGCCGATCTGCGCTCGTCGGGCGATGACAAGACTGCCAAGGCCAAGCGTGTCGGCGAGCTCGTTGCCGACCGTGCCAAGGCCGCGGGTGTCGCCAGCGTCGTCTTCGACCGCGCCGGGAACAAGTACGCGGGACGCGTGGCGGCTGTGGCCGACGGCGCTCGCGAGGGCGGACTGGAGTTCTGATGATCACAGGAATTCGGATGACAGACACTGAAATGTTCTCAACCATGAGGAGTGCCGCATGAGCGGGCAGCAGCGCCGCGGTGGCGGAGGCGGAGGCCGGGGTCGTAACGACCGCGGAGCCGAGAAGTCGCAGTACATCGAGAAGGTCGTCACGATCAACCGTGTCGCCAAGGTCGTCAAGGGCGGTCGTCGCTTCAGCTTCACCGCGCTGGTCATCGTCGGTGACGGCGACGGACAGGTCGGCATCGGCTACGGCAAGGCCAAGGAAGTCCCCACCGCGATCGCGAAGGGCGTCGAAGAGGCCAAGAAGTCCTTCTTCCGAGTTCCTCGCATCCAGGGCACCATCCCGCACCCGGTGCAGGGCGAGAAGGCGGCTGGCGTCGTGTTCCTGCGTCCTGCGTCGCCCGGTACCGGCGTCATCGCCGGTGGTCCGGTGCGCGCCGTGCTCGAAGCTGCGGGCATCCACGACGTCCTGTCGAAGTCGCTCGGATCGTCGAACGCCATCAACATCGTCCACGCGACCGTGGCGGCCCTCCGGCTGCTCGAGTCGCCGGAGATGGTGGCTGCGCGTCGTGGCTTGACCGTCGAGGAGGTTGCCCCGGCAGCCCTTCTCCGTGCCGGCAGGGAAGGCATCGCTGACGCCAAGTCCAAGGCTGACGCCGGAGTGGGTGCCTGATGGCGCGTCTCCAGGTGACCCAGACCAAGTCCGGCATCGGTCGTAAGCCGAAACACCGCGAGACCCTGCGTTCGCTCGGTCTCAAGCGCATCGGCGACGTCGTCGTCAAGGAAGACCGTCCCGAGATCCGCGGCATGGCTGAGTCCATCCCGCACCTCGTCGACTTGAAGGAGATTGACTGACATGGCGCTCAAGCTGCATCACCTGCGCCCCGCCCCCGGAGCCAAGACCGCCAAGACCCGTGTGGGTCGCGGTGAGGCCTCCAAGGGCAAGACCGCCGGTCGCGGTACCAAGGGCACCAAGGCCCGTTACCAGGTACCCGTCGGTTTCGAGGGTGGACAGGTTCCCATCCACATGCGACTGCCCAAGCTGAAGGGGTTCAAGAACCCGTTCCGCGAGGAGTACCAGGTCGTCAACCTCGACCGTCTCGAGGAGCTGTTCCCCGACGGTGGCGACATCGACGTGGCCGCACTGGTTGCCGGAGGCGCCGTCCGCAAGGGCCGCCCCGTCAAGGTGCTCGGTCAGGGCGACATCACCGTGAAGGTTCAGATCACCGCGAACAAGTTCTCCGGTTCGGCCAAGACCAAGATCGAAGCAGCAGGCGGCAGCGTCACCATTCTTGGCTGATGCTGTCCGGGGCAGGACGGCTGTCCTGCCCCGGCTGTTTCGTCACTGTTAGAGTCAGGCTGCGGGCGCGGGCCCGCTTTTGTCTTTGTCGTCACACCGACGCACTTCGGTGCTAGAGGAGGATCGCGGTGCTCAGCGCATTCGTCCACGCGTTCAGGACTCCGGACCTGCGGAAGAAGATTCTCTTCGTCCTGTTCGTCATCGTCCTCTTCCGGCTGGGTTCGACCCTGCCGGCCCCGGGCATCAACGTCGGCAACGTCCGGGACGCTGTCCAGGCCTCGTCGACGGGCGAGAACAGCAGCCTCTTCGCGCTGATCAACGTGTTCTCCGGCGGAGCGCTGCTCCAGCTGACGGTGTTCGCGCTGGGCATCATGCCCTACATCACCGCGAGCATCATCCTGCAGCTGCTCGTCGTCGTCATCCCACGTCTGGAGGCCCTCAAGAAGGAGGGCCAGACCGGGCAGACCAAGATCACGCAATACACCCGCTATCTCACGCTGGGCCTGGCGATCCTGCAGGCGACCGGCATCGTGGCCCTCGCTCGCAGCGGAAACCTCTTCGGTGGCGCCGAGACGGGCGACCTCCTGTACAACAACGACAGCATCTTGTCGTTCCTCCTGGTCGTGCTGACCATGGTGGCGGGCACCGCCGTGATCATGTGGCTCGGTGAGCTCATCACAGACCGTGGCATCGGCAACGGCATGTCGATCCTGATCTTCACGCAGGTCGTCGCGACCTTCCCCGGTGCCATGTGGCTGATCAAGCAGCAGAAGGGTTGGGTCACGTTCATCATCGTGGTGATGATCGGTCTCGTGATCGTCGCGGCGGTGATCTTCATCGAGCAGGCCCAGCGTCGCATCCCTGTGCAGTACGCCAAGCGCATGGTGGGTCGCCGCATGTTCGGCGGCTCCTCCACGTACATCCCGCTGAAGGTCAACCAGGCCGGCATCATCCCGGTGATCTTCGCGTCGAGCCTGCTCTACCTCCCGGCCCTGATGGCGCAGTTCAACTCCAGTGCATCGTGGGCGTCGTGGATCAACGACAACTTCGTCCGGGGCGACCACCCGCTGTACATGCTGACGTTCTTCTCGCTGATCGTGTTCTTCACGTACTTCTACGTGTCGATCACCTTCAACCCCGAGGAGGTTGCGGACAACATGAAGAAGTACGGCGGCTTCATCCCCGGCATCCGAGCCGGCAAGCCGACTCAGGACTACCTCGCGTACGTGCTGAGCCGCATCACGGCACCTGGCGCGCTCTACCTCGGGCTCATCGCACTGATCCCCATGATCGCGATCGCGGTGCTCAACGCAAGTCAGAACTTCCCGTTCGGTGGCACGACGATCCTCATCATCGTGGGCGTCGGACTCGACACGGTCAAGCAGATCGAGAGCCAGCTGCAGCAGCGGAACTACGAAGGGTTCCTCAAGTAATGCGCCTGCTCATCATGGGTCCTCCCGGGGCGGGCAAGGGGACTCAGGCCGTTGCGCTCGCCAAGCGCATCGGCGGCGCACACATCTCGACGGGCGACATCTTCCGCGCCAACGTTCAGCAGCAGACAGAGCTCGGCAAGGCTGCGCAGCGCTACATGGATGCTGGCGAGTACGTGCCTGACGAGGTCACCAACGCCATGGTCAAGGAGCGGCTCGCCGAGGATGATGCCGGCTCGGCATTCATCCTCGACGGCTACCCGCGCACTGTCGACCAGGTCGCCAAGCTCGACAGCATCTTGGGGGAGCTCGGTACCCAGCTCGACGGGGTGCTGGAGCTTGTGGTTGATCCCGAGGAGCTCATCCAACGGCTGCTCAAGCGGGCCGAGACCAGCGGGCGCACCGATGACGGTGAGGCTGTCATCCGTCACCGTCAAGAGGTCTACACCGCCGAGACGGCACCCCTTCTCGAGGTCTACGGCAGCCGCGGAGTGGTCATCAAGGTCGATGGCATGGGCGGGGTCGACGAGATCACGCGACGGATCGACGACGCGCTCCCGGGCTAGACATGTTCGATCGCGGTGTCGAGATCAAGACCCCCGCCCAGATCGAGTCGATGCGATCGGCTGGTCTGGTGGTTGCTGGTGCGCTGGACGTCCTTCGCCGCAGCGTCCGCCCCGGCGTGACGACCGCCGAGCTGGACACCATCGCCCGTGACCACATTCGTTCTCAGGGCGCCACGTCGAACTTTCTCGGCTATCACGGCTTTCCTGGAGTCATCTGCACCTCGGTCAACGACGAGGTCGTGCACGGCATCCCCGGTCCGCGTGTGCTGCGCGATGGTGACATCATCTCGATCGACTGCGGCGCCATCGTCGATGGCTGGCACGGCGACGCCGCGACGACAGTGGCGGTCGGCGAGGTGCCTACCGAGGTCACCGAGCTCATGCGGGTCACCGAGGAAGCTCTCTGGCAGGGCATCGCCGCCGCGAGTCTCGGCGGTCGGGTGTCAGACATCAGCCACGCGGTCGAGACATCGGTCGATGCCGCAGGGGAGTACGGCATCGTCGAGGGCTACACGGGCCACGGCATCGGATCAGCGATGCACCAGCCGCCCAACGTCCCCAACTACGGCAGACCGGGGCGGGGTCACAAGCTGGTCAAGGGTCTGGCGCTCGCGGTGGAGCCGATGCTGACGCTCGGATCGTCCGACACCCGGACACTCGCCGACGACTGGACCGTGGTGACGAGCGACGGCGAGTGGGCCGCGCACTACGAGCACACCTTCACCCTCACCGATCGCGGCACGTGGGTGCTGACAGCGATGGACGGGGGAGAGGCCCGCCTCGCAGAGCTCGGCATCCCCTTCGGCGGACACTGAATCCTGCGGGTCCGACGTCACCCTGTCGGCGATCGTCTGCGACATGGTCGAGGACACGGCCGGCACGTCCCAGATCAGGGCAGGTATGCGGCGTTCAACGCAAACGTCGCTGAGGCGCCGTCTGCCACTTCTGCCACGATCTGCACGCGGTCGGCCTTGGTCACACCGCGGTGGGGCCCGGAGATGAACTCCTGTCCGACCTCGCCGGGTCGCATGGAGACGCGGAGGGGCGCCTTCGAGCTGGTCTCGCCCGGCTTGGTGGTCCAGACCCACTCGGCGACGGTCTTGTCGCCGGCGTGGGCCGTAGCGGTGAATCGGGTGACCCGCGCGGCGTCGGTGAACAAGAACTTGAACCGCAGCGACTCCAGGCTTGTCACCGGGAACGACACCCCACCGCCGGACGTGACGGTGCAGGTGACTGTCGTGCCGTCCTGGGGCACGACGGTGCCGCTGACCGACGTCATCTGTTCCGATCGGACATCGACGAAGTGGCGGTGCAGCGACAGGGGCCGGGACACGCTCTGCGCAGGACGCCCGGCAGCGCCACGCACACGGGCTGACGGGCCGGGGTCGCGCGAGGCGACGATGAGTGACCACGTGTTGGCCAATGGCTCGACGTGGTGCGCGTACAGACCCGCGCCCGCGAGCATGTCCTTGAGGCGAGCCACGTCGAACACCGACAGGTGCCCCCATGCGCGCTCCAGGCGGCCGTGCAGTGGCACCGAAAACAGTAGTTCTGCGCCCTCGGGGAGCGCATCGGCGATGGTGCGCAGGGCCTTCTCGGCGTCGACGACGTGCTCGAGCACCTCGCAGCAGATGACGAAGTTGGCGCCGGAAGCCTCGATCTTTTCGCGGGTGAGGTCAAACAGATCGCCCGCCTCGAGGTGGATCGGGACGTCAAGCCCGTTGACGGCGAACAGGGCCTCGGCGGTGGGTACGTTGCGGTCGATGATCTCGATGCCGTGATAGCTGGCGATGTTGCGGGCCTTCACGAGCTGGGCGGCGAGGATGCCGCGACCGAAGCCGACGTCGAAGACATGGTCGCCGGGCTGCGCGATGTCGGTCATGCGGCGGAACCGCAGTCGGTTCTTCTTGGACTCCTGGGGCAGGACCTTGCCGTTGGGGAGGGTGTACACGAGGTCGGGGATCGTGTCTTCGGCATACTGGTGCCACGCGTCGACCTCGTGACCGAACACCCGCTCGGCGGCAGATCGGCTGAGGCGTTCGTGCGCGTCGATCAGGAGCCAACCCGACCGTACGGCAGCGGCCTCCATCGGGTCGGAGACCTCACGCTCCGGCTGGCGCTCGACGCCGTCGGGGGCGTTGGTCACGCGCAGCAGGCGCCCCGGGATGCCCGACGCTCCCACTGACGGCGTGGCGGAGGTGCGTGTTGGTGACGTCGGGCTGGCAGATCCGCGAAGACGGCGCGCAACTCGGCGTCCGAGTGACAGGCTTTGGGACATGTATCAACCTTATCGGGGTGAGACGAGGGTGCGGGTGCCTCACGTGCGCTTCGCGGACCGTGCGTTCAGCGGATGGTGATCGTCCGCATGAGGCGCGCTGATGTGACGGTGGAGGTGCCACCGAACGTCAGGTGATACGTGTAGGTGCCGGCCTTCTGCCTTGTCAGCGTGACGGTGGCCCAGCCGTCACGGACCGTGCCCGCGTTGCCGACGCCCGCGTTGGAACTGATTGACACCCTGCCGTCCGGGGCAGCGACGCCGGGCGCGGTCACCCGGATGACGAACGTCACGGTGCCGGTGCCGCGCGTTGTGCTGGCCGTCATGGCCGACGTGGACTTGGCGGGCCCGATCTTTGCCGTGGTGATGGAGCGGGTCTCGTAGCCCGCGGCGGATGCCGTGACGCGCACCGACAGGGTCTTGCCCAGGTCGTTCACGTTGACTCGATGAGCGCTGCTGGTGGCTCCCGACAGAGTCTTGCCGTCGCGAAGCCACTGATAGCGCATGGTCAGGGTGCTGGGCGACGACGTACCGGGGACGGCGCGAACCACTGAGCCGAGGCGAGCGCTGCCCGAGATCGTGGGTGCCGTGGTGAAGCCGATGCGTCCGGAGGCGACCTCGACTGTGCCGTACGAGCTTGAGGTGGCCGTGGTGAAGCCTGGTCTGCGCGCGGTCACGAAGACTCGCAGGTGGTGCCCGAGCTGCCGACTGGTCGGGAGGTAGGTGCGTTCGGTCGCGCCCGCGATCGCGATCCCGTCGGCGAACCACCGGAACGAGTAGGTGGCCGTCGGTGACCATGCGCCGGTCGACGCGGTGAGCAGCGAGCCGACCCTGGCGGTACCGGCGATGGTGGGGCGGGAAGTCGCTGTGAGCGTCCCGGGGGCGATCCTGCCTGAGACCGGCGAGAGGGCGGACGCCGACGTGTAGCCGTCGCGGCTTGCGGTGACCTTCACGGCGAGCGTCTTGTTGAGGTCGCTGGCGGTCGGCACGTAGGTCGGGTGAGTCGCCCCGGGGAGGTCGACGCCGTTCGCGACCCACCGGTACGCGTACGTCAGGCCCGGACGGGACCAGGTACCGGGCTTGGCGGTGAGGCGCAAGCCGACCCGCGGGGTGCCGGAGATCGATGGCTTCACGAGTGATGAGATCCGGCCCCGAAGGACTTCGCTGCTCGGTGTCGACGTAGAACCGGTCCGTACGTAGCCCGTCTTGAAGGCGGTGGCGGTGACGGTGATGCGATGGCCGACGTCACCGGGTCGCGGGGAGAAGGTCGGGCTGGTCGCGCCGGCGACGGGGGACGAGTCGACCGACCACTGGTAGGCGTACGACGACGCTTCCGGTGTCCATCGTCCGGACGAGGCCGTCAGCACCGAGTCGACGCGGGCCGTGCCGGTGATGATGGGTGCCTCGGCGGCGCGGAGCGTGCCGGGTGCCACGACGGTGCGTGGGGAGGTGGCGCTCGCGCGGGGGTAGCTGGTCCGGAAGGCCGTGACGGTGACCGCGAGCCCCTTGCCGAGCTGCGTGACGCTGGGCGTGAAGGTCTTGCTCGTTGCGCCGGTGATGGCGACACCGTCGGCGAGCCACCGGTAGCCGTAGGTCGATCCGGTCGGCGTCCATCCGCCGACACCGGCCGTCAGGGTGGCGCCCACCTTCACCGTGCCCGAGATGCGGGGACGTTGGGTGTTCTGTAGCTGCAGGTCGTTGAAGTGGATGAAACCGTCGGGCCAGCCCGAAGTGGTCTTCGTGATCTTGCGCCAGTCGAACGCGCCGCTCCAGTTGGACTCCGAGACCCAGATCTCTGTCGAGGAGACGACCCTCTCGACGTACGCGACGTGGCGCCCCGTGTAGCCCCACCAGGCGACCGATCCGACGTGGGGTCGGGTGTCGGTGATGGACGACATCGCCCGGCCCCAGTCCTGGGCGTTGCCGACGGCCGACGTGGGGCGGACGTTGGGCATCTTGTTGGTCGTGACGAGTCGGTAGGCCACGTAGTTGGTGCAGTTCGTGCCGGTGTACATGTTCCAGTAGCTGGTGCCCTGATGGCTTGAGTAGCCGAAATTCGTGTAGTTCACGGTGCCGCAGGAGTAGTAACCAGAGCATTGAACCGTCGAGGAGGCCTGCGCCGGCGCCACCGGCATCAGCAAGGTGGCAAAAAGTAGCACAACGAGAGCAATACGAGGCCGCGACACGCAGTCACCCTACGTGACAGATGGGACGTGTGGGACTCGAATCAGGGACTTTCCTGGCTGTGCGGCCGTGGCAAGGGTGCCAACGTCCTAGCGGTGCATCTCCATCGTGCAGCACTTCACGCTTCCGCCGGACTTGATGAACTCGCTGAGGTCGACCGGCACAGGGGTGTAGCCGCGTTCGCGCAGAGAACCGGCCAGACCTGTAGCAGCGGACGGGAGCACGACGTGGTGCCCGTCGCTGACGGCATTGAGGCCAAGCACCCGCGCGTCGTCCTCGCTGCAGCAGATGGCGTGAGGGAACAGGTCACGCAGGGTGCGTTGGCTGTGCCGGCTGAACGCGGCCGGGTAGTAGGCGATGTCGGCCGGCGCCGGACCGTTGCCGTCATCGAGCACCGCGACCGCAGTGTCGAGGTGGTAGAACCGCGGGTCGACAAGCTCGAGCGAGACGACCGGACGGTCGAGCACACTTGCGGCCTCGATGTGAGCCTCGAGCGATGTGCGGAAGCCGGTACCGGCGATAATCATCGGGCCGAGCGCGAGAAAGTCGCCCTCCCCCTCGTTGGTGTGCGTGGGCTCGGCGACGTCCACGCCACGGCGGCGCAACCAATCGGCGTACGCCGCGCCCTCCGCCGCTCGCTCGGGGAACCGGAACTTCGCACCGTAGGCGCGCCCTCCGACCACGAGTCCGCCGTTCGCCGCGAACACCATGTCGGGCTGGCCGGGCATGGGCTCGACCAGGTCGACGCGGTGACCGAGGCTCAGGTAGGTGTTGCGCAGCACCTCCCACTGCAGCCGAGCGCGGCCGACGTCGATCGGGTCGGCGGCATCCATCCAGGGGTTGATCGTGTAGGCGACCCTGAAATGCTCAGGCGCGCACATCACGTAGTCGCGTCGACGTACGGACCGGGCGACCGACGGCTGGGCGCGGCTCGGGGTGCGCGTGTCGAGAACGGTCAACGTGAGGCCTCCGTGGGTGAGCTCGCGGCAGCGAGGCACGCAATGAATCAATGCTATGTCTGCGTTGGCGGGCAGAACGAATCAGAAACTGCCGGAAACCCGACGATTTCATGCGCAGATCGCGCTTTGACGACTCTTTCTTGCAACGGAGCAGATTGTTGCCACGATGGTGCGTCGGGCCGCGTCGATCGTCGGCTCGTCGGCTGGAGCACTGGGGTGCATGCCGCGGTGACGGTGTCAGGGGAGGCCGAGCCCGACCTGCCTTCCTGACCTGCCCACGCCGGGAGCGGGTGCGTCGACTGCTGAGCCCAGACCTCGATTTGGGTCTGTCGCCTGTTCCGGCGTAGAATTGCGAGTCGGCCTTTCTAGGTCCGTATCCCCATGTCCACGACTGCCTCCGGGCGGTCAGGGTGGGGTGGGCGGAACGGGTCGATGTGGCAGCCAAGCGACACGAAGAAGAGGTTATGGCAAAAAAAGAAGGCGTCATCGAGATGGAAGGCGCCGTTGTTGAGGCACTTCCCAACGCGATGTTCCGCGTTGAGCTGGCCAACGGGCACAAGGTACTCGCCCACATCAGCGGCAAGATGCGTCAGCACTACATCCGCATCCTCCCCGAGGACCGGGTTGTGGTGGAGCTTTCGCCGTACGACCTCT
>NZ_JACMOM010000243.1 GCF_014378035.1 Aeromicrobium sp. | reverse complement strand
GCGTACGAGGGACCGGACCATCGGCTCGTGCTCGGCGAGGTGCTCGGGGGCGAAGGGCTCCATCAACGCGCGACGGCGATCCATGTGGGCCGGCTCGTCCTCGTTCACGAGGGTGCGGTTCATCCCATAGCCGTAGGAGGCCAGTACCTCGTTGGCCTCGTCGCTCGTCGGGGTGATCTTCTCCAAGGCGACTGACGGGGAAAAGGTGATGTTGTCGCGGAAGATCGTCTTGATGTCGTCATAACGGGTGACGACCCAGTACCCGAGCTTGGGGCTGTAGAAGACCGGCTCGCTGTCCCGGAACCACGCAACATATCCGGGCGGGTCCTGCTGGTAACCGTCGCCGAAGGGGTCGAACTCGGCGGCCTCACGCGAGACGGGGCAAACGGCGGTCATCCAGGCGCTCCCTTTGTGCGGTCAGCGCACATCTATGTGCGCTATCCACACAACGTAGTGCGCATCACATTCCCGGTCAAAGGGTGGGACCGGTGCCCGGAGGGGCAGGGTGGGGCGCGCGGCCTTAGTGCAGGCGGACGACGGCGTCGCGTGCGGACTGCACGAGAGGCAGGAGCTGATCGATGTCGAGGTCCCCGTGCAGGCCGAGTCGGACGACGCCGATGGAGGCCTCGATGTTGGTCGTGGGAGCGCCGCCGGTGCCGACGGCCAGCCCGACCGTGCCGGGCTGGACCTCGCCGTCGGACAGGGCGTATCCCTGCGCACGGGAACGCCGGACGGCCTCGCTGTCCGTGGGGCGTTCGGGGCGCTGGGCGAGGATCGCTAGCCCGTCGGCGCCCTCCTCGAGGGGGTGGCGGGCGCCGACCTGGTAACTGATGCCGATGGAGCCGCGGGCAGCCGGCTCGGCCACGGCGAGGGCCACCGACTCGGCACGGTCGGCGATGGAGACGAAGGCGGTGAACCCACTGCGGTCGGCGAGCTCCTGGACGACCGGCTGTGCGGCAGAGCGATACTGGCTCATGAAGCGGCCGGCGACGACCAGCGCTCCGCTACCGAGCCGGTAGAGGCCGTCACTGCCCTTGGCTACGAGGTGGCGCCGCTCGAGGGTGCTGAGGATCCGGTAGGCCCCGGCCCGATGCACACCCAACTCATCGGCGAGCGAAGCAGGGGAAATGCCACTCGTTCGCTGGGAGATGATCTCGATCGCCTCGAGGCCTCGATCAAGGGTCTGGAGGGCGCTCACTGGGTGTTGGTGCTCCTTGGGCCTTGGGTGGGCCGAAGTCTACGCAGCACCCACAGTCGAGACCTCCCGCACCTCAATGGGATCGCCTGTGGACGTTGCCTGCGCTGGCCAACGAGTAGGCCTGATACGTCACCGCGAGTGCTGGTTACCGAAGCGGACTCGACGGGGCTCGACGTCAAGGTCGTCCAGGCGCGGCTGAGGCACACTGCGGCCAAGACCACCCTCGACACCTACGGCCACCTCTGGCCGGACCGAGATGAATCCTCCCGAGCAGCGGGGTACCACGAGCGGACTCCCAGCAGTGGCCCAGCTGATTGATGGACAGCTGCGTGCATAGGAGCGGGGAGTAGGCGCCCGCGGCAACCCGAAGGGAGGTCGTGTTGTCAGCGGCCGCCCATTTCCCCCCAAGACAGCGCCCTCCTCACCGACGCGTCGTAGTTGAACAGGTCGACGGTGCACCCTGGACTGCCTCTGCTCAGAAGGTCGCCGTACGTGCCCCGTTTTCGGGCGATGATGGTGCGGTGAGTGACAACTTTCCGAGCCCGACCTCGACTGTCCCGTCACGAGCAGGGGTCTTCCTCGGGTACCTCGACTACTTCCGAACCAGGGTCATCGCCAAGGTCGAGGGACTGGACGTACCCGAACAACGCCGCAGTCGACTGCCATCGGGGTGGGCGCCTCTCGAGGTGGTCAAGCACCTCATGTTCGTCGAGCTGAGGTGGCTCGAGTGGGGCTTCGAGGGTCGCTCTGTCGATGACCCTTGGGGCGACCAGCGTGACGAGCACTGGTACGTCTCTCCGGACGAGACGGCCGCCGACCTCATCGGCGCGCTCATTGCTCAGGGCGTCCGCAGTAAGGCCATCATCGAGGGCAACGACCTGGCGACGGTCGGTCAGCCTGGGCCGCGTTGGGAAGGCGCCGAGCCGGCTACCCTCGAACGGATTCTGTTCCATCTCGTTCAGGAGTACGCCCGCCACCTTGGTCACCTCGACATCGTTGTTGAGATCGCCAACGGGACAGTCGGAGAATAGGAGCGTCTGCGGATGTGCCCCTCGAGATCCCGCGCCGGTGACCGATCTGCCGGGGTGAACTCCTGGGTCAGGGTCGCTCCCTTGGTAGCTGCTTGCGAGACCCAACAGCGGTTGCCCGCTCGATCAGCACCGATGCCTACGGGGCAGGTCTCGTCGTCAGACCCGCGAAGCAGCTAGTGCGCGCACTGCTGACCGTTGGCCGACGGTGGCCATGCCTCCTCAGGCTTGGACTGTGGCTGTCCCGGTTGAGATCCCTTCACCGAGATCTCCACCGGGTCTTGCGGGACGCCCGATGAGATCCACGCCTGCCGGACGGCTTGGTTTCCGCAGAGTGTTCGGGCCACGGGACACGTGCGAACGCCCCCGGATTCGCTCTGCTTCTGGGGCTACTGCCGTCGTCGTCTTGGGCCACTACCATCGTCGGATGGACGGCGAGGACGTGAAGGCGACTTTGTTGGAGCTCGAGCGCCGGGGTTGGGATTCGCTATGCGACTGCACGGGCGGCAACTTCTACGGCGGCCTGATGACCGCTGATGCGGTCATGGTCTTGGCCAACGGTGCGGTCATGGATCGCGCGGCCGTGGTTGAGTCGCTCGCGCATGCGCCTCCGTGGCGGACCTACAGCATCGATGATGCCCTTCTCATCTGCAGCGGTCCGGGCACCGCTGCTCTCGTTTACCGCGGGACCGCCTACCGGGAAACGGACGAGCCGGCCTTCACCGGCGTGATGTCGAGCGTCTACCAGGATTCGGTAGATGGTTGGCGTCTCGTGCTCTACCAACAGACTCCGATTCCACCGACCGACTGATTCCTCCGCCCAACCACCAGCCGATCCGCCACCGATGTCGGCGGGCCGTGGTGGAGTGGCACCGTGACTTGGGAGACGCATCCACTGACACCGGACCGCTTTGAAGACTTCACTGACGTCATCAACCGCACCCGCCGCGCTCACCATTGCTGGTGTCTGTCGCACCGGCTGCAGGCTGGTGAGATCGAGGAGCTTGGCGGCGGGAGCCGTGAGCAGGCCATGCGTTCCCTGTGCGAGCGTGATCATCCGCCAGGGGTGTTGACCTACCGGGACGGCGAGCCGGTGGGATGGTGCAACATCGGCCCCCGCACCGAGATCTCGCGCCTGGCCAATTCACGTCTCATCCGCCCCATCGATGACCTGCCAGTGTGGAGCATCGTGTGCGTCGTGGTCCGTCCGGGCCATCGTCGACAAGGCGTGACGGCACCGCTGCTCGACGGTGCGGTTGCCTACGCCGCCGCCCACGGCGCACCCGCCGTGGAGGCGCATCCGGTCGATCCTCCGGGTCGGATGGATCTGACCATGGCGTTCGTCGGGACCAGATCGATGTTCGAACGAGCCGGATTCCGAGTCGTGGGCGGCACTGCTGCCGTGGCGAGCCGCATGCCACGCCTGATCATGCGGCGAGACCTCCCCGCCCAGCCCCTGGTAGCGCATCGGGTTGTTGAAATCGTGGAGGATGTCGTCGGCGGCGACCCGGTCTGATTCCACATGGGCGTGTCCGGCCCGGGCCCACCTAAGGTGGTGGCCCGCCCCAGGACCGAGGAGAGCAAAGGATGAAGATGAAGCTTGAACTGGTGCCGATCCCGGTTGCCGATATCGACCGTTCCAAGGCTTTCTACACCCGGCAGGTCGGCTTCGTCGAAGACCTCGACGTCCGTCCGGCAGAAGGCGTCCGGGTGGTGCAACTGACGCCACCGGGCTCGGCCTGCTCGATCGGGATAGGCACCGGCCTGCCGGCGTACGACGACATGTCGCCCGGCACCGTTAAGTCCCTCCACCTGGTCGTCGCCGACATCGAACAGACGCGCGCCGACCTCCTGGGACGCGACGTCGACGTCAGTGCGGTCCTCGACGTCGGCGGAGGCGTCAGGTACGCCTCATTCAGCGACCCCGACGGCAACACCCTCACCCTCCAGGAAATGGCCTGGCGGACCGGAGACTCGTACTGACCCTTGACACCCCTCAACGGTCCAGCCATGAGGACGACCCTCCTCGAGGGAGTCTTGCTCGGGGGACCAGTAACCGGATCCCGTACCGGCGCGCGTCCGCGCGACCATCTACGTGCGGACGTCGGCGAATCTGGCATCGAACTCGGTGTCCACGATCGCCAGGTGCTTGCCTGGCCCCCTTGATCCACGATCGGTTGTGGACCCAGGGAAGCAGGCTCTCCAGGTCTTCGGTCTTCGGGTCTGCGGTCTCACGCGGATCGAGGGCGGCGACCGCGCTCTCGTCGAGGAAGCAGCGGACCTTGTCGCCCCAGCCACGGTAAGAGGCACCATGGCCGCAAGTCCTTGCCAACCCCCAAAATGCACATGCCGCGCGCGACGGCTATCCGGCGGCGCTGGACACGAATGGCGCAGCTGCCGGGCCTCGGTCGAGCCTGATCGGGCGCCGGGTCAGGACAGGCCCACGATGGTCCCGTCGTCGAGCAGGTCGATCCGGGAGGCGGCCGGTGTGGCCGGCAGGCCGGGCATGGTCATCACGTCACCGCAAACGAGGACCACGAAGCCAGCGCCCGCGGAGAGTCTGACCTCGCGCACGTGCAGGTCGTGACCGGTCGGCGCTCCGCGCAGGGTGGCGTCGGTCGAGAATGAGTACTGCGTCTTGGCGATGCAGACTGGCAGGCCGCCGTACCCGTCGGCCTCGAGACGGTCGAGCCGCCGCTTGGCCGCGGAGTCCCACGTCACGCCGGAGGCTCCATAGAGCCGATGGGCCAGCGTCTCTGCCTTCTGCTTGAGCGGGAGCCTGTCGGGGTAGGTGAAGGAGAACGTTGACGGGTCAGTGTTCTCGAGCAGGTCGAGCACGCCCTTCGCCAAGTCGGTTGCGCCGGTGCCGCCGTCGACGAAGTGAGTGGCAGGGTGGGTCCGGACCCCCAGGCTGTCGACCAGCTCAACCACCCTGGCCACTTCCGTGTCCGTGTCGGTCGGGAACCGGTTGAGCGCGACTACACACGGGATCCCGTAGACCTCACGAACATTGTGCAGGTGCCGTGCAAGGTTCTCCATGCCGCGCTCCACGGCACCGAGATCCTCCCGACCGAGGTCGGGCAGGTCTACCCCGCCGTGGAACTTGAGCGCCCGCACAGTGGCCACCAACACCGCGGCGTCGGGACGGATCCCGGATTCGCGGCACTTGATGTTGACAAACTTTTCCGCGCCGAGATCGGCCCCGAAGCCGGCCTCTGTGACGACGTACTCGGCCAGCCGCAGCGCCGCCCGGGTGGCGATCACTGAGCTACAACCGTGCGCGATGTTCGCGAACGGGCCACCGTGCACGAAGGCCGGGGTGTGCTCCAGCGTTTGCACCAGGTTGGGTGCGAGCGCGTCCCGCAACAGCACCGCCATCGCGCCGTGAGCCTCTAGTTCACGGGCCGTGACCGGCCTCTTTTCTCGGGTGTGGCCGACCACGATGTCGCCGATTCGGCGTTTGAGGTCGGCCCACGACTCGGTCAGGCAGAAGATCGCCATCAGTTCGGAGGCCACCACGATGTCGAAGCCATCCTCGCGCGGGTAGCCGTTCGCGGGGCCGCCGAGACCGACCACCACATCCCGGAGCGCCCGGTCGTTGAGGTCAAGCACCCGCTTCCAATCCACCGATCGGACGTCGATGCCCAGCGCGTTGCCATGGTGGATGTGGTTGTCCATCAGCGCCGCCAGCAGGTTGTTCGCAGCCGCGATCGCCGCGAAGTCACCGGTGAAGTGCAG
>NZ_JACMOM010000242.1 GCF_014378035.1 Aeromicrobium sp. | reverse complement strand
GTACCTGAAGTTCTACAGCGGGGCGATAGAGAACACGAAAGTCAAAATCCTCAAGGCCGAACTCGGCCTGTACCAGTACTACTCCTACACCTGCTCTGATCGCCGCATGTACATCTACCCCGTCGGGACCAACTGGTCAGATACCATCACCTGGGCCAACAAACCTGCGGCGGTAGCAGGTAACGGAGCAACAAACGTCGAGGACAACCGTGGTACCAGCGGATGCGCGGCTGGCTGGACCAAGATCAACCTGACTGCCATGGCACAGGCCTGGTCCAACGGCACCGTAGACATGCAAGGCATCCGGCTCCACGCGGCCGACGAAACCGCCTCCTCCTACGAGCGCCGCTTCTGCTCGATGAACCCCCAAAGCGGAACCGGCTGCAGCACCGCGGCACGCACTCCGTACCTTTCAGTGACCTACAACGGGCCTCCGAATCAGGCTGCGGTTCCGACCTCGTCGGCCTCGCGGACCTGGGACAACAGCCTTCACGTCTCCTCGGCGACCCCGACGTGGTCGACGTCGGCGACCGACGCCGAGGCGTCGAAGGTCAAATACACCACTGAGGCCCGGCCCTCTACGTCCAGCTCGACGGTGTCGGCGATATGTACGACGGCGTTGGTGTCCTCCGGCGCGACGGCGTCGTGCGCCTCCGGCACCGCGCTGACAAACGGGTCCACCTATGTCGCCCGGTCGAAAGCAACTGATTTGTACGGTGTCGTCGGGTCCTGGTCGGCCTGGCGGACATTCACTGTGGACACCACAACTCCTGCGGTGCCCGCCGTTGCGTGCACAGACTTCGCGGACGGCCAGTGGTATGAGAACTCGCCTGCGTCGAGCACCGCGTGTACGTTCACCAGCTCCGCGGGTGCGGACATCGATTGGAGGGTCAACACCGCTGCCAAGTCGCCGTTGACTTTGGCTGGTGGCTCGGCCACCGGCCCATCGCTGGCGGTCCCGGCTTCTGGTTTCACCCAGGTCGAGGCCCGTTCCCGCACCAGGGCGGGTGCGGTGTCGCCATGGAAGTCGTTCACCTTCGGCACCGGTTCGGCGGTCCTGACAGAACCCAACAAGGATGACAGGTCCACGTCAACGTTCCCGGTGAACGCCGCAGCACCTCCCGGCGCAGCTTCAGCGAAGATTCAATGGCGGTTCGCACCGACCACCGAAGGCGACACCACCACCGGTTGGACGGATGCCACCGAGGTCAAGAAGGCCACCGACGGCAGCGCATGGTCAGGATCGGTGTCCGGCACTGACCTGTCGACAACTCCACGGCTGATCTGGGACCCGCGGGCCGAGTCCGGCATCAGCGCCCCCGCCCTGGTCGAGGTGCGGGTCGCGTTCTCCTACCCGGGCTCGGTGACCAAGGTGTCCCCGTTGCAACGGGTCCAGGTGGTCCCGCACGCATTCGGCGGGTCATTCCCAACGGAGGACTTCGGCCCCGGCCAGGCCGCGTTGTTCACCGGTGAATTCCAGCTGTCCGAGGACGATGTCGACGTTCCCGGTTACGGCGAATCGCTGACGCTGGGGCGTTCGCACCTGACTATGGCCGCTGAGCCGGCTGGACCGGCCGGGGTGTTCGGGCCCGGCTGGACCGCGGACCTGTCCGGCCCCGAGGAAGGGGCTGCCGGGTTCAGGGTGACGGACCGTACCGGCACCGACGGCACGTTCCAGCTGATCAGCCCAGAGGGCGAGTCGTACGTCTACCTGCACTCGTCCAAGACCCGCGGCGCCCAACAGGTCGGTACCTACAACGGTGTGGGCGAGACTGCCCTGGACGACGACACCCTCAAGTTGGCCGCGGTGACCGGAGAGACCGGCATCACCCACCGGCTGACGCTAACCGAATGGGACGGCACCAAGACCATCTTTGTGCGCGGCACCACAGGGGTCTGGACCATCGAGAAGGTCGTGTCACTTGAGGACAACTCCACTACCACCTACGCCCACAACACGGATGGCACGGTGTCGTGGATCTTCGCTCCCGCACCGGCCGGTGTGGCCTGTGACACCAGCAGCCAGGAGCCGGGTTGCCGGGCCCTGCAGCTGGTCTACACCGGAACCGGTGCCGACAAGCGTTTGACCGAGGTCAAGCTGCGGATCTGGGACCCCAAACCGGGCACGGACGGCAAACCCGGCAGCACGTCCGGCATGAACACCATCAGCGTCGCCAAGTACACCTACAACGGCTCAGGCCAGCTCACCGCGATGTGGGATCCGCGCGTCGCAGACGGCGCCTCGGCATTGAAGACCGAATACGAGTACGCCACCATCGACGGCAAGACCAAGATCACCAAAATCACCGAGCCCGGCTTGAAGCCATGGCGGTTCGAATACACCGACGGCGGCAAAATATATAAGGTCCTGCGCGCCCAAGACGCCGCCGCCGGCTCCGGCGACGCCGTATGGACGGTCAAGTACGACCTCGCCCTGGCCGGTAACGGTGACGGCCTGCCCAACCTTTCGGCCGACGCCACCAGCACCTGGGGACAGGACCGAACCGCCGCCCCGACCGGTGGCACCGCGGTGTTCGGGCCCGACCAGGTGCCCGACAGCACACCCACCGCAGCGCAGTACGAGTACGCCGACCTGTCGTACTTCACCCAAGCCGGTCGCACCACCAACACGGCCTCCTACGGTGCCGGCGCATGGCAGGTCGACTCCACCCGCTACGACACCTTGGGCAACAAGACCTGGTCGTTGGACGCAGAAGGCCGCAGCAAAGCACTCGCCGAGGGGAACACGACCGCCGAAACAGCTGGCGCGGCTGACAAGTACGCCACCTTGACGGTCTACAACACCGGCGGGACCCGGGTCGAGGAGACCTACGACCCGATGCGGGAGATGTTGCTCGATGACGGCACACCCGTCGTGGGCCGCACGGTCACCCAGACCGTGTATGACGACGAGGCCGACGCTTCGCTGATGCCAGGACGCCCGACCACCGATGTGCCCGCTGGTGGCTTCGGTTTGGCGGTCGAGGAGCGGACCTCAGTCACCGACCGAACCAGCCCAGGCGCCGATGGGAACCTGTTCGACACTAAGAAGACCCGCTACCGCTACGATCCGGTCTCGGCCGGCGACGGCGACGGTTGGCAGCTCAAGATCCCCACCCGGGGGCTGACTCAGGACGGGTCCGGCTGGTCGACAACGCTGACCCGTTTCGACACCGAGGGCAAGATCATCGAGACCCGCACTCCTCAGGGCACCGAGACCACCGACGGTCCCGGTTTGGACACCCGCTCGACCAATACCGTTTACTACACCGCCGACACCTCGGCCTCACGCTCTGAGTGCCGGTCCAAACCGGCCTGGGCCGGCGAAGTTTGCTGGACTGGCCCCGCCGGTCAGCCCGGCAGCGGTCAGCCGATCCCGGCGACCTCCACCACCGGATACTCGATCATGCTGTCCCCGACCCGGGTCGAAGAAGCGTCCGGCGCGGTGACCCGCGTCGACATCTCAGAGTTTGACCCGGCCGGACGTACAACCACGTCGTCGACCACAACCAGTGGGCTCGCCAAGGCTGATCGCGCGGTGCCGGCGACCACCACGACGTACTCGCCCACCACAGGCGCCGTAACAGCGGTGTCCAACGGCACCCAGACCCAAACCACGGGCTACGACTCGTGGGGAAGGACGACCTCGCGAACCGATGGTGCCGGGAACACCGCCACGACCACGTATGACGCGGCGGGGCGGGTTGCCACAGCCAACGACGGCAAAGGCACCTACAACTACACCTACAACGGCACCGACTCCCGTGGGAAGGCTGAACGTCGTGGCCTGGTCACCTCACTTGATGTGGGACTGGCGTCCGGGCCGGATGTGTTCACCGGCGCCTACGACGCCTCCGGTGACCTGATCGAACAGAACTACCCTGGCGGCATCAAAGCCACATGGACCAAGGACGTCACCGGCGACGACCTCGCCCTGACCTACGAGCAGGGCGGCGGGCCGCTGCTGGCGTACTCGTCGAAGGTCGACGCCGACGGCAGGGTCCGCGAAACCACCGGGACCGGATCGACGCAGTCCTACACCTACGATGACCGCGAGCGGCTCACCAAGGTCCAAGACACGATCGACGGAGCCTGCACCACCCGGACGTACGGGTTCAGTGGTGACTCGAACCGCACCAGCCTGAACTCCTACGATCCCGTCACCGGTGGAGCCTGCCAGAACAGCACCTCCTCGTCCAGCGTGACCAGCGCATTCGACGCGGCGGACCGGATCACCACCACCGGATACTCCTACGACGAACTCGGACGAACCAACACCGTCCCCGCTGCCCACACCTCCAACAGTGCAGGCGGTGGGGCCCTGAGCGTGGAGTACCACACCAACGACATGGTCGCGACTCTCAGTCAGCCAGTCACCGAGGACGGTGTCACCGCCACGAAGGCTCAAGACTTCACCCTCGACGCGGCAGGCAGGCTATCGGTGACCAAAAACCTCACCGGTGGGGTTTCGCTGACCGAATCAACGAACCACTACGACGGGTCAGGCGACTCCCTGGTCTGGATCGAAACCAGGACCCGCCCCGACGCCGCCACAACGTGGGGCGCTGCGTGGGGCCGCAACGTCGCCTCCCTTGCCGGAGACCTGGGCATCATCGCCGGCTCCGACGGAACCGCGAAAATCCAACTCCCAAACATGCACAGCGACATCGCAGCCACCGTCGCCGTCGGCGGCACAGGGATCGACTCCTACACCGAATACACCGAATACGGGCTAGCTCGCGACAATGCGAACACGCCCGAACGGTACGGATGGCTCGGCACCAAACAACGCGACGCCAACACCATCGGCGGCCTCACCCTCATGGGTGCCCGCCTCTACAACCCCACCACCGCCACATTCCTGAGTCGGGACCCCGTCGCCGGAGGCAACGACAACACCTACACCTACCCGGTTGACCCGATCAACATGTTCGACCTTTCTGGCGAGTGGGGTTGGAGCAAGAAGAAGTGGAGGGGGTTCAGCAGGGGGGTCGGAAAATGGGCCGGCCGAGGATCTTCAGCACTTGGGTGGTGCCCCTTAGCGCAGTGCCAGGCTGCGTCTCTCGCGCTTGGCGGAGTCTCCGCAGCGGGCTACGCATTGGGAGGACGGGGTAGGAAGGCGCGAGCGGCGATGCGGGGCATGGCTTTTAACGCGCTCACCGGCGGCCGCGGAAAGTGGTCGGGCCTCATTCGCGGCTCGGGTCGAAAGGCTTCCAGAGTCCGGCGGGCTGTGACCAGCTTCGAAGGTCGTGGACAAGGTGGACTGTACGGGCGCGCTTGGAGGGTTTCCGGACATGCTCGAGGAGCTCGTCACGCCTTTCGGGCATCAACCGTGACGATTTGGTACGGACACAATGCTTGGAACTCAGGCGTCTATGGGCGACGGTAGGCTGCAAAACGTGTTCGACTTTGACTCCTCTCGTCCAAAGTCCTATCCGGATGGCACACGTGCTGGGCTTATGTTTGATCGCATTGCTGTGTTGGTCGGCCTGGCTCTAGTCGCCGCATTCACTCTTTCGGGCTCTTTGAGGATCATTTCGATAGCTGTGGTTTTGGTGGGGATCGGACTTGTCGTAGCGTCAACGCGACCTCGCAAACTTGTGATTTGGCCCGATTTCATTGTCGAGACAAGCCGTGGGAGAGACCGCCGTTTCCCGTTCTACGGGTTGGTCGAAGCTAGGGCGGAATGGATCCCGTATCAGCCAGCGACAACACTCCTGTTGGTCTGGAACGACGGCAATCGCCTAGAAATCAAGGTTTCAAACATGACGGACGAATTTCGCAACGAACTTCGAGAGCAAATCGCGATTACACGGCCCCCAGTGCAAGTGAGCGAGTCGATTCGACTATTTCTTGACAGGGCTTGAACGACTTGCTGCGGCACTGGAGAGGGATTCAGTTCCCAAGGCCGATTCAGCGGCATACGTTGTAAAGTCACGTGGCTTGAGCGTGTTTTGGGGCGACAATGTTGCGGCCCAGCCAACATCAGACACCCGCAAACGACTCCCGCTCAGGTACTCCGGACGGGGCACGATGGTTGTCGTAACCCGTGGCTTGCGAGACAGCCCGGTGAGACAAACCGCATCCGAGCAATCCGGGGTTTCGGCTTGTCTCGCAACGATGCGTTTCAAGTCCCTGCCACGTTGAACATATGCAAACACTGTTGCGAGACTCGGGATAGGTCACAGGGAAGCGGATGAATGATCGCGTGGATTCCATGGCACGTCCCATCGGCAGACAGCAAATCAACTGGCAAAGGGACGTATTGAAGTAGGTCGAGTGGTGAGTCCCGGATGCCAAATAGCCACGCCCGGGAGCGGCCATCTCCTACTATGAAGCGATGCCTGACGAAGTCGACCCTGATGATGCTTTTGAGCCGCAGGTCTTCGCTGCATACAAGCGCGCATGGCGGCGTCGGAAGTCCCGGGGCGGCCTCGACTCAGCGACTGTGCTTCAGGAAGAGTTCGATCGCGCGGGCTACGAGCCGGACGAGGACGAATGGTCGTTGTGGCAGTCAGCGTGGTCGGCTGCTGTTCCTCCAAGGCGGATAAGCTGGTTCCTCACCAAGCAAGTAGGTGCCGAGTTCATGTCGTTGGCTCGCGACATCGGAGCGATCATCAATGATCCGGAGTTGCCGGAGTGGCTGCTGCCACCGCCTGGGAAGAGGCTGCTCAGCGTGGGGTGGGTCAGCGGCGACGTGAAGAAGCAGACGTTGATATTCAGGCCCGACGTGGAGTCGCCGGAGACTCTGGAGAGGTGCCGCACATTGACCAAGGGAAAGGTCCCGTCGTGCAAAGTTCGTGTCTGGCTTCAGTTGGGTCGCGACTATTCGACGGTTCCAGTGATGGTCGGCCAGCACCGCGTCGGGTGGACGAGTGTCGAGGCGAGTCGCGCTCGAAAGCTGAGGCGCAAGCCGTGGCATCGCAAGACGAAGGTGCCAGACGGGACTCTGAAGATTACGTTCAACCCAGACGAAACGGTGTCATTCGGGAAGCTGCGGGTCCACTTACCAGGTGGGAGGTAAAGAACCTCCACCCGACCAGGGGTGGTTCAAATTGACGTTCGGCGATTCGCGACGTACTGGGAGTAGGCGGTGGCCGACGCGTTGGCGTGTTTCTCGATGGTCTGCGGCGAGTAATTGAGGACCTCGGCGATGACTGCCACGGGTGCGAGGCGTGTGAGTTCGTGGAGTGTCCCGAGCCTGGCTTCGAGTGTTGGAAAGGTTGGTTTGAGCCGCGCCCGTAGGTGTGCCGGATCGATGTGTCGCCCTGGTTTGGCGCCGCGGAACACCCACGATGAATTCGGGTGTGCCGCTGTCCGTGAGTGCAGGGGAGCTGCCACGAGGTCGCGGATCGGTTGATCGAGCGGCGGATCGAGGCGAATCGGGAACCCCGCCAGATCAATCAAGACATCTCGGTCGGTGAGTGTGATGTCGTCCCAGGTCAGAGTGACCACTTTCTCGATCTGTTGGCCGAAGACCAGCACTAGGATTGCTGCGAGCCTGTCCCGTTGGGTCATCTCATCGCTATGGACTGCGAGATCGATCGCGTCGCGTTGCTGCTCGTGCGGCATGCGGGGCGTGGTTCCGCGGCGGTGTGGTGCGACGGTGATTTCCGGCGGGGTGATCTTGGCCTTCGATGTCCAGCTGATGAAGCGGCTGACGAGTTCGCGTGTCGTGGGGCCTTCAGCTTGCCAACGGTCGACATAGGACTGATTGAGATAGAAGAGCGTTTGGTCTCGCTCGGTGAGCCAATTGCAAAAGCCGATCGCCACCGTCACCGTTTGCTTCGACCGAAGGAAGGTCCCGTTCGACACGCTATCCATGGTCCGCATCCGGCGAAGCATGCCCCATCGGATGAACCGGGCGATCACGTCGCGGTGGTCATGGTCGACGACTCGTTTTTGTGCGCCGGTCGCCCAGCGTTCGTAGCGGGCGAGGAGTTCGTCGCGTTGGGGGAGCGCATGGTGCTCGACGAGGAGTCCGCGCACGTAGTCCAGGGTTCGGCTCGGCGGGAGAGCGTCCAAAGCCTCGTGGGTGATCACCGGTCGGCGGGCGAGCTCGAGCAGAAAGTCGTTCACGTGTTTCTGGCGGATCCAGGTCAGCCCACTATTGGCCCGTTCCATCTTCTTCAACGCGTCCGCGATGAGCACCAGGGGAGGGGTGATCTGGCCCGTGTCGGGGCTGGTCAGGAGACGGTCGACAGTGTCGGTCAGAACGCATCGTTGACAGTGGCCGCCACTGTAGAGCTCAGCCTCAGCACCGCAGCTCTTGCAGTCCACATTCAACTTGATGTTGGAGCAGGTTCGGCAAGCCGGGCGATCGTTAATGATGCCAGGCAGAACACCCTCATGCCCGCAGTCGCAGACTCCGGTGATCCGTTTGGCCGCCTGATAGCAGTAGCCGCAGATCCCGCGGCTCTGCCAGACCGTCACGACCTGGTAGTGGCCGTAGCAGCGGTCACAGCCTTCCGGCCACCGGTCAGGATCCCCAGGTCTGCGAGGTCTAGCCATCCGTGTCGTCGGTGTTGTCACGAACCAGGCGAACCCGTTTGGCGATCGGATCACCGGGCCGGACTCCGAGCTCAGCGGGGTCCTTCGGCGCGTTCGCGGTGGCCGCGGCACGCATCTCGACGAACGGTTCGAAGAGGTCTCCGGGTCCACATTCGAGGATGTCGCACAAGGCCGCGAAGGTCCGTGCCGGGATGCGTTCAGGGGGACTGGTCACCAAACGGTGAACCTGGGCGTTCGAGAGATTGATCCCTCGCGAACGGAGCAAGGGGATGAGCTCGGTGGTCTTCCACAGGTTGCGTGTAGCCATGATCTGGCGCAGATTCCAGTGGTAGCCGATCCTGCGTTGCTCAGGCATTGTCTGACTCCTTCCTGATGCGGTGCGCGATCATCTTCTGCACTACCTTCTGCTTGAAGTCGCTCGAGACAGAGGTGTAGAGCGCTGTCGTCGATGAGTACGAGTGTCCGACTTGCTGTTGCACGAACAACGGGTCATAGCCGGCCTCGATCAGATGCGTGACATAGGAATGCCTCAAAGCGTGCAAGGTCAACTCCGCCGGGATTCCGGCCGCTGCACGAAATAGTTGAAACGACCGGTCGAACGACCGGATGCCCAGACGGCCAGTGCGCTCTGAGGGCCACATGTCCAATGAGCGGTCGGCTGTGGTGAATCGTTCGCGACCGGCCGGTGATATCCAGAACTGCAGCAGGTCAACCACCCACGAGAACTCCGGCGCGGTCAGCACAGTTCGGCGCCGGGGCCCCGAGCCGGCGGTGCCTTTGGCCCACCGCACCTGAACAGCACCGAACCCCTTGTATTCAGGGACATGAGGGTTCGGACCGAAGTCGACGTATTGCAACATGGCAAGCTCGCGGCGTCGCAGACCGTAGGCGTAGCCGACCTTGAACGCGATCGAGTCCCGCAGGGCTGGCAACCAGCGCTTCGTGCCAGCCGCGTGCTCGCGGTCAACCAAATCGTCTCCGGCATCGAAGAATGCCTGCAATTCCGTCTTGGTGAATGCCCGCCGGCCGGCGGGCACAGCATCATCGGTACTGTGCCGCGGCGAGTTCCACTCGAACACCACCTGGCTCGGGACGTCATTGAAGACCTGCTCGCAGAACTCGGCCCAACCGTAGCGGGTATCCGTCACATAGGCGCAGAACGCCCGGATAGATCCGCTGTAGGAACGCAACGTCGACAGCGACATCGGCTTATCGACAAGACTGCGCCGATCAGCAAAATACTCATCGACATGTTGTGGCCGCCAGGACCACGGATATTCGTTCGTATGTTGCTGGAAACGTGTCACCGTTCCGCACATGCTTTTGATCGTCGCCGTTGTCAGACCCCGCGCCAGCATCTGTGCCCGCCAGCCGTCCAGCATCGCCGCGAACACCTGTTCATCAGCGCGCAGCAGCCCGACCTCGCCAGCAGCGAGAATCCTTGGCACAGACCCTGGAAGCATTTCCACAACTAGATCGTACCGGAGAATCTCTCATCTAATGAGAGATTCACACGCTGACCAGGCGAAACGCGACTGGACCGCGCCGACACCAGTCCTGCCGAGTTGGTGGCCATACGCGTCTGACCTGCACAGACGATCAATTAACGGGTTGAGACGAGTTATCTCATCTGTTTCTACTCGTCCTACTT
>NZ_JACMOM010000241.1 GCF_014378035.1 Aeromicrobium sp. | reverse complement strand
CCGGTGGGGTGCACCAGCCGTCGCAGCACGGCGAGACGCCTGCCTACGGTGTCTGACCGCGGCGAGAGCCGCTCGTGCGGGAGCGTCTCCCAGGCCGGGAACCACGCGACGACCTCAGGACCCATCAGACCGCCGATCTCGACGACGAGGTCTTCGCCCTCACGTGCGGTGGCGGTGACCATGAGCACGCAGGAGTCGGGGCGGCTCACCGCAGCGGCGAGGAAGGGCCGCAGTGGCGACGGGCCGGTGACGTCGATCGCGGCGCCCGAAATGGTGTCGGCGAGCTCGGTGACGACCTTGGAGACGTCGGGTTCGCCGGCGACGATCTGGGCCAGCGCGTGCAGTGTCATAAGTATCCCAGCGTACTCGGCAGGGCAGACAGCGCCGTGACGAGACCCGGTGCCATCACCCTGGACGAGGGCATTCGCGACACCGCCTGCGGAGCGCCCGGTGTTAGTGAAACGATGACTCTCAATCGGTCTCGACGAGAGGAGCTGCGATGTCGTCCTTCCAGGAAGCGCTGGCAGCGCTGGCGGGCGCCCAGAAGTCCAAGAAGGGGGTGTCTCTGTACTCGCGGTTCGTCAACCGCCCCATCGGTCGGGTCATCGCTGCTGGGGCATACAGAGCTGGCCTGTCGCCGAACGGTGTCAGCGCAGTGTCTGCGCTGCTGACCGCGGCGGGTCTCGTGCTGCTGGTGCTGGCGACACCGAGCCTCGTGACCGGTATCGGGGTGGCACTGCTGCTCGTGCTGGGCTTCGCGTTCGACTCCGCCGACGGCCAGGTCGCCCGTCTGACTGGCCGCAGCTCTCCGGCGGGTGAGTGGCTCGACCATGTCATCGACGCCGGAAAGATGGTGCTTCTGCACTCGGCCGTCCTCGTCGCGCTCTGGCGGCATGTCGAGGTCGGCGACGGCTGGCTTCTCGTGCCCTTGGCGTATCAGGCCGTCGCGGTCGTCATGTTCTCAGCGCTGACGATCGTCGAGCTTTTGTCGCGCACGCTCCCGACAACCGAAGGACCGCCGCCGTCGCCGTCCACTCCTCGCGCTCTCGCTCTCCTGCCGGCTGACTACGGCGTGCTCGCTCTGAGCTTCGTCCTCTGGGGCGCACCGACGGCCTTTTTCGGCGTCTACACGGTGCTGCTGGCCCTCAACGCCCTCATCCTGGCGGGCTTCCTGATCAAGTGGTTCCGCGCCCTCGACGCGTACTCGTCGCTCAAGCCCGGCATCCTCGACCGCTGACACCGGGTGGCGTACTGCTGCGCTGCCTCAGTGCGAGCCGTCGATGACGGTGTCTGTCTCCGGGATCCACAGTCTGCTGGTCGACATCGACTTACGCTCGAACCAGGCACCCGAGACCGGGGCCTTGTACTGCGCCGGGACGCCTGCCCACAGACCGGAGGGACTGTCACCGCTCCGGCGGGGCAGCACCGAACCAGCGGCGAGGATCGAGCGCGACGGCAGGGCCGCTCCGCCCAGGATCAGGCAGCGTGTGCCGACGAAGCTGCGGTCACCGATATGCACGGGGTGCGCCGCCTGGGCATCCCGCTCGATGTCGATGCTGTGCGTCATGACCCGAGTCTGGTGACCGGCGATGGAGGAGAGCTCGCCCACGTGCACCGATCCCGAGCAGTCCAGCTGGTGCCTGCTGGTCACCTTCGACTTCGCGTCGAGCGTCAAGGTCGCTCCCGACGGGTAGTTGCGGACGAACACCGGGTGTGACGAGACGACGTTCAACCGGCCGATCGACGAGCCCTCCCCCAGCGACACCGACCGCATGTTCTTGACAATGTTGCCCAGGCCAATACGGCTGTTCGGGTTCATCGCGAACGCCTCGACCTTCCACACCACATTGACCCGGGCGCGCGCGGTCTGGTGCACGTTGTGACCAACGGCGCGCAGCAGGGTGTTCTTGGCGCTCGACGCGGGCAACAGCCAGGCGAGGAGCTGGGCGATGGCACGGGTCCTACGCATGTTTTCCCTTGTCGCTTGATGAGGCAGGCATGGCGATCGACCCTACCGTCTGCTCTGGTCTGATCGCCCTGACCGCGACGAAAAGCTCAATGACCATGCGGAGTGCCAGCCCGGCAACCACAGCGACGAGCGCACCTGCCGCTCCCGCCGCGATCGCTCCCACGGCGACGAGCGGCAGGCCGACCAGCGCGCTGACGAGCGTTGCTCGGGCGACGCTGCCGAGCCGGTCCAGCGAGGCGAGCACAGCCTTGGAGATCAGCGACTCGAACAGATTGCACCCGACGAACAGCGACATGATGATGACGACGGTCAGCGGCACGTCGATCTGACCGTCGCCGAGCCAGTCGAGAAGGACGGGCGTGGGGAGCAGCATCGCCAGGCTCAGCACGAGCGACCCCGCACCGGCGATCCAGAGACTCACCCGCGCGCGCTGGTGCAGCGCGGACCCGGCGGCGCGCGGCACCCAGCCCTGGAAGACGGTGACCAGCGGACCGAGCGCGATGCTGATCTGCCGCTGCACCTTGTCGGCAAGTGCGTAGAGCGGCTGGACGGACGGCGCCACGGCCGACACGATAATCATCGGCGCGGCGACGTAGACCGCCGAGCCCAGGCTGGCTACGACCCCGTGTCGCTGGGCGGACAGGATCTCAGTTGCCGGGCGCCGGCGCAGGGGGGTGGCACCAGCCCGAGCCGTAGTCGCCGATACCCAGGCCATGACGACGCCGAAGGCGACCAGCATCCCGGCCGACTGCGCCAGCACACCGACCAGGGCGTCCGAGCCGGATCGCATCAGCGCGATGCCGACCACGGTGCCGACGACGCGGGGAATGGTCTCGAACACGAGGAACGCATACGGCCGGCCGACTCCGACGAAGTACCAGTTGGCGGTCAAGCCGATCGCCGAACCGGACAGCGCGCCCGCTGCAGCGAGGAGTCGGTGGCCCGGCGTCACCGCCGCAGCGACGGACGCTGCAACCACGGTGACCGGGACGAACAGGGAGATCCGAACGATGACCGATTCGGCATAGTCGCGCCGGCGCGAGGACGCGTCGCCGCGCGCGACTCGGGCCGGGCCGGACATCATCCATCCGTACGCCACGAGGACAGCCCCCACCGCGCCGACGGTCTGGCCGATGGCGATCGCGCCCCAGGCCTGCTGACCATCGGCACGGATCATGGCCGGGATGGCCAGCAACGAAGCGGCGGCCAGGATCAGCATCGACAGGCCGTAGCCGAGCGCCTTGTTCATTCCGGAGATGGTGTGGACGAGTCGCGGGATCCTCTGAGCCGTTCTCGCCACTGTTTCTCCTCGCATCGACCTGCAAGATCGTCGACTCGGCAGATCAGGTCAGGTCCTAACGGTACTCCAATCATCGTGCACAAATCCTGACTTCGATGAACTGAACAGACGGTCCGCGCAGCCTGTCTCGTGCGTAGACTCATGCCGTGCCGATCTTCCGTAACCTCTCCGGATTCACGGGTGCCGGGTACGACCGTGGACGTTCACTCCCGTGGCAGGTCGCATGGATGCTGACGTCGAGCGTGGTCGTCACCCACTGGTGGTGCCCGGTCCGCGTCAGGATCGCGATCCTCCGTGCCTTCGGTGCAAAGATCGGCGAGGGTGTCAACCTGCGTCATGGGGTTCGAGTCCACTGGCCCTGGAAGCTCACCGTCGGCGACCACTCCTGGATCGGTGAGCAAGCGTGGATCCTCAACCTCGAGCCCGTCACGATCGGCAGCAACGTCTGCATCTCACAGGGCGTTCTGCTGTGCACCGGCAGCCACGACCACCGCTCGCCCACGTTCGAGTTCGACAACGCGCCCATCCTCATCGAGGACGGCGCGTGGGTAGCCGCGCGTGCCACGGTGCTGCGTGGGAGCGTGATCGGCCGGGACAGTGTCGTGGGTGCCACGGCGCTCGTCAGCGGCCTGGTAGCCCGGGGCACGATCGTCGTCGCACCGCCGGCCACCACGCTCGACCGACCTACCGGCATCTGACGGTGCGCATCCTCTCGGTCGTCACCCTGATCAGCCCGCTCGGTGAGTACGGCGGGCCAGTACGCGTAGCAGTCAATCAGGCCAAGGCACTCGCTGCACGGGGTCACGACGTGACCATCGCCGGGTCCGCTCGCGGTTTCGAGGGCGATCTGCCGACGATGCTCGAGGGTGTGCACGCAGTCCTCGAGCCGGCACGGACGCTGCTCCCGCGCATCGGCTTCGCCGGCGTGGGCTCTCCCGGACTGTGGTCGTGGGCTCGCCGTCACGTCGCCGACTTCGACGTCGTGCACGTGCACGTCGCACGCGACCTCGTCACCCTTCCCATAGCCGCCATCGCGCGGCGTCGCGGCGTGCCCTACGTCCTGCAGACCCACGGAATGATCGACCGGTCCACGAATCCGTTGGCCCGGCCACTCGATGCGGCCTTGACTAGGCGTGTGCTGCGGGACGCCCGCCGGGTTCTCCACCTGACCGAGGTCGAGCGGCTGAGTCTGATCCACGTCGCCGGAGCCGGACTGGCTCTCGAGGAGCTGCCCAACGGGGTACCCGTGGCCGATGTGAAGTTGCCTTCGGGACCTGCACGGGTCCTCTACCTGGCCCGGCTCGCACCTCGCAAGCGTCCGGGCGTGTTCGTCGCGGCTGCCACTGTCCTGTCACCGGAGTTCCCCGATGTGCGCTTCGCGCTTGTTGGTCCGGACGAGGGCGAGGGCGAACAGGTCGCCGCAGCCGTCGCCAGGGCACGGGGTGCCGGCGTGCAGGTCGAGTGGGAGGGACCGCTGCCGCCGGAGCAGACTGCTGAACGGATGGGCAGATCGACTATCTACGTCCTCCCCTCAGTCGACGAGCCGTATCCGATGTCGGTGCTGGAGGCGATGGCCTCGGGCCTGCCGGTCGTCATCACGGAGACGTGCGGTCTCGCGTCAGTCGTGCGCGAGGCCTCGGCCGGAGTTGTCGTCGACCACTCTGAGGAAGCGTTGATCGGCGCCGTGCGCCAGCTCCTCGCGAACGCGGAGGCCGCCCGGGCAATGGGGCGGTCCGGACAACGCTTCGTCCGCAATCACCTGAGCATGGGCGTCATCGCCGTGCGGCTCGAAGCCGCCTACTCGCGCTGACGGACATGGGTTTCACCGTCCCGCCTGGGCATGCGTACAAAAGCGACACACAACGCCGAGATCGCCATCGCTCCCGTCGCCTGGAGCAACGACCCCCGCAGCAGGATCGTCATGTAGACCGGGAAGATCGAGCCGACGATGGCCCACGTGCCGCCCTTTGCGAAGGCGGGGATAAGGCGGGTGTCCATCCATCGCAAGGCGATGCCGAGCAGCAGGAACGCGACGATCAGCCCGATGACGCCGCCGTTCACGATCGCCTCGGCCCACAACGGTGCCGAGAGGTTGTCGAAGAAGTAGCCGCGATACTGCGCCAGCAGGATCCCGGTATCGACTGGCTTCCCCGGCCAGATCGAGCGTGGGACCCAGAAGAGCAGGCTTCCGAGCAGCTGGTTCAGCGGGACGACGAGTCCGTCGAGCCAGTAGGAGAACGCATTGGCGACCTGCCAGAAGGCGTCGTAGTCCGCGCTGACGTACTCGCCATAGAACCCGTTGCGCGACGACTGCACCTGGCTCCCGCGGAACGCATCGGCGAGGGGGAAGACGAAGAGGAACGCGAAGATCGTCGCCACCAAAGTGATGCGGGTGCGATGGCGGTTGATCATGGCGCCGGCGTAGACCGCGAGCGCGAAGGCCACAGTGCCGAAGGTATATCGCGCACTGGCGACCGGGTTGACGATCAGCAGGATCACCACGACCGCGACGATGAGGCCGTTGCGCGCAGCACGACGCTGGCGAAGGGTCTGGCCGGTCCGTGCCAGCTGGGCCAGTGCTCCTGCACCCACCAGAAGCGGATAGATCGCCGACGCGTACATGATGGATCGAATCGCCGGATCAGGCCACACCGCTTCTCGTGCCTGGAACGCGCCGTTGCGACTGCCGAGCAGCACTGCCGGACCGATCTTGGACAAGAAGTAGGCGCTGGCCAGCATCCCGGCCACGACCAGAATGGCGGCCCTCTTCCCGCTGACCGGCGTCACCGCAGGGTGATGTTCGGGGCGCGTCGTGGACAGTCGCCGTTCGCGGCTGATCCACACGGCTCTGGCGACCTCGTACATCACCACACCGAGCGTCACCAGCAGCGCGGTGGGCAGGTCGAGCGCGGGGTCGATTCCAGGGGTCGTGGACGAGAGCTGACCCGAGCGCATCTGCACCGTCGGGGCGATCCCTATGAAGATGTAGGTGAAGAGCCAGAAGAAGAAGTCGAAAAGACGGGGTTTGCCCGCTACACACAGCAACGAGAGCCTCAGCCCGCCCCACACGACCAGCGCCAGCGTGAACCCCCACGCGGTCGTGCGTCCGACGTCCGGCACCGATGCGATGAGCGTGGCAGGCACGACGCCCGACAGCACGGCCACCAATGCGGTCACCGCAACCAGTGCAAAGCTGCGGCGACTCCGGTCAAGCTCGGGCGAACGAGCCAGGGTGCCCGCCGAGGCAGGAGCCGTCTCATCCATCGGTGCTCCCACTGTCTCGCCAGGTCTCGGTGGTGTCGAAGGGGCCCATGGGTCGTATCAGCAACCACAAGGGAAAGTCACCCGGAAGTCGACCGACCCGGGCGTGCTGCGGTATATCATGACACAGTCGGCGCGGCAGATTCATGCCACAGGTTCTCCGCGAAACGACATCCTGATCGACGTCGGCCAGCATGAAGTTCTCGGGCCACAACTACTGGAAGGCGGCTTGATGGACCTGCACGGCATCTGGACGTTCATCAGGTTCCACTGGATCCCCCTCCTGCTCGCAGCGGTCATCGGAGGGGGCATCGGGCTGGCGCTGGCATCGGCGGCCGAACGTGAGTACACCGCCGAGTCCGAGCTGTTCATCGCCGTCGCCAACGGTCGCGACACTGGCGGCATCGCGCAGGGTGCCGACTACTCCCAGCAGCAGGCCCGCAACTTCAGTGCAGTGGCCACCCGCGAGATCGTCCTCGAGCCGGTCATCGAACGACTGGGCCTCGACCTGACCGTCGGTCAGTTGCGCCGCAAGCTTTCCACGTCAGTGCCGCTCAACACGTCGATCATCTCGATCTCGGCGACCGATCCGTCCCCCGCAAAGGCTGCGCAGATCGCCAACGCCACGGCACAAAGTCTGGTCAGCTCGGCTGGAAGGCTTACCCCCAAGCCTGCCCAAGGCGACGCGCTCGTCACCCTGCAAAGCGTCGAGACTGCCACCACTCCCTCGGTGCCGTCCTCTCCAAACCCCAAGCTTTTTATCATTTTAGGAATGCTGGGCGGGATGGTCGTGGCTGTTGCGGCCGTCACGGTGCGCGATCTCTCGAAAGCCAAGGTACGCACGGCCGAGCAGGCCAGAAACATCGTGGGAGCGAGCATCGTCGGATCGATCATGGCCAACCGATCCGTCCCGAAGTCCCCGATGGCCATTGCCTCAGCTCCTTCCTCATTACGGGCCGAGGAATTCCGTCAGCTGCGCACCAACGTTCGTTTCCTTCAGACCGATCGCACGCACAAGGCCTTTGTGATCACGTCGTCGGTCCCCGGTGAGGGCAAAAGCACGACCTCAGCCAACCTCGCCGCAGCGATAGCGGCCTCCGGCACCCGTGTGTGCCTGGTCGAGGCCGACCTCCGGCGCCCCTCACTCGGCTCGATGCTCGACCTTGACGATGGGATCGGCCTCACGACGCTCCTGGCCGGTGAAGCAAAGATCGAGGACGTCCTTCAGCCGTGGGGGGACGACGGACTGGTCGTGCTCCTCGCCGGCGAGATCCCGCCCAACCCGAGCGAGCTTCTTGGCACGTCACGCGCGGAGACGATCCTGCGTGACATCGTCAACCAGTTCGACGTGACGATCATCGACAGCCCCCCGCTCAATCCCGTGACGGACGCATCGATACTCGCGCGCCTGTTCGGCGGCGCGATCTTGGTCGTCGGGTCCAAGAAGGTCGAGATGCGCGAGCTCCGCCGAGCTGTGGAGCGCATGTCCCTGGTCGAGGCTGAGGTCCTCGGGACTGTACTGTGCATGGCGCCCACCAGCGTCATGAGCCGGTACCGGCACTCATACTCTGCGAGGGGGCCCCTGTCGGACGCTGCCTCCACGACCACCAGCGTGGTCGCGGACGACTCGCCGGCGAGCCCCCCTGTTGATGCCGTGCATCCGTCCGACGGGGACGAGACGAGCACGACAGAGGTCGACGACACGTCGGTACACGACCTGGATGCCAACACGACATCCACCTCAGCCGGTCCGAGGTCGACCAAGCAAACCGGCGCGAGCCGCCCGTCGTCGTGACATCGACGGGCTCCATCGACTGGAGCTCTGCTGCGGCCGGTCACCGCGTGCTGGTCGTATGTACCGGCAACGTGTGCCGTTCCCCCTACCTGGCGGCGATGCTGTCGCTACGTCTGGCGGAACGCGGACGGGACAGCGTGGTGGTCGGCTCGGCGGGCACCGGGGCGCTGGTCGGCGAACCCATCGCTGCACCGATGCGCCGGATCCTTGCGGATGCCGGAGCCGAAACAGCTGGCGCTGCTCGTCAGATAGACCGCTCGATGCTTGAGCAGGCGGACCTCGTGATCACGGCCGATCGCGCCCATCGGTCCGCAGTCGTGCAGCTCGCTCCGGGAGCTCTCCGACGGACCTTCACAGCTCGCCAAGCTGCTCGCCTTCTCACCACAGTCGAGATGTTGCCTTCGCCAGACGAAGGTCCGGCCAAGCGACTTGCCGCTCTGCTCGCCGCGGGCCGCGGGCAGCACGGCCCGTCTGCGGGCAGCAGCGACGACGTGCCGGACCCGTGGGGCGGCACCGACGATCTCTATGCCGCGTGCGTCAGGACGATGGAACCGCCACTGGTCGCACTCGCCGACGCCCTTGCCCGACTCTGAGGCCGACCTTCCGCCCGGCAGCTGTGGTCATCTGTCGAGGCTGCTGGCTCCGTAGTACTGCATGTCGGTGGTCAATGGCCTGGCCACGACAGGGTGCGGCGACACCACCGAGGCGACGGGCCGTCCGGCCCGGGTCGCAGTCGCAGCGATCGTGCCGGTTCCGAGCGGAACGGTGGACGACCACACCCCAGCCGGGGCCGAGAACGTGGTGATCTTTGAGCCCACCGTGACCGTGACCGTCGCCGGCTTCGCCAGATATCCGAGCACCTCGACGGTGTCGCGCGGTCGCGTGCTCATCCCGCCCAGGGTCGGGCTCATGGCTTTTAGCCCCAACTGACTCACCGCAGAGGTACGTTGAATGCGATGTGTCACGAACAGGGCGTCCTGCGTGATGGCCGGCTGCTTTCCCGTGTGGAACCAGTCGACAAATCGTGCGCTGATGTCGAGGAAAGTCGAGCCGTGCGCATCGGAGGGAGCGAACGAGGTCGACTCGCTGTAGTCGTTCCATGTCGCAAGCTGGATCGCGTCGGCACCGGTGGATATTGCACTGGCCCAGCCGGTCCGCAAGGTTTCGGTGTTGTTCGCTTCAGCATAGAGGAAGTTGCGCGGGCGGGCGTCTTGCACCGCCACGGGGGCCATCCACTTCTTGCCCAACGCATGCGCCTTCGCCGCATAGTTTGGCGCTCGCGCGATGCTGTCGGCGGTCCGGGTTCCCCAGTTGCCAAAACCGTAGCTGATCGGCGCGAACGCCCGCATGTTGGCGTCCGATGCGTTGAGGAAGACCGCGATGAATTTGGTCGAGATTCCATGCTCGGACTTCAACGTCTGGATCAGGTCGGACCACCACGCGACCGACTTGCCCTCGGCCTTGAACGAGGACAGCACAGGCGTGCCGCCCACCGTGTAGGCCGACTTGTGGCTGTAGATTGTCGCGAGTCGAGCGGCAACGACCGGGACGGGCTGCGCGACGATGCCTGCGGATGCGTCGAGATTCGGGACTACCGAGAAGCCACCCAGCTCATCGGCCGCGTTCATGAGGTCGACGCCCGCGTCCCAGTTGCGTCCGCTCGCACTCATGATGTTGAGCGTGAAGCCGTCGATACCGGCGGCCTTGGCCTGCCGCACCTCGGTCTTCATGTCCTCGAGCTTCCAACCGGCACTGGGAATCGGCGCCCGCCCTTCTGGGCGGTCACGGAGAAGCCCGCCGTAAACCGCGTGCTTGCCACCCTCGCCGCTGGGCGAGAGGTAGTTCGCTGCGTAGTAGTCCTTCTGGGGATCCTTGTTGTCGATCGACACCGGATAGGGCGGGAAGTAGTGCGCGAACACCTTGTTGCCCCACGGGGAGGCGGTGGGAAGGCTCGTCGCAGGTGCGTTTTGGACGACGATCGTGATCCGCGGCGCTGCGCTGCCCTTCTTGCCGAAGGCTCCGGTGATGTACTTCTGGCTGTGCGACAGGCGCAAGGCGAACTGTCCACCGGACAGCGTCGACACGTCGGAGATCGGGATGCTGACCGTCTCGCCCGCGATCGATCGGACTATGGCCGAGTTGAGACGCAGGGCTGAATCGGCGGGGCGATTGTTCGCAGTCAACGTCTTGGCCGACCACGACGACGCTGAGGGGTGCACCTCGACACCGCCGCTCGTCGCCGTGGTCGAGATCACCGCGAGCTTCAACGAAGCGGAGACGATCGTCTTGCCCTTCAGGACCGAGCCGTCGAACTTCAGGTAGGCGCTCTTCCGCGAGCCGGAGATGCCGGAGTAGCTCTCGCGATCATGCGTCCTCGTGGGCTGGCTCTGGTCGGTGAAGGTCGACTCAACAGGCGTCAGCACGACCTCGGAGGTCTTTGCCGACGCAGTGTTGTTGGTCATCAGGCTGACCGAGACCGCCACGGCCAAGGCGCCGACACCCGCCACCGACGCGCGGAACACACGTCCGCGCCACCCGCGAGCATTGGGCGCTGGCGGGCAGGTGCTGCGAAAGTCGTCAGTCATGATGTCCCGTAGGTCGAGGCGGCGCGCGTCGGAAAAATGCCCCCGTTGAAACGCTTACTGTACGGGAAACAGCCATGGACGTTCGATCGATTACGGTATTCTCACTACGTAGGAGTGGCAGGCGCTTCCGGTCCACGACCCACATTCGCGCCCCGGCCGCACGGCTTGACTCCCCACCACACAGGAGCACACTCGACCATGAGTAAGACCGCCCTCATCACTGGCATCACCGGGCAGGACGGTTCCTACCTCGCCGAATTCCTGCTTGGCAAGGGCTACGACGTACACGGCATCAAGCGTCGGTCCTCTCTGATCAACACGCAGCGAATCGACCACATCTACCAAGACCCTCACGAGGACGACCCGCGCCTGCACCTGCACTACGGAGATCTGAGCGACGGCACCAACCTCACCCGGATCATTCGGGACGTCGAGCCCGACGAGATCTACAACCTCGGCGCGCAGTCGCACGTCGCCGTCAGCTTCGAGACCCCCGAGTACACCGCAGACGTTGACGCCCTCGGCACCCTACGGCTCCTGGAGTCGATCCGCCTGCTCCGCATGACCGACAAGGTCCGGTTCTATCAGGCATCCACCAGCGAGCTGTACGGGTTGGTGCAGGAGACCCCCCAGCGTGAGACCACTCCGTTCTACCCGCGATCGCCGTACGCAGTGGCCAAGCTCTACGCCTACTGGATCACGGTCAACTACCGGGAGTCGTACGGCATGTACGCGTGCAACGGCATCCTGTTCAACCACGAGTCCCCCCGACGTGGTGAGACATTTGTGACTCGCAAGATCACCCGTGGGCTCTCCCAAGTGGCACTTGGGTTGGACAGCTGTCTTTACCTCGGCAACATGGACTCGCTGCGCGACTGGGGTCATGCCCAGGACTACGTCCGCCTGCAGTGGATGATGTTGCAGGGAGACACGCCGGAGGACTACGTGATCGCCACTGGCGAGCAGTACTCCGTCCGCCAGTTCGTCGAGTGGACTGCCGAAGCTCTGGGCATCACACTGCGGTTCGACGGCAGCGGAGTCGACGAGACCGCTACCGTCACCAACATCGAGGGCGATCGTTCTCCTGGGCTGTCCGTGGGCGACGTCATCATCCGGGTTGACCCACGCTACTTCCGCCCGGCCGAGGTGGAGACGCTGCTCGGCGATGCCTCCAAAGCCGAGACCGACCTCGGCTGGAAGCCGCAGATCGGGGTCCGCGAGCTCGTCACCGAGATGGTCGACTCCGACCACGATGCCGCCCGACGCCTCGCCCTCCTCAAGGCGCACGGATTCTACGTGCCAGCCACGCTAGAGTCCTGATGACCGCCGCGAGGCGCATATACGTCGCCGGACACCGGGGCATGGTCGGATCGGCCATCGTCCGACATCTCGAGCAACGGACGGATGTCGACCTGGTCGTTGCGACCCACGAAGAGCTCGACCTCGTTGACCAACGTACCGTGGCAGAATTCGTCAGCTCCCAGCGGTTGGACGAGGTCTATCTCGCCGCAGCGCGGGTCGGCGGCATCCAGGCGAACAACTCGTTCCCCGCCGACTTCATCTATGACAACCTGATGATCGAGGCCAACATCATCAAGGCTTCGCACGACGCCGACATCCAGAAGCTGATCTTTCTCGGCTCGTCGTGCATCTATCCCAGGAACGCTCCGCAGCCCATGCCGGAGGAAGCCCTGCTCACCGGGGTCCTCGAACCGACCAACGAGCCATATGCCATCGCCAAGATCGCCGGCATCAAGCTGTGCGAGAGCTACAACCGCCAGCACGGACGCGACTACCGCAGCGTCATGCCGACCAACCTCTACGGCCCCGGCGACAGCTTCCACCCAGACAACAGCCATGTGCTGCCCGCCCTGCTGCGCCGCTTCGACGAGGCCGCACGCTCCGGCGCCGGCGAAGTCACGATCTGGGGCAGCGGCGCGCCCCGGCGTGAGTTCCTGCACGTCGACGACATGGCCGCGGCGTCCGTGCACATCATGGATCTGGACGCGTCGACGTACGCCGTCTCCACCCGTCCGATGCTCTCGCACATCAACGTTGGCACCGGAGAGGATTGCACGGTCGCCGAGCTTGCCACGCAGATTGCTGACATCACCGGTTTCGCCGGGCGCATCAGCCACGACGCGACCAAGCCCGATGGCACGTTCCGCAAGCTCATGGATGTCTCGCGGCTGACCGAGCTCGGTTGGACCTTCACGATCCCGTTAGCCGACGGTCTGCGCACGACCTATGACTGGTTCCTGAAGAACGAAGGCTCGTTCCGTGGTCGGTGAGGGCACCGGGAAGGCGATCACGTTCGTCGGCATCAACTACGTACCTGAGCCAACCGGCATCGCGCCTTACACGGCCGGCATGGCCCGTGGTCTGGCCGCCAACGGGCACAGCGTGAGGGTGGTGACCGGTTATCCGCACTATCCCCAGTGGCGCGTGCTCGACGGATACACCGGCCGCACGATGCACGAGGACATCGACGGGGTGTCGGTCAAACGGGTGCATCACGTCGTGCCGAGCACCCTGTCGACAATGCGCCGCTCGGCCATGGAAGTGCATTTCGGTCTGCGTGCCGTCTTCTCCCGCTGGGGCCGTCCCGATGTTGTCGTGGTCGTCAGCCCGGCGTTGCTGTCGTCGAGCCTCGTCGCGCTGAGGGCTCGGCTCACTCGCACGCCGATCGTGACGTGGGTCCAGGACATCTACACTCTCGGGCTGACCCAGTCCGGGGCGTCAGACCGGGCGGAGAGCACCGTCCGTCGGGTCGAGACGTCGCTGTTGCGTGGCTCCACCCGGATCGTGGCTATCCACGAACGGTTCAAGCGCTATCTGGTGAACGAGCTCCGCGTCGGTGACAACGTCGACGTCGTCCGCAACTGGTCTCACGTTCACATGACCACCACCGACCGTGACGACGAGGTACGGCTGCTGCACGGCTGGGCCGACGATGACGTCGTCGTGCTGCATGCTGGCAACATGGGAGCCAAGCAGGGGCTGGAGAACGTCGTGGCCGCCTCCCGAGTCGCTCACGACAGTGGCTCTCGCGTCAAGTTCGTGCTGGTCGGCGACGGCAACCAGCGCGCTCGTCTCGAGGCTCTCGACCCCAATCCACGGCTACAGTTCATCGATCCCCTGCCCGACGGGTTGTTCGAGCGGACACTCTCCTCGGCCGATGTCCTGCTGGTCAACGAACGTCCCGGTCTCACCGAGATGTCGGTGCCGAGCAAGCTCACGACCTACTACGCCGCTGGTCGTCCGGTCATCGCGGCGGTCGACTCCACGAGCATCACTGCCGAGGAGATGCAGCTCTCGGGCGCAGGACCCTCGGTGGGGCCGTCCGATCCATCGGCCCTTGTCACTTCTGCCGAGATGCTCGCGGCACGAGCCGACCTCGCCGCTTCACACGTGGCAGCGGCCCAGGCGTTCCGCACCGCCCATCTCAGCGAGGCTGCCGCGGTGAAAGCCTTTGAGCGCGCCCTCCTGCGGGCGATCGGTGGTCAGGCATCCCTGACGGTCACTGCCGAGAACTCGACCGGCGTTGAATTGTCGTAGTTCTTGCACAGTCTCAAGAATCCACCGCGGTGACTGTTGTCGTCGACGGAGATCGTCCACGCGGGATCGCCAGCACGGCTGAAGGTCAACTTCACCTGGTCGACCAGCACATCGAGCTTCATCCACTCGCCAGGCTCCACGGGGCCCGTCTTCACCGAGGCCAGCGGTGTGGCGTCGACTGCTCCAGCATCACGCTCAAGGATCTCCATCGTACCGTTGGCGCGAACAACGGCGTGGTAGCCGCCGGTCGCGCTCTTTCGCTTGATGACGTAGGGCGCATCGCTTTCCAGCGCAAACGCGACACCAGCGTGGTCAGCGGTGTTGGGAAGGCCATCGGGCCAACGCATCTGGAAGCTGAGCCGGTACGGCTCAGGACGTACCGGGCACATGGACCCCATCAGGTAACTGGTGCGGGGGTCGCCGCCGAACCGCACCGATGCTTGCGCCGGTTGGATCAGCGGCTGCGCACTCCAGCCCTCGTCGACCGCGGCGGGCAGGTCGCCGAACGAACGGAGGCCCGTCGCGAAGGCGTCGGAGGTCGCGCCCTTCTTGTCCTGCAGGACGTAGGAAATGTTAGAGCACATCATGCCGGTCACGCCGAGCTTCTGAAGACGGTCCCTGCTGGACCGGTCGTGCACCTCGTAGGCGATGACAGGACGGCCAGCAGCGACGACGGTCGCAATATCGGCGTCACTGGATGTGGTCTGGACACCGAGCGCATCGAAGCGGCCGGCGAACTCACCAACCCGATCGACGATGTTGGACGTCAGATAGCCCCAGGTCGCGTATCCACGCTCGTCTGCCGCCCGGTACTGCGACGCAGGCGCCCACTGCTTCCACACAAAACGCTCGGTCGACCGCTCCTGGGAGTCCAACATGTCCAGCAGAGCCTCGGTGCTGGTGCCGGCCTTGTCCTCGACCAGCGCAAGGTTCGTCGGGCCGAGCGCCTCGAGGACGTCCTCCAAGCGTGAGATCGGCTGGGTTGAAGCCTTCGGGCCGAGCCACTGCCGTGCGTCGAGACGCATCGAGCTCAGCGTCTTCCAGGTGGTGTCCGCGATGATTCGGTCGACTCCGGTGAGGCGCAGTGTGTTGGGGTCGTGGTGACAGACCAGCACCCCGTCCTTGGTCGTGCTCACGGAGATCTCCACGGCATGGGCGCCGGCCCTGAGCGAGCGCCGATACGCATCCAGTGAGTGTTCGGTCCAGTTGTCGCCCGATCCCCGGTGCGCGACGTAGAACAGCGGTGCCTTCAGGAGCTGCTGCGCCGTGGTGGGCCTGGGCACCTCCTCGCCCCGGGATCCACTCGAGCCGCGCCTCGTTGAGCAACCCGCGACGAGCAGCGCGGCGGTTCCACCGAGGAGGAACCGCCGTCTGCTCACCGAGATGTTGTTCACGGTCACGAGCGTAAGACCCCGCCAGACATGTTCTTCACTCTCGCCTAGGGCGCGGCAACGAACGTGAGGCTCAGCGTCGGACGGTACGAGACGGTGGGCGCGTTGAGCGACCATAGCCGGCTGTTGTCCGTGCCGGCGCTCGAGATCCGCAGAGTCGCGGACTGTCCGAGCACGTTGTTCAGGATGCTGACGTCACCCGCACCGCTGTAGGCGGTGTTCGTAGCCGTCGCGTCGACGACCTCACCCACTTTGGCGATCACCGTCGTCGGGCGGGTGTTCCAGGTGACACCTGTCTCGGTCCATGAACCCGTGACGAGGTCGAATGTCTGCTTGTCGACCGACCCCGAGGTCGGATCAGTCGAGGTGCGCACCTTGATGGTGGCCGACCCGAGCACCATGCCAGCCGGGGCCGCCGGAAGATCGAAGGCAAGGAAGGACTCGATCGGCGAGTTGCCACCCGCGCCGCGTGACGAGAGCTGGCTGTCGGACCCGTAGTTGGTCGTGGGGTTCACCCGGTAAACCATCGCATCAATCTTTGTCGGGACCGTGACTGTCACCGGATCGACCGGAGGCGCAGCGATCGCGGCCGAGGCTCCGTTCGACGCGCTGCTGACGTTACCGGCAGCATCCATTGCGGTGACCTTGTAGTAGTACGTCCCCGCTGAAAGCGATGTGTTCGAGTACTCCAGTGCCGTGACATCGGCGATCTTGGATCCGGAGCTCACCGTGAAGCCAGCCGAGGTGCCGCGGTAGACCGAGTAGCCGGTCACACCGACAGCGTCGACCGACGCGTTCCACTGCACCTTGATCGTCGAGCCGGTCGTCACCGCCGTGACGCCCGAGGGGGCCGTCGGGGCCGTCGTGTCCGGAGCCGGCGGCGCCGGCACGATGACGGTCGCACCGGACGAGAGTCCACTGACATTGCCGGCCGCGTCGAACGCGACGACCTTGTAGTAGTAGGTGCCCGGGGGCACATTGCTCTCTATGATGTAGGTGTTCGCCACCTCGCCGACCTTGTTGGCGGCCGTCGGGCTGAAGTCGGCGTCCGTGCCACGGTAGATGCCATAGGACGTCACGCCCTGGTTGTCGGTCGAAGCAGCCCAGCCGACCTTGACCGTGTCGGCACTTTGTAGCGTCGCCGTCACGTTGCCCGGCGTCGTCGGCGGATCGGTGTCGAGGACGGTCACCGAGGAGGCGGCGGAGGCAGGACTGCGGTTGCCCGCACCGTCGACCGCGACAACCTTGTAATAGGTGGTGCCGATCGGCGAGAGTGTCAGCGAGGACGAGGTGGTCGTCGGTTCGTCAACGAGGTTGACCTCGGCCGGGGTGAAGTCCGCAGACGTTCCTCGGTAGACCCTGTATCCGGTGACCGCGTTATTGTCCGTCGATGCGGTCCAGGCGAGGCTGACCGTCGAGCCAGCGGCCGTCGCCGTGACGTCGGCGGGCGTCGTGGGCGCCTGAGTGTCGGCGACGCCGAGACCGTAGTGCTGCGCGATCGCGCTGGCCGGGAGAGCCCGGTCGTACACCGAGAACTCGTCGATCTTGCCATCGAAGTAGTAGCTCGACGGGGATCCCGGCCAGCCACCGATGGAGCCACCCCCGAGACGCCAGTAGCCCTCGCCGCTCTCCGCACCCGTGGTGTCGTTGTGACCCACCTGGACGCCGTCGATGTAGAGCGTCGTGCCGCCACTTCCCAGCACGCCGACCGCTTGGTGCCACTTGCCATCGTTGTAGCTCTGGGTGCTGGTCACGGCGCTGGTGTAGCCGACATACGTGCCGAAGTTCACCTGCCCGCTGTCCGACATGTAGATGTGCTTGTCGTACGAGTTGCCGTTGCCGGTCTTGGAGTTCTCGAACCCCACGATCTTGCCACCGGACGTCGTGGTCGTGTTGAGCCAGACCTCGGTCGAGAAGGCGCCCGTCGGGACCTGCGAGGAAGCCGTCGCGACGGTGCCGCTGTCGTTGCCCGGCGTACGTATCGCCTGGTTTCCCTGGACGACTCCGGTCTCCCCCTTGGTCACACCCGAGTTGTACTCACCGGGGTTCGTACCGGCATAGGAAGCGTCGCCAGCAACCGAGCCGGACGACTCACCGAGCCGCCAGAAAAGCGTCGGGTCCTCGTCGTAGATCGCCTTACCGTAGGCGTCGGTCGGCGAGGCGTTGGTGCTGAGTTGACCACCGCCGGCCAGATAGTGCTTGGCTACGGACTTCTGGGCGAGAACGGTGGGGTAGATCGCGACCTCGTCGATGCGACCCGCAAAGAAGTTGCTGGAAGGCTGGTCCGGCCAGCCGCTGAGGTTGTCTCCGCCGACGTGCCAGACCCCCTTGTAGCTCTGGCCAAAGGTCGTCGGGTTCGTGCCGATCTTCTTGCCGTCGACGTAGAAAGCCATTCCCGAGGCTCCCTGCGTGCCGACCACGTGGTGCCACCCACCGTCATTCAGCGACGCGGCACTGCGGATCGTGCTGGTTCCGCCGTTGTAAACGCCGAATCGCACGCGACCGTCGTTCTCCATGTATATCTGGCGGTCGTAGTTGCTGCTCGTTCGCAAGTCGTTGGTACCGGTGAACGGACGTCCGTTGCCGTAGCCGATGATCTTGCCACCGTTCGTCGTCGTGGTGTTGATCCACGCCTCGACGGTGTAGACGTTCGGGCCGTCGGCCAGGTTGTCGTTCCAGACATAGTCGTCCGCGCCGTCGAAGCTCAGCGATCCAGTGGTGTCACCGGTGACCGCGCCCGCGGCAGAGGTCGTGGCGCCACCCATCGCCGCGCCACTCATGCCCGTTCCGTTCGACGATGTGGCCGACGTGTCCTGGACCCAGGTACCGGACGAAGAGGAGGGCCAGTACAGCGACGGCAAGTCACCTCGCACGGTCGACGCATAGTCGGCGGTGGGCGCGACGGCGGTCGCGGCGCTGGCGGCGGAGAGGGCACTCGGGTTGGTGCCATCCGTCGCAGACACCCTGTAGGTGTAGCGGGTGCCAGCCGAGACCGTCTTGTCGACGAATGTCACCTGCGGGCGCTTCCACCACAACGAGTTGGACTTGCCCTCCCAGATCGGCGTCGCCGACCCGTTCCGATAGACCCTGTAGGTCAGGTAGCTGTCGTCAGTGTCGACGACAGAGCGGAATCGCACCTGGACCGTCCCATCGCTCATCGCCTCGGAGACGCTCACGGGAGTCGGCACAGTGCCGGTGTCATCACTGCTGAAACGCGTGAGACCCTGTTGCGCGGCACCGTTGATACGGGTGAACTCGCCACCACTCCACAGGTAGCTCTTGCCGTTGGAGCCCTTGGCGATGACCAGCGCGCGTGGGCCGATGCCCTCACCCGTGCCGTCGTTAGCCTTGGGGTCCCAGCCGTACAGCTCGGCGGTCTCGGCGCTCTGCGCGTTGAAGTAGTTGCGCTTGCCGTCCTGGAAGCCGCCCACGGGATTGCCATTGCAGTCGTGAGCGTGGCTTGCGGAGTAAAGGGTGCCGTTGGACTCGAGCACGGCTTGGGTCGCGCCGAGGCAGGTGTCGCGCCACACCTGATCAAGGGTCGACCAGGACACTGCGAGACGACCGTCGAAGACACCGCCGCCGGTTCCCTCGTTGCCGACGTAGAACTTGCCGTCATCGCCGCTGAAGATCGTCTTGGTGACCGAGGTGTCAGCGATGAAACCCGGCCCATAGGTCTTGAGATTGGATCCTGAGGATGAGTCGACGACAGCGATCGAGTGGGAGTATGCACCGTTGACGTTGAAGAAGTCGCCGCCGATGGCGACCTTGCCGCCGTCCGGCGAGACAGCCACGGCCCGGCCTGTGGCGTCGGCATCGGCCACGAACGGAAGCAGCGCGCCAGTTGTCGCGTTGACGGCCGCGAAGCGCTGGCGAGGCTGGCCGGCGATGGTCTGGAACGCGCCTGCGAGGTAGAGGGTGTTTCCGTGGATCGCCATGCCGTAGACGTACGAGGAGATCGATGTCGGGCGGAAGGCCTTGACCGTGCAGGCTGCCAGGTCGATGGCCGCAGCCCGCAGAACCGTCGTGCCGTTGATGCTGGAGAAGTTGCCGCCGACGTAGACGGTCTTGCCGTCGTCCGATGTCACGACGGAGCGGACGGTGGGTGTGCCGCCGCTCAAAGCGAACGTGAACTGGCAGCTGTCCGGGGCACCGGTCTGGGCGTTGAAGACCGCGAGGGCGTTCCGCGTCTGCGCGGTGCCGCTCGTGCCGTCCGGTGGGCGAATCTGCGAGAAGGTGCCGCCCGCCACGACCTTGCCACCGGACTCGCCCACTGCGTACACGACACCGTTGGTCTGCCACGTGGGCAGGTTGTCCGCGCTGAAGGCGACCCCGGGCGAGAGCGCGGAAGCGGGACTGGCGGGGAGGGCCAGAACGGCCAGTCCTGTCGCCGCGGCCACCACGATGGCCTTGATTGCCGCAAAACGAGTGCGCACGATACCTCGATCGATCGTGACCGTTTGTTGCCCGGTCGGGTCCCACCGTCGAACCGGTCGCCGACAGCATGCACGGATCTAGAGCCCTTCGAAGCCGGCGTATGACGCGGTGACCAGGAATGGATCCGCCTGAAGCCAGAAACCATCACAAAGGACTACTCGCAGAACCCGTGCGTGCACGCCGGTCGGGCCCAGATCTGTCGCGAGATTCGAAGGCCGATCTAGGAGTTGAAGTCCTGCTGCGTCCGCGCCAGGCCGTGGGTGATCAGGCTCTCGACCGCGTCGGCCGCGAGCTCGATGTTGAGGTCGAGCTCCTTGCGCTCAGCCGAGCCGAAGCCGCTGAGCACGAAGTCGTGCACGTCCTGGCGCCCCGACGGGCGGCCGATGCCGAAGCGCGCTCGGTGGAAGTCGCCGATCCCGATCGACTGGCGGATCGACTTGAGGCCATTGTGGCCGTTGTCGCCGCCGCCGATCTTGACGCGCAACTGCCCGAAGTCGATGTCGAGCTCGTCGTGGACCACGACGAGGTGGTCGGGCTCGACATCGAAGAACTTCATGACGGTCGACACCGGGCCGCCGCTCTCGTTCATGAACGACCGCGCGCGCACGAGGACGGCCCGCTCACCGGCGAGCCGACCCTCGAGCACCTCAGCGCGGCCGG
>NZ_JACMOM010000240.1 GCF_014378035.1 Aeromicrobium sp. | reverse complement strand
GCGCCGGCCCAGCACGGTTGCTGGACATGGTCGAGGGCCGATCTAAACAGGCCTTCAAGACCTGGCTGTCCGAGCGCGAGCAGTCCTGGCGCGATGCCGTGGAGGTGGTCGCGATGGACGGGTTCACCGGGTTCAAGACCGCCACCACCGAGGAACTGCCCGACGCGGTCGCGGTGATGGATCCCTTCCACGTAGTCCGCTTGGCTGGCGATGCCCTGGACCAGTGCCGGCGCCGGGTCCAGCAGGCCGCCCACGGGCACTGTGGCCGCAAGGACGACCCGCTCTACTCCGCGCGTCGGACCTTGCACACCGGCGCCGACCTGCCCGTAATATCCACCCGGACCCGGTCCGCCAGTGACCAGTACGACAGGGCGATCCAGAACAGGGCCACGACCATGATGACCGACCGCGAAGGGGAAGCCGGGCCGAGCGAACAGGCGTTCACTCGACGTAGGCCTGGTTTGTCCTGACCCACCCGTGTGAAACACTTTCTCAGTGAACACTTGTTCACTGGATTACTGTCTCACCGAAACGAGCCGCTCATGACGATCAGCCACACCGTTCCCAGTGCCTTCCTTCCTCGCCTGACCAAGGAGCCTTACGCGCTGGTGTTCGCAGGACAGTCCTCGCCATGGCGGTCCGTGTGGGAAGATCTCGCCGCCGACACCACGATCACGATCCCGGCGATGAGGATGATCGCGGGTTCGGACGAGGTCCTGTCCGCGGTACGGATGGATCTGATGACACTTGGGGTGGCTGACCTCCCGTTCAGCCCCCAGGGCGTCGAGGCCACGGCGGTCGGCCTCGCCGACTGGTCGCCGGAGTTGTCCGTCCCCGGCATCCTGCTCTGCCAGTACGCCACGCTGCTCGCACTCGCGGCCGACGGGCTCGACACTCGACGAAACCGACCGGTGTCCATGGCCGGTCATTCCCAAGGCGTGCTCGCCGTCCATCTGCACGATGCGTGGACCAGTCGCGCACCCGAAGCGCTCGCTCGCATTTTCGCCATTGCGAGGCTGATCGGCGCGGCGGCCGGCCGACAGAGCCGTGATCTCGGGCTCCATCGACGCGACGCGGCCACCCCGATGGTCGCCGTCCGGGGCCTCTCGCGTACGGAACTCCACGGTCTCGTCAGCGAGATCACCGACCCCGATCACCCGGTGTCGATCGGCGTGCGCAACGACCACGCCATTCACGTTCTCTCGGGCTCTCCGCGGGACCTTCGACGCGTAACCGACGCCGCGAACTCCGACGTGGCCTGCGAATTCCTCGACGTCGGTGCGCCGTTCCACTCCGAACTGATGGAGGACGCCGTCAGTCAGGTCGCTGTGTGGGCGGACGCCTGCGGACTCGACGTCGCCCACGCTGAGAAGATCGCCCGTGAGGTGCTGACCGATCACATCGACTGGCCCACCGAGGTCGACGGGATCGCCGCAGGCGAAGCAGCCTGGGTGCTCGATTGCGGTCCCGGCACGACGATCGCGCGACTCACCCGCGATCTCCTCGAAGGCACGGGACTGGCAGTCGCGATGGCCGGCAACGTGACGGAACGAGAGCGACTGGCCATCCCCGGTGCGCAATCCCCAGCCGCGCAGGATTGGTCACATCATGCACCGCGACTCGTCCGCCTTCCCGACGGCGACACCGTGCTCGACACCGCCTTCTCCCGGCTCACCGGACGCTCCCCCGTCCTGCTCGCCGGAATGACCCCGACGACCGTCGACCCCGAGATCGTTTCCGCCGCGGCCAACGCGGGCTTCTGGGCCGAACTCGCCGGGGGCGGACAGGTCACGGAGGACGTGTACGCCGGGAACCTCGACCTGCTTCGGGAGCAACTCGCACCCGGAGTCACCGCGACCTTCAACTCCATGTACCTGGACCGTTATCTCTGGAACCTGCAGTTCGGCAGTCAGCGGATCGTCTCCCGCTCTCGTTTGTCCGGCGCGCCGTTGGACGGCGTGGTGATCTCGGCCGGCGTGCCCGAACTCGACGAGTCCATCGACCTCATCAGCCGCCTCCGTGCCGAGGGGTTCCCGTACGTCACCTTCAAACCCGGCACGGTCCAGCAGATCTTGCGCACCGTCGACATCGCTCGGGCCGTCCCCGATGTCTCGGTGATCGTCCAGGTCGAAGACGGCCACTCCGGCGGACACCACTCGTGGGAGGACCTCGATCACCTTCTTCTCCAGACCTACGCCACGTTGAGGTCGTCGCCCAACCTCGTCCTGTGCGTGGGCGGTGGCATCGGCACGCCAGAACGTGCCGCCGACTACCTGTCGGGCCAATGGTCCGAGCGTCACGGTCGGCGCGTCATGCCCGTCGACGGCGTCCTGGTCGGTACGGCCGCCATGACCGTCAAGGAGGCCCGCACCACTCGCGAGGTCAAACAGGTGTTGCTGGCCATCGATGGAGTCGACCCGCAGGAGTCCGGCGGCGCCTGGATCACCCCCGGGACCGTGCGCGGTGGAATGACCTCAGGCCTCTCCCACCTGCGCGCCGACATGCACGAGGTTGACAACCCCGCAGCCGCTGCCGCCCGGTTGATCGCCGAGATCGGCAACGATGCCGCCGCCGTCCTCGCCCGCAAGGACGAGGTCGCGGCCGCCCTGGCCAAGACCTGCCGGCCGTGGTTCGGCGATCTCGAATCGATGACCTACGCGCAGTGGGTGCGGCGATTCGCCGAACTGTGCCACCCGTGGGTCGACCCTACGTGGACCAACCGGTTCCATGACCTGCTGCAGCGCGTTGAAGCCCGCCTGTCCCCGCTCGACCACGGCGAGATCGCCACGATGTTCCCCACCGTCGCTTGCGCCCAGGACGCCCACGCTGCCGCCGACCGCGTGGTCGAGGAGTATCCACTGGCCGAGACCACGCTCGTCACCCCCATCGACGCGGCCTGGTTCCCCACGCTGTGCCGCAGCCACCCCAAGCCCATGCCGTTCGTCCCCGTCCTCGACGAGGACCTGCTCACGTGGTGGGGCCAGGACGGCCTTTGGCAAGCGCAGGACGACCGTTACCCAGCCGATGCCGTCCGCATCATCCCCGGACCGGTGTCGGTGGCGGGGATCGACCGGGTCGACGAACCCGTCGCCGAACTCCTCGGCCGATTCGAGGACGCGGCCGTCGCTCGTCTCGAAGCCGGTGGGACGCAAGCCGTCAGCGCCCACTCCCGGCTCGGTGAACTCGAACCCTCCCGGTCGATGGACGAGTTCATTCGGTCCGTGCCGCACATCATGTGGACCGGACACCTCATCGCGAACCCTGCCGCACGGCTGCCACACTCCCGTATCGACCTGCTGGACCGCCCCACCATCGATGGCGTCGCGAGCGCGGACATGGTCATCACGCTGGACACCGCTTGGGACGAGGACGCCGCCGGTGCGGACAAGCACGCCGTTCGCCAACTCGTCCTCCCACTGTTGCTGCCCTCCTCCACGAGCCGCGGCGGGGTCCCGGTGATCGACGAGAACCGGCTGCCCGAACAAATGCGGGCGCTGCTCACGGCGACGGCGGGGGTCGTCTCGACCACCGTCAACGGGGACGTGCTCTCGGCACTGCCCACGATGGAACCGACCGAACTGTCCAAGTTCGGACAGGCCCGGCACGTGTTCACACTTGCCCCGAACCTCGGCCCGTCGCACGCCGGCGTGACCGCCTCGGCCCTCCCCCCGGACCTCGTGCCGGATTCCTGGGTGCCGGACGCCCTGCTCGGCCCCGCGTGGCCCGCCATCTACGCGGCACTCGGATCCGCGATGCACGACGGCCTGGTGGTCATCGAAGGCCTGCTCAACGCCGTTCACCTCGACCACGTCATCACCTTCGACGAGTCCCCTCAGGCTCTCATCGACCGCGGGATCGCCGAGCTCGAGGTGGTCGCCCACGTCGAGTCCGTCGAGGAGTCGGCCTCCGGGCGGATCGTCACCGTCTGTCTTCAGTACCTGGCTGGCGGCGGCGAGATCGGGTCGGCCCGTGAACGCTTCGCGATCCAGGGTCGGGCCACCGGATCGGCCGCACCGAGCGACCCGCCCCGGGCCGGGGGCGGTGGATCACAAGTCCGCAACACCCCACGTTCGACGCTGCGCCGGACCACCGTGCACGCACCCGGCGACATGACGCCGTTCGCCATTGTCTCCGGCGACTTCAATCCCATCCACACCTCGCAGACGGCCGCCGTCGTCGCCGGGTTGACCGGTCCACTCGTGCACGGCATGTGGCTGTCGGCCACGGCCCAACACATCGTCAGCGCTGCGGTTGGCGACGGCCGGCACTCGAGCATCGCCGGCTGGACCTATCGCATGTTCGGCCCAGTCGAGCTGAACGCCGAGATCGAGGTCATCTTCGAACGCACCGGTTTGGTGACGGGCGGCGGATTGGCCTTGGAGATCACTTGCCGCAGTGCCGGGACCGTGGTGTCCCGGGCGACCGCCACGACCCGCGCGCCCCGCACGGCCTATGTGTACCCCGGTCAGGGCATCCAGACGCCGGGCATGGGGTTGGACGAGCGGGCGGCCTGCCCGGCCGCCGATGACGTCTGGCGACGAGCCGACGCCCACACCCGAGCTGAACTGGGCTTCTCCATCCTGGCGATCGTGCGTGACAACCCGACCGAGATCACCGCGCGCGGCGTCACCTATCGTCACCCGGAGGGGGTGCTCCACCTCACCCAGTTCACCCAGGTGGCGCTGGCCACGCTCGCGTTCGCGCAGACCGAGCGGATGCGCAGCGAGGGGGTGCTCGTGTCCGGTGCGGCCTTCGCGGGACACTCCTTGGGCGAGTACAACGCGCTGGCCGCCTATGCCCGCGTATTTCCCGTCGAGACGGTGATCGAACTCGTTTTCCACCGCGGCAGCACGATGCACGCGTTGGTCGAACGGGACGAGCAGGGTCGATCCAACTACCGGATGGGCGTCCTGCGACCGGACCAGCTCGGCCTGACCGATGCCGACATCACCGACTACGTCAGCGGAATTGTCGACGAATCCGGCGAGTTCATCGAGATCGTCAACTTCAACCTCGCCGGCCGGCAGTACGCCGTCGCCGGGACCCGGCGCGGTCTGGACGTCCTGGCCGTGGACGCCGAACGACGAGCCGCGGCCGCGGGAGGACGGCGACCCTTCATGCTGGTGCCGGGGATCGACGTGCCCTTCCACTCCGCGGTCCTGCGCAACGGAGTCGCCGAGTTCCGCCAGAAACTGGAGGAGCGAATCCCCCACGATCTCGACCTGGCGATCTTGACAGGGTCGTACGTGCCGAACCTCGTGGCCCGACCCTTCGAGGTGTCGCGTGATTTCGCCCAGTCGATTCTCGACGTCGTCCCCTCCGAAGCGATCGGTGCGCTCCTCGCCACCGGTGAAGCCTGGGACGAGGCACTGACCGACGAACCGGCGCTGGCCCGCCTTCTGCTGATCGAGCTGTTGAGTTGGCAGTTCGCCTCTCCCGTGCGGTGGATCGAGACACAGGAAGTCCTGTTCTCCTCCAGCACCGCGGGCGGCCTGGACGTCGCGGAGGCCATCGAGATCGGATTGGCCAGCTCCCCCACGTTGACCAACCTCGCCGAGCGGACGCTGGCAACGCCAGCTTTCTCCGGACGTTCCGTGACAGTCCTCAATCTCCAACGCGACCTGGAGCGAGTGCTGCACACCGACGTGCAGGCCATCGACAGCGCCGAGGAGGACGACGACGAACCCGAGGTCTCCACTGCGCAACCCGCGGCGGCCACCGGGTCTCAACCAGTACCTGTCACGCCATCTGCGGTGGCGGCCGAGGCCGTGGCCGATCTTCCCTTCACCGCGGCCTCGGCCCTGCGGGTGCTCGTGGCCCATTCCGCCCGAATCCGACTCGACCAGATTCGCGATGACGACACGACCGAGACTCTGACCAACGGCGTGTCCTCGCGCCGCAATCAGTTGTTGATGGACCTCTCGGCCGAACTCGGGGTGACCTCGATCGACGGCGCCGCAGAGTCCGACATCGTGACCCTGTCCAGCACGGTGAACAGGCTCGTGCACAACTATCGCGCCTTCGGTCCGGTACTGGCCGAAGCCATCCGTGATCGGTTGCGCAAACTCCTGGGTGCCGCGAACGTGAAGCCTTCCCGGATCAGCGATCGGGTCACCTCAGCGTGGGGTCTCGGTGAAGGCTGGGTGGCCCACGTGACGGCCGAGCTCCTGCTCGGGAGCCGTGAGGGGACCTCGACTCGCGAGGGCGACCTCAGCACCTTGCCGACCGACATTACGACCACCGCACAGGAGGTCGACGGGCTCGTCGACGCCGCGGTCAGGTCCTTGGCGGACCGGCAAGGCATCACCGTGGCACTGGTGACGTCGGACGCGAACCACGCTGGACAGACCGTGGACTCCGCGGTCCTGGACGCCTTCGCCGCGAAGGTCACCGGGCCCGTTGGTGTCCTCGCGACGACCGCGCGCCAACTGTTGGACACTTTGGGTCTGGGCGCACGCCACGCCCTCCCTGCGGAGTCCTCCGATGACCATGACGTGGTGGCAGCCGTGTCCGCCGAACTCGGGTCGGGGTGGGCGGACCTCGTGACGCCGACCTTCGATGCCGAACGCGCGGTCCTCCTGGACGATCGTTGGGCAAGTGTCCGCGAGGATCTCGCGCGGCTCTGGATCGACGGAACGCTGCCCGATTCCGTGAACTTCACCGCGGCCGGGCCCGCCGTGTCCGCCCAGGCGTCGTGGTGGGCCGAACGTGCCGAGACCGACGGTCGCCGTGACCTGGCCACGCGATTCCGTCAGATCGCCGAGGTTGCGGCCCGGCCAGTCGACGACACGAACATCGGCGCACACCGCGACGATGTCGCCGTGGTGACAGGTGCCACGCCTGACTCGATCGCCGGTGGCGTCGTGCGCCGCCTGCTGGCAGAGGGCGCGACCGTCATCGCGACGACCTCGCGACTCGATGCCGGCCGCCTGAACTTCGCCAAGGAGCTCTACCGCCACCACGCCGCACCGGGCGCCCGCCTCTGGCTCGTCCAGGCGAACCTCTCCAGTTACCGCGACGTCGATGCACTCGTCGACTGGGTGGGGTCCGTCTGGACGCGCTCGGTCGGCGGCACACCCGTCGTGGAGAAGCCGGCGCTGCTCCCGACCTTGTTGTTCCCCTTTGCCGCACCGCGTGTCCACGGGACGCTCGCCGAAGCGGGACCGGTGGCCGAGAACCAGATGCGGCTGCTGTTGTGGAGCGTCGAACGCATGATCGCCGGGCTCGCCGCGGTCGGTCGCGACACCGTGGTCGACCATCGGCTCCACGTGGTGCTCCCGGGGTCGCCCAATCGCGGCATGTTCGGCGGCGACGGAGCCTACGCCGAGGCGAAGACCTCGTTCGATGCGATCGTCTCCCGCTGGCACGTCGAAGCAGACTGGGCCGACCGGGTGTCCATCGCACATCCTCGGATCGGCTGGGTCCGTGGCACCGGGCTCATGGGCGGTAACGATCCACTCGTCCGAGCCGTCGAGGCAGCGGGCGTGCGAACCTGGTCCACCGACGAGATGGCCGCGCGGCTTCTCCAGCTGTGCACAACCTCGGCCAGGCAGCACGCGGCACGCACCCCGCTGGACGCCGACCTGACCGGCGGGCTGAGTACCGACCTCGACTTCGCAACCGTCCGGAACTCGGCCTCGCCCGCGAAAATCACCGCCCCGGCGAAGAAGATCGACGTGACCGACGTCATGGTCGCCGCACTGCCGTCCCCGACACGGACCGAGGGGCCGCACCCCGATCCTGCACAGTGGGGCGAGGTGACAGCAGGCCTCGAGGACACGATCGTGATCGTCGGCTACGGCGAGGTCGGGCCGTGGGGCTCGTCCCGGACACGGTGGGAAGCCGAGTTGGGGATCAGTCCGGACAGCACCGTCGAGCTCACCAGCGCCGGAGTGCTGGAACTCGCCTGGATGACCGGACTGGTCACGTGGCGCGACTCGCCGGTCGGCGGCTGGTACAACGCAGCTGGTGACCTGGTTCCTGAGGCCGAGATCTTCGACCGGTTCCACGACGAGGTCGTCGCCCGGTCCGGCGTCAGATTCTTCGTGGAGGACGGCCCCTTGCAGGAAGGCCACTCCCCCGAATCCGCGGCGATCCACCTCGACCGGGACGTGACGTTCAGCGTGCGGGACGAAGCGGAGGCGCGCTCGTATCTGGAGGCCGATCCGCGTTTCACCCGCATCAGGGTGGCTGACGACGGCGAATGGGCCGTGACGCGCACGGTGGGCGCTCAGGTACGGGTGCCCCGGCGAGCGACCATGTCGCGCCGAATCGGCGGTCAGTTCCCGACCGGCTTCGACCCCGCTCGGTGGGGAATCCCCGCCTCGATGATCGACTCGATCGACCGGATCGCCGTGTGGAACCTCGTGACCGCTGTGGATGCGTTCATCTCGTCCGGGTTCACCCCCGCCGAACTCCTGTCGGTGGTCCACCCGGCCGAAGTGGCCTCAACACAAGGCACGGGATTCGGCGGCATGTCCTCCATGCGTCGACTGTTCGTGGACCGCTATCTCGGTGAGGACTTCCCACAGGACATCCTGCAGGAAACCCTTCCCAACGTCGTGGCCGCTCACACGATGCAGTCGTGGGTGGGTGGATACGGCGCGATGATCAACCCGGTGGGTGCCTGCGCCACCGCGGCCGTCTCGCTCGACGAAGCCGTCGACAAGATCCTCCGCGACAAGGCCGACTTCGTGGTGGCCGGTGCCATCGACGACATCCAGGTCGAGTCGATCGAGGGTTTCGGAGCCATGAACGCCACTGCTGACACCCAGTCGATGCTGGACCGCGGCATCGGCGAGCGGTTCCTCTCGCGCGCGAACGATCGCCGTCGCGGTGGCTTCGTGGAGTCCCAGGGCGGTGGCACGGTCCTGGTAACCCGCGCGTCGATCGCCGTGGACATGGGTCTACCCGTGTTCGGCGTCGTCGCCTACGTCCGGACTTTCGCCGACGGCGCCCACACGTCGATCCCCGCGCCGGGCATCGGCGCGCTGGCCGCAGGGCGGAACGGCACCGAATCAGTGCTCGCTCGCAACCTGCGGGCGTTGGGCGTCACCGTCGACGACGTGTCCGTGCTGTCCAAGCACGACACGAGCACCCTGGCGAACGACCCGAACGAGGCGGACCTGCACACCCGTCTGTCGCGCGCGCTGGGACGGACCGAGGGCAATCCCCTGTTCGTCGTGTCGCAGAAGTCCGTCGTCGGCCACACGAAGGGCGGCGCCGCGGCACTCCAGATCGGCGGTCTGACCCAGATCCTCCGCACGGGTCTACTGCCTGCCAATGCCGCCCTGGACTGTGTCGACGAGAAGATGGCGAGTCATCCCGACCTGGTGTGGTTGCGCAGGCCATTGGACGTCGGCTCACGGGGGCTGGTGAAAGCTGGCGTGTTGACATCTTTGGGGTTCGGTCACGTCTCGGCACTCGTGGCGCTCGTCCATCCCGCCGCATTCGAGGCGATCGTCGCGGCGGGCGGCGACACTCCCGCCGAAGGAATGGCGGCGCTCGGGAGATGGCGCGAGCGGTCCGATGCCCGCTTGCGTGCCGGAACACGACACCGCGAAGCCGGGATGCTCGGCCGCGCGGAACTCTTCACACCGGTCCAGTCGCGACGACTGCCCGACGATCTCGACGGCACCGACCCGCACGAGACCGAGGCGGCGATGCTGTTGGAGCCGACGGCCCGACTCGGATCCGAAGGTCGCTATGCCGCGGTCACGACCGACGAGGCGCCACGGCGGTGATCCTGGGTGTGGGGTTGGACTTGGTGTCGTTGTCAGGCATGGCCGAGCAGTTGGCCACGCCGGGATCGAAGTTTCTCGACCGCGTCCTCACCCGGCGGGAGCACCGGGTGGTGCACCATCGGTCACCGGGGTCAGGCTCGTCGTGCGTGTGTGCGCAAGACCCCGCTGCGGTGGAGCGGATAGGGGCCTTGTGGGCGGTCAAGGAGGCGGTGGTGAAGGCGTGGTCTGCCGCGATCTTCGGCAAACCACCGCCGTTGGGCGAGGAAGAACTGGTGTGGACCGAGATCGAGGTGGTCCACGATCACTGGGAGCGTCCGGCGATCGAACTCCACGGCCACGTCGGGGAGGCGTTTCGCCGGACCCTGTTGGTTCCTGGACGCCACGCGTGGCACGTGTCGACCAGCCGTGACCACGACTTCGCCATGGCCACCGTCATCCTCAGCGGCACCTGAGACGTGGTCCACGCCACACCCTCCGCGGTGTCCTGAGACGGCGATGTCCTGAGACGTGAGTGGACGTGAGCCGGCGGGGTGCCCAGCCGGAACGTCAGTTGAACAACTCGGGGCGGATGCCGCGACTGACGATGTCGCTGGCCACCAGGTGCAGTTTGATGTTCTTGCTCTGGGAGAGCCGTACGAGCACGGCGAACGCCTGAGCGGGGGTGATCTGGAGCGCTTGCATCAACATGCCCTCGGCCTGACCCATGACGGTTCTGAATCCGAAACGATTGCGTAGCCCATAGGTGGCGATCGCGATGAGTGAGTTCTCGGGGTGGAAACCGAACAATGCGGGAACGGTTCCGAGAAGATCTGATGTTCCTCTGGCGGTGAAAATTGTGGACTCCATGACGTAACTCCTCAGTCGGACTCTGGGGTGAGCTGGCTCTGGGTGCCGCCCGTTGTTTGCCCCTTCCGGCTAAAGAGAAATGACGTGCCGTCAGAGCGAGTGCAATGCCACCGAGGTACCGGGTGGAGTGAGCTGAGTCTTTGAGGAAATAAGCGCAGCGCCGAAAAAGAGTCCGCAAGTGGAGGCCGGCGCGTAGCGCCCGGTTGCGTGGAACGAGTGCGGCACAGAATTGATCGGCCGGAAGGGAAAACTATTCATCACCACCGCGACGCCTTTTGGCGTCCCCGTTCATCAGTTCTCAGCTTTTGGAATGGCTAGCGTTTGGCGCCCGGTGACCTTTGGCCACTCGATCGGAGAATCAAAGTTTGCGTGAGGAAGGGCACCAGTCTGCGCAGTGCCGGCCGTGGTGAAAGGTTGGCCTGCGGGGAGTGCTTTTGAAGGGTGTTCATCCACAGGCACTCCCCCGCGTGTCGGTCCTCGCCGTGTCAGTCTTTGTTTCAGCCCATGATCGTGATCACTGGTTCGCCCTCATCGCCTGCGCCGATGTGCAGCACAAGGTCAGCCAATGTCGGCCGGGTGCTTGTCCCAACGGGGGGGGCGATTCGCAGGACTTTGAAGTTGACACTGGACGCGTGGCCGCTATTTCGGCCTGCAACGCGTGCCATGGTCAGGACATCCCACAGGCGCCCGGTTTCGCTTTACCCGGTCCACGACGACTTATCCGTTTCGGATCTGATGGTGGACTCGGACAACCCGGATCTCACCGGGGTTCGAAGACCTTCCCTGGGTTCAGGATCCCGTGCGGGTCGAGCGCTGCCTTGATGGCGCGCTGCATGTCCAGGACGGGCTTGTCCAACTCTTGGCGAAGGCCTGCCATCTTCAGCAGCCCGACACCGTGCTCACCGGTCACTGTCCCTCCCAGTGCTAGTGCATCGCTGATGATGTCCTCGAAAGCCGCTTGCGCCCGTTCCCTTGCCGCCTCGTCACCCACCGGCGTGACCAGCAGCGGATGGAGGTTGCCGTCCCCGGCGTGGGCGATGTTGGCGATTGTGACGTCGTGGCGCAAGGCGGTCCGCTCGATGCGCTCGAGCATCTTCGCCACCTGAGCCTTTGGCACGCAAACGTCCTCGGTGAGGACCGGCCCCAGACGCTCCAGCGCGGGATACGCGAGCCGCCTTGCGGCGAAGAGGGCATCCGCTTCCTCGGGATCGGTGGACTGCGCAGCCCAGCTGGCCCCGGCGGAAGAGAAGCAGTCCAGCATCGTGGCGGCCTCCTGCTCACCAACGATTCCCGGTGCATCGGTGCGCCCCAGCAGCACTACGTTCGCGTCGACGGACAGCCCCATGTTTTTCCAAGCGTCTACAGCCTCCAGGCAGTGCCGGTCGATCAGCTCCAACGCCGAGGGCGTGACGCCTGCAGCGGCCACTGCGCTGACAGCCCGGCCTGCGTCGACGATGGAGTCGAAGTAGCCGGCGACGGTTCGTTCCGGCTCACGCATGGGGCGCAGTCTGACCGTGACCTCGGTGATCACGCCCAGCGTGCCCTCCGAGCCAACCATCAGTCCAGCCATGTCGTAGCCCGCGACGCCCTTCGCGGTTCGCCGGCCGAGTCTGACGAGGTCCCCCGAGCCGGTGACGATCTGCATGCCCAGTACGTAGTCTCTGGTGACGCCATACTTCACACAGCACAAGCCGCCCGCGTTTGTCGCGACGTTGCCGCCGATCGTGGATGATGAGGCGCTGGCGGGATCGGGTGGGTACCACAACCCGTGCTCGCAGCATGCAGCGCGAAGGTCATCGTTGATCACTCCGGGCTCGACGACGGCGAGCCGTTCCAGCGGGTTGATCTCCTTGATGGCGTTGAGCCGGTCCATCACGATGACAACGCATCCCGCTGTCGCGTTTGCGCCGCCGGAGAGCCCCGTCCCGGCGCCGCGCGTGACGAGCGGCGTGTCGTGCTCGATGCAGAGCCGGACCACCGTCTGCACTTCGGCGGCGTTGCGGGGCCGCACCACGACGTCCGGGAGGGTGTGTGCAGCCCACTCCGCTTGGTCGTATGAGTAGCCGCGCATGACATCGGGGTCCAGCACCAGCCGGTCCGCAGGAAGCTCACGTTGCAGCGCGTCGATCAACACGGTGATCACCTCTTGAAGGCAGGTTTGGGGGACGTTCAGGGCACTGCGGAAGTGCTCTTCAACGTAGCCGTGAGCCGGACGGCGTTCAATGGAGATACTCTCCATCAATGAGCGATAGCAGTGGAGTAAGCGTTCCGCCAGCCGACTCGGATGCCAGAGAAGACAGCTGGCTGGACCATTTGGTAGCCGAGGCACCCATCTCGGAGCTGGTTCGGCTGCGAGATCGTGCGACCACGGGTGCTGATGCAGCGGCAGCCGCGGCGGCAGATCAGGACCTCAGCGCCGCCTTGCAGCTCAGGGAGCTGCTAGACCAGCGACGCCAGCGTGCCGCCGAGCTGGCGGCTCTCAACCAGATCGCCGGCCAGCTGACGACCCTGCGCGCCCACGACGTGTTGTTGCGCGAGGTCGTCGCCCACGCCAGGAGGCTGCTCAGCGTCGACCTGGCCTACCTCGGCCTCGTCCGCGACGATCACATGGTCATCGAGGTCGCAAGCGGCTCTCTCACCTCTCAGCTGCTCGGGCTGGAGATGTTGCTTACAGAGGGGCTCGCTGCCGGGGTAATCACCAAGGGCGAGCCGGTATGGACTCACGATTACCAGTCCGAGTCGTCGTTTATCCACGACCCGACGGCGGACGCCGCATCCAGGTCGGAGAACATCCGCGGGCTGCTGGGGGTTCCTCTCCAGGTGCGCGGCCAGGTGCTTGGCGCTCTGTTCGCCAGCACAAGGCAGGAGCGACACTTCCGGAAAGAGGACGTGGCCTTGCTCTCGGCCTTGGCCGCGCACGCGGCCATGGTCATCGAAAACGCCAGGTCGGTCGCGCAGTACCAGTCCACTGTGACCCGGCTCAACGCCGTCAACGACGAGCTCGCGCGACGGACTTCGGAGCTTGAGCAGACCCTGCAGTGGGACAAGACGTTGACGCAAGTGGTGCTGCGCGGCGGCAACGTAGACGACCTCATTCAGGAGATCTCGGGTCTGTCCGGACAGCCCGTCGTCTTCGTGCCGCAAGGGTCATCACTGCCCGGCGACCTCGCCCTGAACGACGACATGGACCGGGCGCAAGCAACCGTGGCTACGGCCGCACCGGAAGCCGGAGCAACCATAGAGCTCTCGGACCGACACCTCGTCTCACGTCCCGTGCTCTTCGCCGGACGCCACCTCGGCTCGCTCGTGTTGACCTGCACCGGCGAACCCGCGTCAGATGAGCTGCTGTTGCTCGATCGTGCGGTGCCGGCCGTGGCACTCTCCCTGATCGCCGAGCAGGCGGCAGCGGAGGCGACCGTCCTGGCTCGGAATGCCCTCCTCTTCGACCTCGTCACTCGACCGAGCATGACGAGCAAGGGTATGCAGCGGCAGGCCCGCCTCGCCGGCCTGGACCCGGCGGGAACCTACTGCGTGATGGTGCTGCAGATCGTCGACGATGACCAGCCGATCACGACCAAGGAGGACCTCCAGCTGCCCGCCGGCAGCGTCATCGCCGAGCACGGCACGCGCACGCTCATCGTCGTTCCGGGTGAGGACCCTGCCGAACTGCTGGACAGCCAGCGTCAACATGCCAGGACATCGCGCACGATAGGCATCGCCGGTCCGGCGCGGGGCGCCTCTGAGCTCGCCCAGAGCTACCGGGAGGCTCAGCAGACGGTCGACGTCCTGACCACGCTCGGCCGCTCCGGTGAGGCGGCAACAGCACAGGGGCTCGGTATATACCGGATCCTGCTCACCTACACCGGCCGCCAGGAGGTGGCGGGTCTCGTCGAGGCACAACTGGGGTCGGTCCTACGCGAGGAGAAGCGCAGGGGCGTCCCCTTGCTCGCGACCATGGATGCCTATCTTGACCACGGCCGACGGCATTCCGCCTCGGCGCAGGCGCTCGGCATACACGCCAACACTCTCTATCGTCGGCTGGACACCCTCGACCGTCTCCTGGGCGATACTTGGCGTGAGGCGCACCGTGCGACAGACCTGCACCTAGTGCTCCGGCTCAACAAGAGTGCGACCTCGCTGGGGTCAGGCCGCGCCTGAGCCCAGCGTCGGCTGCGAGAAGCTACACCAGCTCGTTGACGTCGAGGGCCCGCTAGTCGACCTCGGGGTCCGGTCGGTCCTCGTGGTCGGGGCGCGGTGCCGCCCGAAGCAGGAGCACCAACATCGCCGCCCCGAACATGGCCAAGCCAACGACCCACAACCCGGCCTTGTTGTTTCCGGTCGTATCCGAGAGCCAGCCGGTAATGAATGGCGCCGCGAAGCCCGCACTGTTGCCGAGGGAGTTGATGAGGGCGATCCCGGCCGCCGCCCCAACGCCCGACAAGAAGGTCGTCGGCAGGTACCAGAACACCGGCAAGGCGCAGAAGACGCCGATGGCGGTCAAAGTGACGGCGAACATCACGGCGAACGGCGACTGCAGGTAGAGCGCAACCGGGATGGACACGGCACCGAGGAGGGTGGGGGCGGCGACGTGCCAAACTCGCTCCCCTGTGCGATCTGAGTGCCGGCTCCAGAAGACCATCGCCACGGCGCCGATCGAGAACGGAATGGCGACGATGAGGCCGGTCTCGAAAAGCGAGTATGTCGTCTGGAACGTCTCGGCGAAACCCGCGACGATGGTCGGCAGGAAGAAGCTGAGCGCGTAGAGGCCGTAGACGACACCGAAGTAGACCATCCCCAGTCCCCACACCCGCAGGTCGGTCAGCGCGCGTCGCAACGGCCAGTGGAAGCGTTGGGCAGTCTCCTCGTTCTCCGCTTCCATCGTGTCGGTCAGCCAGGTGCGCTCCTCCACGGAGAGCCACTTGGCCTGCGCCGGCCGGTCCGTGAGATAGAACCAGGTCATGAGCCCCGCGAGTATTGCGGGCAGCCCCTCGACGAGGAACATCACGCGCCAGCCGGCCAGCCCGAACAGGCCATCACCGAACTGGATGACCGCAGCTGAGAGCGGCGACCCGAGCGCGGAGGAAATGGGGATCGCCAGCAGGAAGAGCGCCGTTAGGCGAACCCGCTCCTTCCGAGGGAACCAGAACGTCAGGTAAAGCAGCATGCCCGGGAAGAAGCCGGCCTCGGCGATACCGAGCACCACCCTCAGGCCATAGAGCCAGCCCGCCGTGGGCACAAATGCCATAGCCGCGGCGACGATGCCCCATGTCACCATGATTCGGGCCATCCAGCGCCGTGCCCCGAACCGATGCAGTGCCAGGTTGCTCGGGATCTCGAAGAAGAGGTAGCCGACGAAAAACAGCCCAGAGGCCAGGCCAAACATCGTCTCAGTCAGACCGAGATCCTCGCTCATGGTGAGTTTGGCGAACCCGATGTTGGTCCGGTCGAGGTAGTTGATGAAGTAGAGAAGACCCATGAAAGGCACGAGCCGTCGCGCGACCTTACGG
>NZ_JACMOM010000239.1 GCF_014378035.1 Aeromicrobium sp. | reverse complement strand
GTGCCGCGACGCCGTCACCTCACCGACAGCCAAGGTCACCAGAGGCTCTCCCACGGGCACAGGCGCGATGTAGCCGTCCTCGGCGCCCAGCAGGAGGCGAACCCCGGGATCGAGGGAGAGGAACAGGTTTCGAACCAGGACCTGCCCCTGCTGGATCACGAGATCCGGAACATCGACGAGCTCGAAGTCCTGAGCCGAGACGGGGCCGTCCGGATGGGCGGCCAGGATGACTGCGTGCATGCGAGCCTGCTTCCAGGAGGGCGGGTCGGGCAGGCGAAGTTCCAGTAGGGCGGGTCGTGCAGGCCGTGCAAGGAGGCCCGAGACACGACGCGGCGCATAAGTAACTACGCACGGTATCTAGATAGTATCGTGCCACAGCCTCTCCATCCGACTGCTCGGGTCCGAGGGCCCCGAGCTCGGCGGCAAGCGCGAGTGCACGGTGGTGCGGCTGCCTTCTTGGGCCGTGGCGTCAGGGGTCAAGAGTCGCCCCCCCGGGTGAGCCTGCGCACGAACTGAGTCGGCCTGGTCTCGACGGGGCCGCGTTCGTTAATGTTTCTTGACTATGACTACAGTCGAGGAGACGATAGTGCTCCAACCACGAACCTATAGGAGCCAGCGTGACTGCTCCCGCGCTCGCAGCACGGGCTCTGCGGAAGCCGGACGGGCATGTCCCGGTGGACCACGCGAGGCTGGGCATGCCCGCGTTCAAGCCGACTCCGGTGACGCCTGTCCTGACGCCCGAGAGTCCGTGGTGTCACCTCTCGCGAGTCGACCTGCCGATCTTCGTCGACGGCGCCCAGTCATCGCCGGCGGCGGCGGTCGAGGCAGAGGTGGCCGTGCAACACCGACCGAGTCGAAGGCGGAGCCGCGACGGTGGTCCGTCCCACCCGACCGCTGTCACGGGTCGTCTCGTCACGGTCCCGATGGCGTGTCTCTGCCCCGCGACAGGTGACCCCACGTGATCTTTCACGTCGATGGCTCACGACCGACCGAGCACCACAGGTCGTTTCCCCGCAGCGCGGGGGACGTGACGGCCGGGTGGCTGACCGAGGTCCTGGTGGGCTCACGAGCCCTCGAGGCTTCCTCTCGGGTCTCGGCGTTCTCGAGAGGGGCTCTGGCCTCCGGGTTCGGCATGCACAGCGAAACCGTGCGCCTGCACCTGACCCATACCCAGGCCCCAGGCACCTTGCCTTCCGTCGTCGCGAAGTTCGCCTCCCTGAGTGAGGTGAACCTTGCGACGGCGCGCAGGTTCCGCTCTCACGAACGTGAGGTGCGCTTCTTCCGCGACCTGGCCGGTGGCCTCGGCGACTCGATTCCGCAGTGCTTCCATGCGGAGATCGAACTGTCCACGGGTGAGTTCGTACTGCTCCTCGATGACGGGAGCGGGTACCGCCAGGGCGATCAGGCCGTCGGCTGCGACGTCAGGGATGCGGAAGCCGTCATCACCGCCCTTGCTCGACTGCACGCTCAGTGGTGGGGCCGGCGCAACGCACAGACGTCGTGGGTTCCCACCGTCGACGGAGAACTCCACGTTGACGGCTTGCTGTCTGCGGCACGAAGCGGATGGCACAAGTTCGTCGACGAGTACGGATCTGACATCGGCCCCCAGATCATCGAAGCAGGACCGAGGTACTTGGCCGCGGCGCCACGGCTGCATGAAGCGATGGGCAGGAGCCCACAGACTCTGGTCCACGGGGATTGCCGGCTGGACAACATCCTCTTCGGTGCTCCTCCGGACCAGAGCCCTGTCCTTCTCCTGGACTGGCAAGCGGTGATGACGTCGAAGGGCGCACACGACCTGGCGTACTTCCTGAGCATGAACCTGGACTCACAGCTGCGAAGGGACCATGAGCGAGACCTTCTAGCCCTGTACGTCGCGCGACTGCGTTCGCTCGGCGTCTGTGACTACTCCGTCGAGCAGTGCTGGGAGGACTACCGCCTCGCTGTGCTGTGGCCCTTCGAGTACGCGATCGTCATCGGGAGCAGTCTCGATCTCTCCGACGCGCGTGCGAGCAGGTTCGCCAGACCGTTGGTGCAACGTTCCGCCAACGCCATCGTCGATCTGGATCTGCTCAGCCTGATCGAGCAGCACTGAAGAGGCAGGGAGATCGATCACGTGGAGACGCGAACATGCTCGATGAGAACATCGCCACGCGCGACGTTGAGCGGTCGGGTCACGGTGTCTTCGACACCGAGGTCCTTCGCCGACCGGAGCCGCGGTCCTGTCCAGGTCGTGGGAGCAGTCGACCAAGCCGTTGTCCACAGTCTTCTTCGCTGTCAAGCAATACCTCGCCGGTGCGTCGGTCGTGGCGGTCGTCCGATGCGCGCCAGGCATGGCCAGTTCCACCGGTGTGCCCACCCCAACGCGACCGCGAGCTGCTGGCTCCACGAGGCGGTGGTGGACGTCCAGTCCGAACACATCGAACGAAGGGAACGGCCATGCCTGTCAAGACAGTCTCCTGCTGGTCGGCACCCCGACCGGAGGACGTCGGGGAGTTCGAGCGCTACTACGCAGAGGTCCACGTCCCGCACGCGACCCGGGTTCCGGGCGCCACGCGGTTGACCCTCACCCTGGCCACCGACGGCTCTGAGATGCCCTCGGCGTTCTACCGGGTTGCTGAGCTCTTCTTCGAGACGCACGAGGACTTGTCGGCGGCGACGCAGACCGTCGAGTGGGCAGAGCTGTTGAACGATGCCGGCTCGATGCACGAACGATTCGGGGTCACCGCGCTGAGCGGCTTTGGTACGCCCGTCGACGCCACGATGACCCCCGGCACGTCGCGGCCGAGCGCCGGCTCGTTCGTCTGGGCGCAGCAGCCTTGAGCCCGCTCAACGGCAAGGTCGTTCTGGTCACGGGAGCAGCCAGCGGAATCGGGGCGGCCACCTTGGTCAAGCTGCGCGAGCTTGGCGCGACGGTGAGCGGGGGCGACCTCTGCCTAGCGCCGCTGGGGACGGAGAGCCGCTTCCAAGGCGTCCGGATGGAGACCGTCGACGTCCGCGACCCTGAGCAGGTCCAGGCGTTCGTCGACATCGTCGTCGAGCGGCACGGGCGGCTCGACGCTGTTGTCAACAGTGCCGGTGTAGGTGCCCCCTCCGATCTGGCCCTGATGACTCACGAGACCTCGCACCGGGACTGGGACCTGCAGATCGGCGTGAACCTCACCGGGACGTACGCAGTCTCGCGGGCGGCGCTTCCCTCACTGCTCGTGCAGGGCGGCGCGATCGTCAACATCTCCAGCATCATGGGCCTCGTCGGGAGCGCGGGGTTCTCGGCGTACACCGCCTCCAAGGCAGGCGTTCTCGGGCTCACGCGATCGATGGCCCTTGAGTACGCGACGTCCGGAGTGCGGGTGAACGCTGTGTGCCCCGGATTCGTGAACACCCCGATGGTCCACAGGTTCCTCGGCCGCAGCGATGACCCGGCTGCCGCGCGCCGCTCGTTGGAGCTCGTCACTCCGATGGGTCGCCTGGCCGAGCCGGCTGAGATCGCAGACGTCGTCGCGTGGCTGATCTCGGACGCTGCCAGCTATGTGACGGGAGCAGCCATCCCCGTTGACGGTGGTTACACCGCCTTCTAGCTCGTGCGGCAGGAAGGGAGACTCGACGAACGGAGCGCGAAGTGTTGCTTGCTGGACGGTCGCCGACGCCGGCGCCGGGATCAGCGGCGTGCTGCTGTCGGTGGACGGCGGGACCGCCATCGACTGAGGCCAACTGGCACCTTCGCTGACGCATTGCCTGGAGCGCATCGACGATGCGCCAGCTCACCGGGGCTGATGCGCGCCTGCTACGGGCGCGCGGGGCCCCTCGAACCGTAGGAGAGCCGTGGCCGTCACAAGCATCGAACCCTCGTTGTTCGCCTCCCTCGAACCGCCCCGTCTCGCCGGAGCCAAGTGCCCCGTGTGCGCAACCGTCACCTTTCCCGTTCAGGGCGAGTGCCCGCGGGGCGATGGTTCGATCATGGAGGTGATCGAGCTTCCCGATTGCGGCACGCTCTGGACGTGGACGGTCCAGTCGTTCGAGCCGAAGCCGCCCTACCGTGCGCCCGCAGGCGGCTTCAAGCCCTTCGGTGTCGGATACGTGGACCTCGGAGACGTCATCGTCGAGGGTCGACTCACCGGGAAGCTCGAGGACCTCGGGGTCGGGACGCCGATGAAGCTGAGCCTGCTTGACCTGTGGCCCGCCGTCACGGGGGAGCAGATCGTGACCTATGCCTTCCATGCAGAGGAGCGGTCATGACGGCACAGGAAGCTGTCGCCATCATCGGCGTGGGAATGGTGCCCTTCGGCCGACACGCACCCAGCTACAGCGGTCTTGCCATGGGCGCCGACGCCGCCCGTCGGGCTCTGTCAGACGCTGGTGTTGCCTGGAGTGACGTCGGATATGCGGTGGGCGGTAGCAAGGAGTCTGGCAAGCCCGACTCGATGGTGTCGTCGCTCGGGCTGACAGGGGTTCCGTTCGTGTCAGTCCGCAACGGGTGCGCGACCGGAGGCGCTGCGCTGGCGACAGCTGCGAATGCCATCCGCGCAGGAGAGACCGACATCGCGCTCGCAGTGGGGTTCGACAAGCACCCTCGTGGCGCCTTCGCCTCCAAGCCGGAGGAGTACGGGTTCGGCGACTGGTACGCACAGACCGGGCTGATGGTCACTCCTCAGTACTTCGGCATGAAGGCTCGTCGCTACCTCGACGTCCATGCTCTGAAGGACGACCTCCTTGCCCAGCTCGCTGCCAAGTCGTTCGCGTACGGAGCCGCCAATCCCGATGCTTGGCGGCGTAAGGTGCTCTCCGAGCAGGAGATCCTCAGCTCACGCGTCATCGACGCACCCCTGACCCAGTACATGCTGTGCTCGCCGAGCGAGGGCGCCGCCGCGGTCGTCCTCGCCCGCGCCGACCGGGCGGCCGACCTCTGCGGCCGGCCGGTCATGCTCGCGGCAGTCACCAAGAGGACTCGGCAGCTGGGTTCTTTCGAGGTCTTCTCGCCGTGGTTGTCCCCCTGTGCCGGCCAGGCCAGCCCCTCGATCGACGCAGCCGCGGCGGCGTTCGCTCGCGCTGGTGTCACACCGTCAGACGTCGGCGTGGCGCAGCTGCAGGACACCGACGCCGGCGCGGAGATCATCCACCTCGCGGAGACTGGTCTGTGTGAACACGGAGAGCAGCAGTCGCTCCTCGATCGTGGTGAGCTCGGACTGAACGGCCGAATCCCCGTGAACACTGACGGCGGCTGTCTTGCCAACGGAGAGCCTGTCGGGGCATCTGGACTTCGACAGGTCCACGAGGTCGTGCTCCAGCTCCAGGGGCGGGCGGGCGACCGTCAAGTCCCAGGAGGACCGAGGGTCGGTCTCACTCACGTCTACGGCACGCCAGGGACGAGCGCCTGCACCGTACTCACGGTGTGACCTGGTCGGCCACCACGCGACAAGGAACAGCGCGACGAGGAACAGCGACGGCTGTCACGAGCGGCGATTCGTCGATCACAGGAAGGGCGAGGATCTGATGAGGATCGACCTGTCGATGGCTCCGATGGAGGAGGAAGTCGTGGATCGTGGCAGACCCGCAGGAGGACTGGCCGGAAGTGGTGAGCCCACCCCCATCTGGCGGGTTCGTGGCCATCCGAACTCCTGGACCACGGGGGATCCGCGCGGGACGGCGCTGAGCCACTCCGGGAGTGCTGGGTTGCAGCGTGGGGCCGAAGACGTGGACCTGTCGAACGGACATGGACGGTGATCGACCTCAACGGCAAGGTCGCCGTCATCACCGGCGCCGCCGACGCGCAGGGAATGGGCGCTGCGAGCGCCCGTGCACTCGCGAGGTGCGGGGCGTCCGTCGTCCTGTCTGACATCCGGGTGGCGCAGACGCAGGACCGTGCTGAGGAGCTGCGTGCTGACGGCTATGACGCCGTTGCAGTCGAGTGCGACGTGCGTGATGAAGCACAAGTCGTGGCCCTCATGTGTCGGGCTGTCGACACCTACGGTCGGCTGGACATCCTCCACAGCCAGGCCGCGGACCTCTCGCTGCTCGCCGACCCAGGGGACCCCGCGATCACGGAGGTCACCGTCGAGGGCTGGCGAACGCAGTTCGAGACGATCGTGCTGGGCGCTGTACTGACCTGCAAGCACGCGATCCCGCACATGCTGCGCAGAGGCGGCGGCAGCATCATCTGCACGACGTCGGTTGCAGGACTGGTGGGGGAGATCAACCTCACCGTGTACGGCTCCGCGAAGGCCGCGGTCAACCAGCTGGTGCGGTCCATCTCCTCGCAGTTCGGGGACCAGGGCATCCGAGCCAACGCTGTGGCCCCGGGTCTCATCCTCACTGCGCCGGCCCTCGCGATGGGTGAGGAGCTGATCGAGAAGTACGCGCGCCACAGCGACACGGGCCTCGTGGGCAAGCCGGAGGATGTGGGGTACGTGGTCGCCTTCCTGGCCTCAGGCCTTGCCCGCCTCATCACGGGTGAGGTCATTCGGGCCGACGGCGGCTACGCGCAGCACTCGCCCATGCTGGCTGACCAGCGCGACAGCGGTCTGATGCTGGGTGGGGCATAAACCGCAGCAGCGCTTCGCCAAGGCCAAGCGATCCACCATGCAGACACCAGAGGGAGCTTCATGAGGCAAGCGATCGAGAACTACTTCCGGTTCCTCAACGACGAGAAGTGGGACGACCTGGGTGACCTGTTCGCCGCTGACGGCACTGTCAACTGGTCGACCGAGAGCGTGACCGGCCGCGACGAGGTGACGGCGGCCTACCGGCAGCGGGTTCCCCAGCGATACCCGCACCATGTGGCGACACCACGCGTGATCGCTGTCGACGGTGACTACGGGTTCGCGCTCCTCGACCTCGTCGTCGTCACGCCGGCCGGTCGGGAGGTGGAGTTCGCCGTCGTCGACGTCTTCCAGTTCCAGAACGGCAAGATCATCAACCTGGACATCATCTACGACCGAAGCGCCACCAGCGACGTTGCATGAAGATCGCCGTGATCACGGGCGCCGGCCAGGGAATCGGCCTCGCCATCGCCCAGAGGGTCAACAGGGACGGTTACCACGTCGTCGCGCTGGACCGTGTCGCGGAGACAGCGGAGCGCACGGCCGAGCTGGTCGGTGGCACCGCGTGCGTCGCTGATGTCTCGCGCGACGAGTCTCTGGGACAGTGCGCGGCAATGCTCCGCGACACGTTCGGGTCGGTGGATGTGCTCGTCAACAACGCTGGCTACTGGCGACAGGAGACGTTCGAGGAGGGCACAGAGGACGGAGCACGCGACATCTTCGACGTGAACGTCCTCGGAGCCTGGCGTGTCGTGCGGCACTTGCTGCCGTTGTTCAACCCGGGCGGCGCCATCGTCAACGTGACGTCGATCGCCGTGAGCTGCCCGCCGTTCGACCTGGGTCTCTATCCCGCTACGAAGGCCGCGCTCCTCGGGCTGACGCGTCAACTGGCCGTCCAGCTCGGACCCAGGGGGATCCGGGTGAACGCAGTAGCCCCTGGACTCATCCGTACGGCTGGGTCGCAGAAGGCCTACGAGGACGGAGGCCGTGATCGTCTCCTGGCCACGTTGCCGATACCTCGCGCAGGGGAGCCCGAGGACATCGCAGACGTCGTGAGCTTCCTGGTCGGGCACGACTCGCGCTACATCACGGGTGAGGAGATCCGTGTCGACGGGGGGTTCCTCCTCGTGGGAGCAACAGACCGGGGAGCCTGAGCCACACCGGACGAGGGACCTCTGGCCTTGACGAAGCCCGACGTCCGCGTCAGGTGGGTGCGTCCAAGACCTGCCGTGCCGGCCGACCGGCGGCAACGGGGACCCGCCGGGTCACGGTGTGAGGCCACCACCGACGGTGATTGTCTCTCCGTGGACGTAGGGCACTTCGTCGCTGAGGATCCAGGCGGCCGTGGCCGCGATCTCGTCCACGCTGGCGTAGCGCCTCATCGGGACGGCGGCCTCGAGCCCGGCCCTCAGGGTTGCAGCGTCCGTGCCGCCGGCCGCGCCCATGGACTGCTCGAGGGAGCGCATCATCCGGGTGTCGACGACACCGGGGGCGAGCGCGTTGACGCGGATGCCTGGCGACACCTCCCGAGCGAGGCAGCGCACCAGCCCGTGCACAGCATGCTTCGAGGCGGTGTAAATCGCCATCGAGGGCGTGCCCTGGAGCGAGGCCAGTGACGACGTGAACAAGATGCCGCCGCCGTCCCCCTGTGAGGTGAGCCGCCTGAGGGCAGCGCTGGCGCAGAGGAAGGCACCACGGACGTTGACACCGAAGACCAGCTCGTACATCGCGAGGTCGAAGTCCGACACCAGGTGGGCACGGCCTTCGACGCCGGCGTTGGCGTGGAAGGCGTCCAGGCGCCCGAAGGCGTCGACCGCGGCCGACACGCAGGCCGCCGCCCCATCCGGCGTGCTGACGTCCGCACGCAGCGCGACGGCGTTGCTGCCGATCTCCTTGGCGATGGCCTCTGCGGCAGCCAGGTCGATGTCTGCTGCGACGACCTGCGCGCCCTCCGCGACGAGGCGGCGGCATGTCGCGGCGCCGATGCCGGCCCCAGCACCCGTGACGACGATGGACTTGCCGGTCAGGCCCTTGAGCACGGAAGTGCCTCTCGGTCTCGTTGAAGTAACACGATACGGCGTACAGTTGACCCCAGATCCAGTCTCTCGTCTCGGGGCCTTGGCAGGGGGTGAGACACGCCCGCAGTGGTCGGTGTTCGACCCGCCGCCGGTCCAGCGGGACAGGCCAGGGAGGTCGGCCGGGCGAGTCGAGGTGCGCGGCGCCGAGTCGGGTGCGCGGACGCGGTGTCCGACGGCCTTGTTGCCGCTCGGGGGACGACCTCCAGGCTGACGTCTCGGGCGGCACGGCGTGCTGCTCCGCTTGGGTTTCCGGGCATCACAGCTGCACGATCATCTTGCCCTGGTTGGAGCCTGCGAAGAGGCGGGCGAAGCCGGCGCCGAGCTCAGCGAGGCCCTCGACGATGTCTTCTCGAAAGGCCAGGCGTCCTTCGCGGACCCAGCCGCCGAGCGCTG
>NZ_JACMOM010000238.1 GCF_014378035.1 Aeromicrobium sp. | reverse complement strand
TTGCAGGATTGGGCTGAGATTCGTCATCTTCATGGCGCTGAGCAGATGTCGGTCAGGGCGATAGCGTCGAGGTTGGGGATCTCCAGGGACACGGTCTCTGAGCGTTGGCCGTCGATGGTCCGGCGATGAAGTCGACGTCCTGTACCCGCGCCGAAGTTGGCACGTCACGTTGGATCGGTCCCCACAGGACGACGAGGGGCGTCACGACGATCGATGCGTCATCGGCTCGCCGGCGGGCGGTGTGCTCGCGTTCGAAGTAGCCAAGGTGGCGCAGTACCGCAGCGGCAGGCCAGGCTCATGTCGTCCGGTCTTGGGGCAAACCCTCGCTGGTGAGCGCGGCGGCGGTGGCGCGGGCGACCGTGAGCGCGGCAGGGACGCCGTTGCCTTTGCCTTTCTCGAAGTCGTCGCCAAGGGTCGCCATCGTGTTTGTGATGTGTGCGATGCACACCACGTCGCGGGTGCGTGCGGCGGCGTAGGCGTATAGGGCGGCGGCTTCCATCTCGACGCACGCGATGCCAGCCTCCTGAGCGGCCGCCACGGTCGAGGCGGTCTCCCGGTACGGCGCGTCGGTCGTCCATGAGGCACCCCGGTGCACGGGCTCGGACAGTCCGTCGTACGCGTCGTTGAGCTGGCTTGCGACTCGTTCGGAGAGCTCACTCCAGGTAGCTGGTGGTAGATAGTGGCCGCTGGTGCCTTCGTCGCGCAGGGCACGGTCGATGAGGACGAAGTAGGGCGGCTTCCCGGCGGGGGTGATCAGGCCCGCCGAGGTGATGCTGATGACCAGACGTGCTCCGGACGCCGCGAGCTGTTCGGCGACGAGCACCGCGAACGGTGCCCCGACCGCCATTCCGACGACACCGACCTCGATGCCGTCCAGGTCGGTGACCCACATGTCGGTGTGGTAGCAGGCCCAGCCGGGGTGACGGCGACCGGTGCCGGTCGAGGTCAGGTGACGGACGATGTCGCCGTCCGGGTCGAGCAGCGCGATCTCGGGGACAGGGACGTTCGGCAGCGCTTTCTGACGTCGGGCCTCGCGCAGCAGATTCTCCGGCGCAAACAGCGACGGTTCGTCGTACGCCTTCTGTACCAGAACGCGATGCTGACTGGTATCGGCCTGTGCCTGGTCGGGTGGTCGGTGGTTGGTCCTGCTCATCCCCGCGCGTCCCTGGCTTCCCCTGCCGCACTGTAGGCGACGGACTCGGGCGTCTGCCTGTGCCCGCTGAGCCCGACCATCTCCCTGCCATCAGGGCGCCGGTATGTGCCCGGACTGCGAAACGGTGCGGTGCTCATACATTCCTCCTCAGGTCGAACCCTTCCGGGCCTCCCGGACCTCTGGCCACGATAGAGCGCCGAGGCGGTCACAGGGACACTGCGGTTGCCACGTCATTTATCCGCCTCTACCTGTTGGGGGCACACGGGACGGCAAGCCCACCCGCATGCGCGAGGGCGACCAGGGTGATCGGATCGAGATAGATGCTGCCCTTCCCGCCGGTGCGTAGCGTGGTTGCGTACTCGCCAGCCGCGTCCTCGGGTACCGCGAGCGCATCGGCGAAGAAGATCAGGTCGAAGCACCCGCGCTCGAGCGTGCGGGCCAGATCTGTGAAGAACCGTCCGCTCAACCAGTCAGCGCGGCCGAGGGGGTTCCGCCAGTTCTCGGCGTACTGGCTGGTCGGCGGGTTCACCATGCCCACGAGGTGCATGCTGCGCTGCGAGGCAGGCCCCGAAGACGATGGGTCAGGCATCGATCGGTGAGGGGCTGTTGATCGAGACGGTCAGGTGCGTGACGACGTGCTGGACGGTGGCACCGACCGCGATCCAGGCGTTCGCCGCGGTCTGCAGCACCGCGGCGAGATCGCCATCCAGACGGGTCGCGTAGTGATCCGATCCGGAGTAGACGCCCTCGGCCTTGGCCCGCTCGATCGCCGCGTAGATCGGTGTCATGTGCTCGCCGGTCGACTCGCCGTCCAGCAGCGGGTACAGCGACCAGTGGGCACGGGCCCGTACGCCGGCAGGCTCGAGCGAGACAGGATCCGACCCCTGCGCGGCGACCCCTGGCGGCAGCGCGCACTGCAGCTCGCCGGGGCACCCGCGTGACAGCAGGATTGCTGCCGACAGGTGAGCACCGCTGGCCGCTGCTCCCGCGATGACGTCCCGGATGAACCCCAGCACGCGGGACTCGGGCCCCATGACGAACGTCGAGATGTCGTTGGTCTCAATCGTCAGACCGGTCGTATCGGCGTCGGCGAGCGCGGCCAGGATGATCTGGACGTACCCCGAGTCGTAGACCGAGAGGGTGACGCGGGCGCCCACGCCGTACTGCTGAGCTGTCATCGATGAGTTCACGGCGACCACCCTAGGAGATGGGCGCGGTCGGCCGGCGCCGGTGCGTTGCTACGCTGTGCCGCACACGGGAGTCCGGTAGGCCGGGCTGAGAGGAAGGTTTCCAACCTTCGACCGTCATACCTCGTCTGGATCATGCCAGGGAGGGAGACTTCTCTGAGAGCACCCGTGCCCAACGAGAGATCAGGGGCACGCTTCGATGCGTCACCACACCACTACACGCCCACGCACCACCAACGAACGCTTCCCCCGCCGGGCCCTCGCGGCCTTGGCCCTAGTCACGGCCGGTGGTCTCGCGCTGACCGCCTGCGGGGCCAGCGACTCGTCGTCGGGATCGGCGTCCGGGACCGCTCAGGTCACGTTCGCGCTTGACTGGTCGCCCAACACCAACCATATCGGCGTGTACGTCGCCGACGAACTTGGCTATTTCGACGACGCCGGACTGGACGTCGAGATCCTGCCGTACGGCTCCACCTCGGCGTCCCAGCTCGTCGCCGCCGGCGAGGCGGACTTCGGGATCGCCGGTCAGTCGAACGTCCAGACGGCTCGGACCGCCGGGCTCGACCTCGTCTCCGTGTACCGAGTCACCCAGACCGACACCGGGCGGCTCGTCGTGCTCGGCGACCGCGACGAGATCACCCGACCGGCTGATCTGGACGGTCGCGTCTTCGGCGGCTTCGGGGCTCCGCTCTACTCGGCTCTCGCCGAGGCGACCATCCAGGGCGACGGGGGGAAGGGCACGTTCAAGGAGGTCGCCCTCGACACCGGCGCCTACGAGGCCCTCGCGCAGCGCCGCATCGACTTCACCCTCTCGGTCGCGACGTGGGAGGACCTGCAGACGCAGATCGACGGACACCCGTACCAGTCGTTCCGATACCAGGACTTCGGCGTGCCCGAGCAGCAGTCCACCGGCATCGTGTCGAGCGATGCCTACCTCAAGAAGCACCCCAAGGACGCGGCAGCCTTCGTGCAGGCCGTCGCACGGGGATACGCCTACGCGGCGAAGCATCCGGCGCGCGCCGCCGACCTGTTGATCAAGGCCAACCCCGACACGCTCGGCACCGCGAAGGAGCTCGTCCACCGAAGCGCCGAGCTCTTGGCGGAGGACGGCTACCTGGTCTCTGCGGATCGCGCGATCGGCGCGGCGGACCCTGATGCCTGGAACGCCTTCGGCGCGTTCCTGGTCAAGGGCGGTTTCCTCACCGACTCCGAGGGGAAGGCCGTCACCGAGGAGCCTGACTGGAGCGAGTACTACACGGACGAGTATCTCCAGTGAGGTACGGACGGACGTGAAACTCAGTCGCGTGACTACTGCGTCCGTCCCGAGCTCGTCCGCGCGCGACAGCAGCTTGGTGTCTCGCGGGATCGTCGTTGTCGGGCCCTCGCTCGTCGCCTTCCTCGTCCTGATCGCGATCTGGCAGGCGGTGTCGGCGGCGGGCATGGTGCCGGCGAACATGCTGCCGTCCCCGACGCGGATTCTCGACGCAGGCTGGGCCGAGCGCGACGCGCTGCGGCGCAACACGATCCCCACGCTCCTCGCGACGCTCGCCGGATTCGCGCTGTCGGTGACCGCTGCATTCCTCGTGGCGACGCTGCTCGACTTCTCCGGTGTGCTTCACCGGGCCGTCCTGCCACTGCTGATCATCAGCCAGACGCTGCCGCTCATCGCCCTGGCGCCGCTCGTCGTGCTGTGGTTCGGCTTCGGGTTGCTGCCGAAGGTCCTGCTCGTCGCCTTCGTCACGTTCTTCCCGATGGTCGTGGGATTGATGCGCGGATTCGGTTCTGCGGAGCCCGAGGCGGAGCATCTGTTGCACTCGATGGGCGCCTCGCGCTGGATGGTGTTCCGCATGATCCGGCTGCCCGCGTCGGTGCCGTCGTTCTTCTCGTCGCTGCGCATCTCGATCACGTATGCAGTGGTGGGCGCGATCTTTGCGGAGTACGCGGGCGCGGTCAGCGGGCTCGGCGTCTACATGCAGTCGGCGAAGAACGTCTTCCGCACAGACCTCGTGCTGGCCGCGGTGCTCGTGAGCACGGTGCTCACGCTCGCACTCTACGGAGCGGTCGTGATCGTCGAGCGGTTGTTCGTCCCGTGGCTGCGGATCGAGCGGAGCACGGGGAAGAGAGCGACACGATGATGGGTGCGCTCGAGCTGCGTGGCGTGCGGAAGGCCTTCGGTGAGCGGCAGGTGCTCGACGACATCTCGTTCGACGTCGGTGCCGGTGAAGTGGTGGCCCTGGTCGGCGCAAGTGGCAGCGGCAAGTCGACGCTTCTGTCAATCCTCACCGGCGCGGTGCAACCCGACGCCGGTGAGATCTGCTTCGACGGCTCGCCCGTTGCCCGGGAGAGGCCCTTCGCCTACATGCCTCAGCGCGACGTTCTGCTGCCGTGGCGGCGGATCATCGACAACGCCGGGATCGGGCTCGAGGTCGCGCGGGTACCGCGCGGCGAGGCCCGCCGACGAGTCCGTGAGCTGCTCGAGCCATTCGGGCTGGTCGGCACCGAACGGCTCTACCCTCGTCAGCTGTCTGGCGGGATGCGGCAACGGGTGTCATTCCTGCGCACCGTGGTGCAGGGCCGGCCGGTGCTGCTGCTTGACGAACCGTTCGGCGCGCTCGACGCGATCACCCGCGACGAGCTGCAGCGGTGGTTGCTCGAGATCTGGTCAGCCAACGGGTGGAGCATCTTGCTGATCACCCACGACATCCGGGAAGCGGTGCGGATGTCGGACCGCGTTCTCGTGCTGCCGTCTTCGCCCGGCCCCCTCACCGGCGAAGTGCTGGTGGACCGCTCCGTCGATCGCATCGATGGATTCATCACGGACCCACACGTGCACCGACTGGAGGAACGGCTCCACACGCTGCTCGGCGAGGCCCGTCACCCCTCGTCGTGACGTCAGGCGACAGGGGGCTGGGCAGGACCAACCGAGGGGGATTCTCGGCGATCCGTGGGCACATTTTGGGCACACATTGGTGTGATCTAGCGGGATCCAGACATATCACCGTGATACGAATATGCTGCAATTCCAACGATTCTAGGAACCGGCCGATGGCGGAATAGTTGAATTTTGGAGGTCACATCCCACCGCCACCGCTCG
>NZ_JACMOM010000237.1 GCF_014378035.1 Aeromicrobium sp. | reverse complement strand
GCGACGGTCATCATCCTCTCGCTCATCGGCGGCCTACGGTCGTTTGACATCATCTGGGTCACCACAGGGGGCGGTCCCGGCTTCACCAGCGACGTGCTCGCCTCGGTGATCTACAAGCAATACCAGGCCGGCTTCTTCGGCCTCTCCACGGCGGGCAACGTCGTGCTCTTCGTCTTGGTCGCCGTGATCATGGTGCCGCTCTCATACTTCCTCAACAAAAAGCAGGTTGAACTGTGATCCGCGAACGGCGCCGTGCCTGGATCGTCGGCACAATCGCGATCATCGTCTCCGCGGTGGTATTCCTGATCCCGTTCGTGTTCGTGCTCCTTCAGGCGTCGAAGACCCCCGCGGACGCATCGACCCTCGCGTTCTCTTGGCCCACGCAATGGCAGTTCTTCCAGAACTTCGTCGACACGCTGGCGTCCAATAACGGCGTAATCGGGCGCGCGATCCTCAACAGCGCTGTCCTGACCATCGGTTCGGTCACCCTCATGGTCGTCATCGGGGCGATGTCCGGGTACGTTCTCGCCCGCAAGAAGAGCAAGTGGGGCCCGGTCGTCAACTTCTTCGTGCTCGCCGGCCTGATCGTGCCGCCCGCAGTTGTTCCGACGATCTGGGTGCTTCAGGGGCTCAAACTGTTCGGGACGATACCCGGGATGATCCTGGTCGAGGCCACCTTCGGCCTCTCGTTCTGCATCCTGCTGTTCCGTGCCTTCGTGGGGAACATCCCCCGCGAGCTCGACGAGGCTGCGGTACTCGACGGCGCGGGCCCGGTGAGGCTCTTCTTCCGAGTCGTGCTTCCCCTTTTGCGCCCAGTGATCGTGACCGTGATCGTCGTGCAGTCCGTCTTCGTCTTCAACGACTTCGCCGGCCCGCTCTACTTCCTTCCTGGAGACGAGAACGTGACGGTGCAACTCGCCCTCTACACGTTCTCGGGCCAGAATCTGAGCTTCTTCAACCTACTCTTCATGGCCATCCTGCTCATCACGATCCCGCCCCTGATCGCCTACATCTTCTTCAACCGGCAGATCGTCAGCGGCATCACGAGCGGCGCCGTCAAGGGCTGACCCACCACCTCTCTCGGGCGGGGACGCCTACGCGACCCCGCCGACCCGGAACGACCGACACAAACAAACAAACACACACACTGGAGACACCACGTGAACTGGCAAGCACAACTGATCGCGGCCGACGAGGACTTTGCCGGAGCGCCGCTGCTGCGGCAGGAATTCCGGCTTGACGAGGGCCACGGCGCGGTGACCCGGGCGACCCTGAGCCTCACGGCCCACGGCATCGTCGAGGCCTGGCTGAATGGGCAGCGCGTCTCGAATGACCTTCTCACGCCGGGCTGGAGCAGCTACGAGTGGAGGCTCCGCTACGCCACCTACGATGTCACCGAGCAGCTTGCGGACACCTGCGTTCTCGGTCTCGCGCTCGGCAACGGCTGGTTCCGTGGTCGCCTCGGATGGAGCGGCCGTGGCGCGTTCTACGGCGACGAGCTCGGCGCCTTCGCACAGCTCGAGATCGCCTTCGAGGACGGCACGACCCAGACCGTGACGACCGACGAGAGCTGGTCGGCCGGCCCGAGCGACGTGCTCGTGAACGACCTGTACGACGGCGAGACCATCGACGCCGGCCTGCGCGACGACGCGTGGCTGAAGCCGGGGTTCGGCGCGGACGGCTGGGTCGGTGTGCACGTCCTCGACCTGGACACCGCCTCGCTCGAGCCGTACATCGGTCCGCCGGTCTCCGCCTGGAACGAGCTGCCCGTCCAGAAGATGTGGACCACGGAGTCCGGCAAGACCCTCGTCGACTTCGGCCAGAACCTGGTGGGCTGGGTGCGCGCGCGCGTGCATGGCCCGGCAGGTAGCGAGGTCACGCTGAGGCACGCGGAGGTGCTCGAGGACGGTGAGCTCGGCACGCGGCCGCTGCGGTCGGCGCTTGCGACCGACCGGTTCATCCTGAGCGGCGGCGAGGACACCTTCGAGCCCACGTTCACCTTCCACGGCTTCCGCTACGCGGAGGTCTCCGGCTGGCCCGGCGAACTGAGGCCGGAGGACCTCACGGCCGTCGCCATCGGATCCGAGCTCGAACGCACTGGCACCTTCCGCACGTCGGACCCGATGCTGAACCAGTTCCACGAGAACGTCGTCTGGGGCATGCGCGGCAACTTCGTCGACGTGCCAACCGACTGCCCGCAGCGTGACGAGCGACTGGGCTGGACGGGCGACATCGCGGCCTTCGCGCCGACCGCTGCGTTCCTCTTCAACGTCGACCCCTTCCTCAGCGACTGGCTCCGCAACGTCGCGCTCGAACAGGCCCACCACGACGGGATCATCGCTTACGTCGTGCCTGACGTGCTGAAGTACCTCGACCTCCCGGGCAGTTTCCCCGAGACGGAGTCGACGGCGATCTGGAGCGATGCAGGCGTCTGGGTCCCTTGGGCGCTCTACCAGGCGTACGGCGACGAGCGGATTCTGGAGAACCAGTTCGAGTCCATGGTCTCCCACGTTCGTCGGGTGCGGTCCCTGCTCTCACCGAACGGCCTGTGGGACACGGGATTCCAGTTCGGCGACTGGCTCGATCCCGACGCACCTCCGGAGGACCCGATCAAGGCCAAGGCCGACTTCGGCGTCGTCGCGACGGCCTGTGCGTACCGGTCGGCGGCGATCCTCGCCGAGGCCGCCCAGCTGCTCGCTCGCGAGGCGGAGCACGCCGAGTTCGTCGAACTGGCGGCGGACCTGCGTTCCGCGTTCAACGAGCACTATGTCGACGGCGGTCGCGTGTTCAGCGACTGCACCACCGTCTATGCGCTGGCGATCGTCTTCGGCCTGCTCGACACCGTTGATGAGGAAGCAGCCGGCACTCGGCTGGCCGAACTCGTTGCCGAGAGCGGCTACCGCATCTCGACCGGGTTCGCCGGCACGCCGTTCATCACCGACGCCCTCACCCAGACGGGCCACCTCGAGGATGCGTACAGGCTCCTGCTTCAGCGCGAATGTCCGTCGTGGCTCTACCCGGTGACCATGGGCGCGACCACCGTCTGGGAGCGCTGGGACTCCATGCTGCCGGATGGCAGCATCAACCCAGGCGAGATGACGTCGTTCAATCACTACGCCCTCGGTGCCGTGGCCGACTGGATGCACCGCGTCGTCGGCGGAATCGCCCCGCTCGCTCCCGGCTATTCGAGGGTGCTCATCGCGCCCCAGCCGGGAGGCGGCCTGACGGAGGCCGAGACGGCGCTCGACACCCCTCACGGCCGCGTCACCGTGCGCTGGATCGTGGCGGGCGACGAGCTCACCGTGGACGTCGACGTACCCGCCGGCATGGAGGGCGTGCTGCGTCTTCCCGGCCAACATGATCGGGCCCTCACCACCGGCCACGTGTCTATCACGGTGCCCATCCACCCCCTTGTCGGCGAAGGCCGCTAGATATCGGAAACGCAACCCAGAAACGAATGAGTACTGATATGACCGACTTCTCTGGAATCACGTCCGCTCTCGCCCAGCAGGCCATCGAGCTTCCCTCGTGGGCGTTCGGCAACTCGGGCACCCGATTCAAGGTGTTCGGCACGCCGGGCACCCCACGCACGCCTCAGGAGAAGATCGCGGATGCCGCGCAGGTGAACAAGTACACGGCCCTGTCTCCGACGGTGGCCCTGCACATCCCGTGGGACAAGGTCGACGACTACGCGGCCCTCGGCGCGTTCGCGACCGACCACGGCGTCGCGCTCGGCACCATCAACAGCAACACGTTCCAGGACGACAACTACAAGCTCGGCAGCCTCACCCACGTCGATTCAGCCGTGCGCCAGAAGGCCATCGACCACCACTTCGAGTGCATCGACATCATGCACGCCACCGGCTCGCGGGATCTGAAGATCTGGCTCGCGGACGGCACGAACTACCCGGGCCAGGGCGACATCCGCGGACGGCAGGACCGCCTCGCGGAGTCGCTCGCGACGATTTACGCGCGCATCGGCGAGAGCCAGCGACTCGTGCTCGAGTACAAGTTCTTCGAGCCGGCGTTCTATCACACCGACGTTCCAGACTGGGGTACGTCTTATGCCCAGGTCTCGGCCCTTGGCGAGCGCGCCCTCGTCTGCCTCGACACCGGCCACCACGCGCCGGGCACCAACATCGAGTTCATCGTGGCCCAGCTTCTGCGTCTCGGCAAACTCGGCTCCTTCGACTTCAACTCCCGCTTCTACGCCGACGACGACCTCATCGTCGGCGCCGCCGACCCGTTCCAGCTGTTCCGAATCCTCTACGAGGTGATCCGCGGTGGCGGCTTCGGACCGGACTCGGGCGTCGCGTTCATGCTCGACCAGTGCCACAACGTCGAGGACAAGATTCCCGGCCAGATCCGCTCCGTGCCCAACGTGCAGGAGAAGACGGCACGCGCGCTGCTCGCCGACGGGGCCGCGCTGAAGGCCGCGCAGGATGCCGGGGATGTGCTCGGTGCCAACG
>NZ_JACMOM010000236.1 GCF_014378035.1 Aeromicrobium sp. | reverse complement strand
GATCTTCATGGCACCGACGATCTTGGCGAACTCGCCGTACCACATGACCTCGTCCTCGGTGGGACCGGAGATGATGAGCGGTGTGCGGGCCTCGTCGATGAGGATCGAGTCGACCTCGTCGACGACGGCGAAGTTGTGCCCGTGCTGTACGCACTCGGCGATGTCGTCGGCCATGTTGTCGCGCAGGTAGTCGAAGCCGAACTCGTTGTTGGTGCCGTAGGTGATGTCGGCGGCGTACGACTCTCGTCGCTCGGTGGGTGACACGCTCGGCAGGATCATGCCGACACTCAGGCCCAAGAAGTGGTGGACACGTCCCATCCACACGGCGTGGTACTTGGCGAGGTAGTCGTTGACCGTCACGATGTGCACGCCCTTGCCCTCGAGGGCGTTGAGGTAGGCCGGAAGGGTCGACACCAAGGTCTTGCCCTCGCCGGTCTTCATCTCGGCGATGTTGCCCAGGTGAAGGGCTGCGCCACCCATGATCTGGACGTCGAAATGGCGCTGCCCGAGCACTCGCTGCGCGGCTTCGCGCACCGTGGCGAACGCCTCGGGCATGAGCTCGTCGAGCGAGGCACCGTCGGCGAGACGTGAGCGGAACTCCTCAGTCATGCCGCGGAGCTCGTCGTCGCTCATCGCATGGAACTCGTCCTCGAGAGCGTTGACCTGCTTGGCGACGGCCTCGAGCTGGCGAAGGATCTTGCCCTCACCCAGGCGGAGGATCTTGTCGATGACTTTGGGCACGAATGGCACTTCCTGAAAGCGGCGACTGAAAACGGGGATGAACTACAGTGCCCGGAAACCAAGGCAACATCAGTCTAGGCGACGAGCAAGAGCTGCCGAAAGTTCCCCGGCCAGATCACCCGCGACGGGATGGCTGATGGTCGGGAGCCCCAACCAGTGCGCCAGCAGAGCCAGCTCGGCTGCGAGCTCGTCGGCCGTACGAGGGGGCGCGTGTGACTCGGCCCAGGCTCCGTGCACCACGAGCGTGCCAGCCCGGCGGTCGGCCTTGAGGTCGACCCGTGCGACGAGCCTGTCGCCGAGAAGGAAGGGGAGAACGTAATAGCCGTGGATGCGTTTGCTGGCCGGGACATAGATCTCGATGCGATAGCGGAAGTCGAACAGCTTCAGGGTGCGCGTGCGTTCGAACACCAGCGGGTCGAACGGGCTCAGTAGCGCGCGCGCCGTCACCTTGCGCGGTTGCACGGCGTCACGGTGCACGTAGGCCGGCCGGCTCCAGCCCTCGATCTTCGTCGGGATGAGCTCACCAACGTCGACCAGGTCTTCGATGGCGGCCCTCGTCGCAGGCGGGTCCATCCGGAAGTAGTCGCGCAGACACTGCGCTGTCGCCACGCCGAGCGCCCGGGCAGCGTGCGACACCAGGACCTGATGGGCCTGCGCCGAGTCGAGCGGAGGCGCGTCGAACTGCGCCTGCGGAATGATCCGTTCAGGCAGGTCGTACACCCGCTCGAACGCCGAGTTGCGTCTGACCGCTGTGACCTGGCCCTTGTAGAAGAGGTACTCCAGCGCAGCCTTGACCTCAGACCAGTTCCAGCCCCAGCCGTCTTTCTCCCTCGGTGCGTCGTGCTCGATCTCTCGCGCCGTGAGGGGGCCGTGGACGCGCACCTCGTCGAGCACCCACGCCACGAACTCTGGTTTCTCCCGGGCGATTCGCGACATGCCACCCCACATCCGTGCGCCGGACTCCATGCGGAACTGGAATGCCTGCCACAGAGCCACGTCGACGAACGCCGCCTCGTGCGCCCAGTACTCGAACAGCTTGCGGGGCTTGCGGCCGGCGGCGCGGTGCAGCAGGTCGATGTCGTAGGCGCCGAGCCTCGAGTAGAGAGGCATGTAGTGCGCGCGAGCGAGGACGTTGACCGAGTCGATCTGGAAGAAGCCGAGCCTGTCGATGACAGTGCCGACCTGCCGTGCGGTGACGGTGGCGTCGGGGTCCGAACCTGGCCGCGGCCGGGTGAACCCCTGCGCCGCCAGCGCAATCCGCCTGGCCTGCAGGGCGGTGAGGGTCACAGCACGTCGTCGACGAGCTTGCTGCGCACGGCGTACATGGCCGCCTCCATGCGCGACTTCATCTGGAGCTTCTCCAAGATGTTGCGGATGTGGTTCTTGACGGTGTTCTCGCTGATGAACAGCTCTTCGGCGATCTCGCGGTTGCTACGGCCTCGCGCCACGTGCCGCAGCACGCCGAGCTCTCGGGGAGTGAGATTGGTGGTCGGCGCCGGGCTCTTGGACATCTGTACGAACTCGTCGAGCAGCTTGGTCGCCATGCTGGGACTGATGAGCGACTGACCCGCTGCCACCAGACGCACGGCCTCGGCCACCTGCTCGTAGGTCGAACCGTCCTTGAGCAGGTATCCGGAGGCACCGCTGCGGATGGACTCGTAGAGATCGGACTCGTCGTCGCTCGCCGTGAGCATGATGATGCCGGTGGTCGGAGAGATCTCCTTCATGGCGGCACACACCTCCACCCCGCTGCGGCCCGGCATGCGGACGTCGAGCAGCACGATGTCGTACGGGGTGTCGGCCATCAGCTCGAGAGCCTTGTCGCCGTCGTCCACCTCGTCAAGCTCGAGGCTGTCATCAGCCCCGAGCACCATTTTCACGCCACGCCGAAAGAGCTCTTGGTCATCGACCAGAAGGACCCGGATGCCGTCAACCCGAGAAGTCACGTTGTCGATCATGCCACGTCACCGGGGCAATCAGTCACAACATCAGTCCGAGACGTTGAGATGGATGACTCCGTAGTCATATGCCTTGCGCAGGTAGACCACGCTGGGTCGCATCGAGTCCTTCTCCATGAAGAGGTAGAAATCATGGCCGACCAGCTCCATCTCGTACATCGCCTGGTCGAGCGTCATGGGAGAGCCGGCGTGGGTCTTCTCGCGCACCACGATGGGGCAGTCGCCCTGGGCATCGATGGGCACCGTCTCACTGACCGAGATCTCCTCTTCGGGCTCGTCGATCACGAGATCCTCGATCGGCGGCGTTGCCGTGGCCTCAGCCAGGGAGGTCGGGGCGTGCTGTCCGCGGTGGATGCGGGCCCGGTCGACGGTGCGGCGCAGACGCGACTCGAGCTTGTCGATCGCTGCGTCCAGCGCGGAGTGCTGGTCGGTGGAGGCCGCCTCGGCCCGGACTGCCGGACCGCGCGAGAGCAGTGTCATCTCGACGCGGGCTGCTTTGTCGTGCTGGCGCGGGTTCTTCTCGTGAGTCACCTCGACCTCGACACGGTGGATCTTCTGGCGGCTGTCGTACTTCTCGAGGCGGAGAAGTTTTTCCTCCACGTGCTCCCGGAAACGTTCGGAGATCTCGCTGTTGCGACCATTGACCACAATTTCCATGGGGACTCCCTTTCCTGGATGTTCAGCACTGTCCTGATGTCGTATGTGTGACGGTAGACCGGCGCCAAAGGAACCGCCAGAGTTCGACAGAAGTTCATCTCGAATCAGCAGGCACGTGGGGTCGCGGCCACCACGGCGATGCCGACCGGCCGATGACCGGCATCGGTGAGCACGCGGACCGCCTCGGCAACGGTCGACCCGGTCGTGATGATGTCGTCGACAACGACGACGTCACGCCCGGCGAGTCGCCGCCCCGATCTGAGCCGAAAGGCACCCTGGAGGTTGATCCGTCTGTCAAGAGCGCCGAGACCAGCCTGGTCGGCGGTCTCGCGCGCGTACGCGAGAGCCTGCGTCGTCCGCGTGTCGATGCCGACCTCGCGCAGGAGCTGTACGCAGGAGTGGGCCAGGCTGTCGACGAGGTCAACGCCGCGCAGCCGCTTGCTGCGGCGCGACGTCGGGACCGGCACGAGGACGAGTGGGTGGCCGGTGGCGGCGTGTGTCGCGACCGAGGCTGCCAGGAGGTGCGCCAGGTTCGTCGTGAGGCCGTGGCGACCCTTCTCCTTCCAGGCGAGCAGCACAAGCCGCAGGACGTCTGCGTTGATCCCAGCAGCAACGGTCGGCACTGGTCGCAGCGCCGACGAGGAAGGCACTGCGGCACGGGACGTCGGCAGGGGCTGGCACACCGCCGGCGCGGGACTGATCGCCACGCCGCACGCCCGGCACAGGGTCAGCGCCGCGCGGTCGCAGCCGGGGCAGCGTGCGCCCAGCAAAAGATCGGCCGCCGCCACGAGAAGATCGTGCATGGTCCGACGGTCCTTGGTGGGAGCGCTGAGCGGAACCACCCCCGACGCGGCCTGTGCACAGATCAGCGTCCGGAGGTGAGACCCGTGACTCCTGTGGTGTCGAGGAGCTTCCAGGACCTGCCCGGCACGAGATTCCAGAGCCGGCGGCGGGCATCGGTCGCGTACTGCGTTGGTGTCGTGCCACTGCCGACGACCAGGGAACCGGCGCGGACGTCGGGCAGCAATGCACCTCCTCCGGAGGCTCCTCCCGTCGTGGCCGACCCATCGATGGCCGCCGTGTAGACCTGCACCCCCGAGTTGCTGTCGGCCAGGAAGCTGAGCTCGGTCCCGGACGTCCACGTCGCCGATCGTGGCCGGGCGGCGGTGATGAAGACCCTGACCGGTTCTCCGAGGCCGATAACCCGGTCCTTCGCATCACGGCGGATCGTGCCCACGTAGATGGCCGACCGGCCACCACCGGTGTCCACGGTGACCGCATAGCGCGACGCGTCGGGTGACAACGCGAACACGCGCACGTCCAGGGTCGCCAGCGAGCCGGTGTCGAGCGTCTGGACGGCGCCACCCACCACCCGCCTGACCCGGGTCTGCGGACTCGCGCGGTCGACCATCCAGAGGCCCCCGTCGTCGTCCCACCGGGGATCGATGAGCCGGTATCCACCGAACGTCCTGACATCGCCACCTTTGCGGTTGGTGACCCTCACCTGCGAGCGCGCAGCCAGCACGCCCGCCACCCCGTCGTCGGACACCGCGATCTTCGTCGCTCCGCGCGCATCACGGCCCCACGCCCCGGTGAGGGGCTCGACGCTGTCGTCATTGATCTGGATGACCTTGTCCCCAGCCAGCGCGAAGGCGCGCACCTTGGCGACGCTGGGGCCGTATGCCCCCCACGACTCGATCGACTGGGCCGCGTCGCCGCCAGTGTTCAGTGCGGTATCACCTCCGAACACCCGCACCGCAGAGATGCCCGGGACCTGACGGAGGGTCCAGATGATCTGTGCGGAGAGGTGCTCGCGGGACGACTCGTTCACGGCATCGAGGTCGGCGTCGAACTCGACGTCTGCCACCCCGTCGCTGTTGACAGGCACCGAGGGACTCAGCGAACGAAGGCCCGGGACGAAGGTGCGCATGACGTCCGATCCGCCGGCCGCGCCACGCGCGAGGCTGGAGATGAGCGCGGTCGGAAGCCGGTCACCGACCGCGAGGTGGACCGGGTCAGGCACGAGGCGCTCGCCCGGTCGATCGAAGAAGTAGATGTCGAGCTGCCGGAAGTAGTCGGTGAAGAACTTGCTGGTGACCAGGAGCCCGGGCTGAGGGTTGGAGATACGCCACTCCCCGTCGACCAGCTGGAGCCGGTAGTTGATGTTCGACCGGCTCACCCGCCGCGTGTAATGGCCCTGCTGGTCGAGCTGGGCATTGTCGACGATGCCGAGCCTGACGACCACCGGAGCCGCCGAACCGAGCTGCGGCTTTGCGCCGGGCGCCGTCGAGGGCCCGGAGAGCAGCACCCCGGACTGTGAATACACCCGCACCCCTGCCAACGATTTCCAGGTCTTCGCCGCGCCTGGCGTGAGGAACGTCGAGACCGTCCCGGAGGAGGCAGGAAAGGCCAGCATGGCGTCGAGGTAGCCCCGAACGACCTGCTGCGGGGAAGCCCCGGGCAGGGGACGCGCCGGGGAGTAGCGGACCGTGCTCTCACCGAAACCGCTGTCGTCCGCCACCTTGCTGACCGGACCGGACGTCGGTATGCCCGCACATGCCGACGCCGTCATGGCGAAGCCAGCGACCAGGGCCATGAGCACCGCGCGGCGCCGGCTGGAAGTCCTCACGCATACACCGACACGATCGCCGGTCTCGTCGCCGTGCCCTCGGGCTTCGGGATCGTCAGGACGAACTCGCTGCCCTCGCCGGGACGACCCCATGCCAGCAACGTCCCCCCATGCAGCGAGGCGTCCTCGCGGGAGATCGCTAGACCAAGTCCTGTGCCGCCCTGCGCACGCGCCGGATCGGCCCGCCAGAACCGGTCGAAGACGCGGAGGTTCTCATCGCCGGCGAGACCGATGCCGTGGTCGCGCACCGCCAGTGACACGCACTGCTCGTTCTGGGAGACTTCGATCTCGATGCCCGCCGAGCCGCTGTACTTCGCGGCGTTGGCTAGCAGGTTGCGCACGATACGGTCGATGCGGCGGATGTCGGCCTCGACGATCGCCGGCTGGTCAGCCCCGATGAGCCGCACGGCGATGCCATTGCGTGCCAGCAGGGCATCGTCGGCCGACTGTCTCGCGATCTGCGCCAGGTCGACCGTGTCGAGCTCGAGCCTGGCGGCACCGGCGTCGAATCGGCTCAGGTCGAGCAGGTCGGTGAGCAGCGCCTCGAACCGGTCGAGCTCGCCCTTGAGGAGCTCGGCCGACCGTGAGGTCTGCGGGTCGAAGGTCTCGCGCGCGTCGAAGAGGATCTCGCTCGCCATCTGCACTGTCGTGAGGGGTGTACGCAGCTCGTGAGAGACGTCGGACACGAATCGTTGCTGCAGACGAGAGAGGTTCTCCAGCCGGCGGATCTGGCTCTGGAGGCTCGCGGCCATCTGGTTGAACGAGGTGCTCAGCCGGGCGATGTCGTCCTCGCCCCTGACATGCATGCGTTGCTCGAGGTTGCCGCTGGCGTAACGCTCGGCGATGCGCCGGGCCATCCGCACGGGATCGAGGACCTGTCGCGACACCAGCCAGGCGACCCCGCCGACCATCAGCACCATCGCCAGACCGCCGAGGAGCAGGGCCCGCCGCACGAGGTCGAGCGTCGACTGCTGATTCTCCATCGAGAACAGGTAGAAGAGCGCATACGTGTCGCCGGAGCCGGGCGCCCGCAACTGACTGCCCACGACCACAGCGGGGTCGCGGGCTGCAGAACCCAGGAGCGCCAAGTTGGAGTAGCGCCAGTAGGTGCCCGGCCTGTCCTTGACCGCCGTGGTGAGGTCGGCGGGCAGCGAGCCCGGAGTGATGGCGGCGGACGAGCGAGTGGGCACCCCGCTGTCGGTGGCCGACAGGGGTCCTTCGAGCACGAGCTCGTACGTCCGCTTGGCGCCGCGCGAGCTGGTGAGCGAGTCGACCATCTGGGTGAGCGTCTGCGACTGCATCGCAGGCTCCGTCTCCACGGTGGCGTCGAGCTGCGTCTGGGCATACTTGAAGCCCGAGCGCGCCTCGGAGATGGCGGCCACCCGACGACTGTCGGCCAGACCGCTGGCCACGTCGCGCAGCAGGGCCCAGCCCGTGAGGGAGATGACGAGAGCGCTCAGGACGATCGTGCTCGTGACGACGCGGGCCTGGATCGACCGACGCCAGATGCTGGTCAGGCTACGCATCAGGTGGGAGTTATCGCCTGGTAGCCGACGCCGCGCACCGTGCGGATGATCTGCGGGTGCTCTGCATCGTCCTCGATCTTCGACCGAAGCCTCGTCATGTGGACGTTGACAAGCTTCGTGTCGCCCGGGTGGTGGTAACCCCAGACCTTCTGGAGAAGGACCTCGCGCGTGAACACCTGCGACGGGTTGCCCAGCAGGCAGGCGAGGAGGTCGAACTCCAACGGCGTCAGCTCAAGCGGCTCGCCCTTGCGCGTGACCGTGTGACCGGCGGGATCGAGCACGATCTCACCGAACTCGAGCGGCTCGGCTAGCTGATCGGACCGCCGAAGGCGCGCCCTGACCCTTGCGACCAGCTCGGTGTTCTTGAAGGGCTTGGTGATGTAGTCGTCCGCGCCCGCCTCGAGCCCCGCGACGACGTCGGGTGTGTCGGACTTGGCCGTCAGCATGATGATCGGCACGCCCGACTTCTCCCGGATCTGACGGCACACGCTCATGCCGTCCAGACCCGGGAGCATCAGGTCGAGCAGGACGATGTCGGGCTTGAACTGCGCGAACGCCGCCAAGACCCGGTCGCCCGAACGACACACCGCTGCCGTGAGTCCCTCGCCCTCGAGGACGATCGTCAACATCTCCGCGAGGGAGGCATCGTCGTCGACGACGAGGACTCGGTCGCGTTTCGTGCGGCGGTAGTTCATTCAGGCCTGACCGTCAGTAGCGGTACTGATCCGTCTTGTATGGACCGGCAACGTCGACCCCAAGGTACTCGGCCTGCGCCTTGGTCAGCTCGGTGAGCTCGACGCCGAGGGCATCGAGGTGCAGACGAGCAACCTCCTCGTCGAGATGCTTGGGAAGCACGTGGACGCCGAGCGGGTACTTGTCACCCTTGGTGAAGATCTCGATCTGCGCGAGCACCTGGTTGGTGAACGAGTTCGACATGACGAACGACGGGTGGCCCGTGGCGTTGCCAAGGTTGAGGAGTCGACCCTCGCTCAGCATGATGATCTTGCGGCCGTTCTCGAACGTCCACACATCCACCTGCGGCTTGATGGTCTGACGCACGACACCGGGCATCTTCTCGAGACCGGCGATGTCGATCTCGTTGTCGAAGTGACCAATGTTG
>NZ_JACMOM010000235.1 GCF_014378035.1 Aeromicrobium sp. | reverse complement strand
GGGTGACTGCGGAGGGCCGCGGGCGTCTGCGGAGGGCCGCGGGTGACAGCGGAACGGCGATGGTTCCTGACGCTGGCGCTCTGGGAGACTGCGGTCGCCGACGCCGAAGGAGGGAAAACTGTATTCCCAGCGGAAATCTCCCTCCATCGGGTGCGGATCGGCCGAAACTCCCTCCCGCGTGGAGGCCCGAGGGTGCGCGCGGAGGGCCGACGCCGAGGGCGACAGCGGAACGCCGGGGCCGACGCCGACGCCGACGCCGCCGACGACGACGACGACGACGACGACGACGTAAGACGGTCGGTCGGCGACTCCCTGAGAAACGCCGCCGACAACTCGCGGCCCGCCGTACCCAACCGCGAACGGCCTCGACGGCGGGGCTGGCCTGTGCAAACACTGGGCCGCACATTCCGCACCGAACGACTCTGGGTACTGTTGGCGCGTGACCGCGCACCCACTGAAGAAGAACAACGACGCGAGCTCGCCCGCCGCACGGCAAGCTGCCCGCATCAGTCGACGCTGGCCGCTGGTGAGCGGCGGGATGGGCATCTTGCTGGTCGCTGCGCTCGGGGCGATCATCGCCTACCGGGAAAACAACCTTCCGTTCTCCTTCGACCTCGCCTTTCTGGGGGAGCTCGTGGAGCACAGGTCAGCGTTCTGGGACGTGCCGGCCCTGCTGATGAACAACATCGGCGGCGGCATCATCGGTACCTTCGTCGTGCCCCTCGCGATCATCCTGATTCTTCTGGTGTTGCGGATGAAGTGGGCGGCCCTGTACTTCGCACTCGCCACGATTGTGAGTGCCGGTCTCGTGCAGCTGCTCAAGAATCTCTATGAGCGTCCGCGTCCGCACGACATCCTGGTCGTCTCGGACCCTGGCTCGTTCCCATCCGGACACACGGCGAACGCCGCCACGATGGCGGTCGTGCTGTCCCTGGTGCTGCGTCGGGTCTGGATCTGGGCCGCCGGGGTGCTCTACACGGTCATCATGCTGCTCAGCCGCACCTATCTCGGCGCGCACTGGTTGAGCGACACGATCGGCGGACTAGTGCTCGGCAGCGCGGTGGCGGTGATCGTGTGGGCACCGCTCGCTCATCGCGTGCTCACGGAACGGGAGAGACGCAGCGGATCTGTGCGATCGGGCGAGGCTATCGCGGTGAGAGACGAGCAGTGAGACAAGCAGTGAGACGACCAGTGAGACAAGCAGTGCGACGGACCGTGAGACGACCAGTGCGACAAGCCGTGCGACGACCAATGCGACGACCAGTGCGACGGGCCGCCGACAGCTGTCGGCGACCCGTCGCACTGAGAAGATACTGAACTGCGCCTGAACTACGCCAAACGGCGGCGACGAGCGAGGACGGCTATGCCGAGGCCGGCAATCAACAGCATGCCACCAAGTCCCATCGGAGCAGCCGCATCAGTCCCGGTCGCAGCGAGTTCTGGAACAGCGGCCGCAGTGGCCACAGCGGCTGTGGCCACCGGTGACGGGTCGGCAACGGCGATCGATGTGCGCCCAAGCACCTGATGGCTGGACGGCCCATCGAAGGTAGCGGCGAACAAAAGTCGAGCGGTGAAATTTCCGCCCGTCGTCGGCGTGCCCGATATCGTGACCACGACGGAGCCGTCCTCTTGCTGCAGGCTTGTCGCCGTGAGGCCAGCCGGAAGGTCATCGACGACCGTCGATACGGGACCGTTCGTGAAATAACTGTCCGCTGTGAGGGCCGGGTCAATGGTGTAGCTCAGAACCTGATTGACCGGCACGCCTTTAGTAAGAGAGAGCGGAGAGACCGTGATGCAGGTACCGGCGTCGCCATACCGGTCACCGAAGGTTGCCGGAAGCGTGGGAACGAGCGCGGTAACCGCGGTCTTCGCATCAGCGAAACCATTGGCGCAGGGGGTGTAGCCGAAGAGAACGAGGTACACATCGAAGTTGCTCGCCCCAGCGGCATCCGCTCGCGGGCTGTCCCTTCCCTCGACTGTAGTCCAGCCGCCGAAGGTGCCGTTCGTGACCACGTCGTACCCGATGATTGGGTCGCTGGACTCGTTGGAATTCTGGCTGCTGAAGGTGGGAGTCGTGGTGTCTGACACGAGCGTTTTTCCATTGACCACGTACCGTGAGTTCGAATCGGAGCCGATGTTTCCGGTGAACGTCACCGAGCTATTGGCGAGCCCGATCGTGGCATTCGACAGGCGATACGACCAGTGAGCGTAATTGCCCGACAGAGTGAGGGTGAGTACGACCACATAGGGGGCCTCCCACGCGGTGGTACTTCCCGTCATCGTGATTACGGAGGTGGCGCCCTCGTGGATATCGCTCACCGTAGTCGTCGCCACAAACTGCCAGTCGCCCTGCGTGGTGTCATGCAGCGTGAACGGATTGGGGAGTCCGTCGAACGCATCGTTGTTCCAACCAAAAGAGTTGTGCGCGAGGTCATAGGTCGCGGCGTCTTCGATATAGCCGGTGGTGTCATCGACACCCTGCCACTGGATCGAGTTGGTGTTGATGTCGGAGGCGCCCGCCGATGCCGCGGTCGGCATCGCGAGCACGCTTGCGGCGGAAATCATCAGAATTGCAGCCGCAGCGGCAATGGTTTTATAAACGGGGCGGGTTCTCATTGGGAGAGTCCTCTCGAGAGCACGGCATCGTTCGGAGGAGAGACGGGAGTCTCCTGGGAACTCGGGTGCGACGCGTACCATTCGAAACCTTAGTGGGTCCTGTGAATGAAGGATCACCTGACGAAAAAAACTACGCGCGGCTCGGCCGGACAGGGCCGTCACCGCTAGCGTCAAAGCATGAGAATCCTCCTGGTCGGCGCCGGTGGCGTCGGCACTGCGATTGCCAAGATCGCCGCCCGTCGCACCTTCTTCGAGACCATGGTCGTGTGCGACTATGAGCTGGTCCGCGCCGAGGCGACGATCGCCTGGGTCGAAGCGAAGCACGGTGCGCAGGGGTCGCGATTCATCGCCGCGCAGATCGACGCCTCCGACCCGGATGACGTGACCGCGGTCGCGAAGGCCCACGGCGTCACCCATGTGATGAACGCCGTCGAGCCCAAATTTGTGCCCACAATCTTCGCCGGGGCGCTTGCCGCCGGAGCGGACTACCTCGACATGGCGATGAGCCTGTCGGAGCCGCATCCGTCCGAGCCGTATTCGGAGACCGGTGTGAAGCTCGGCGACGACCAATTCGCCCAGGCGCCCGACTGGGAGACGGCCGGCCGTCTCGCTCTTGTGGGCATGGGTGTCGAGCCCGGGCTGAGCGATGTGTTCGCCCG
>NZ_JACMOM010000234.1 GCF_014378035.1 Aeromicrobium sp. | reverse complement strand
TTGAGGTTGCCCGCCTTGGCGTGGCGCGGCATGCCGGCCCACTCGGCGGAGCGGGTGATCCATCCGATGCCCTCGGCCTCGGCGGCCGCTCGCATCTCGGGGCGGTTGCCGTCGTCGAGGATCCAGGTCTCGTGCGGGTAGCTGATCGCCTTCGCCGCCCGCGCGGTGGTCATGACGAGGTCGATGGGTTCGTTGTACGTGGCGATGAAGACGTCGACGGTCAGGCCAGGCTCGGGGGGAGCCGGGGTGTCGCGCTCCTTGAGGCGCCACATGCCCAATCCGAAGAGCAGGGAGTCGATCAGGCTGTAGGTCTCGGCGAGGACGAGCGGCACCGCGATCCACCACGCGTCCCAGTTGACCGAGAAGAGCCAGCGCCACGCGACGTAGTTGAGGCCGAGCAGCGACGTCAGGAGGACGACAACCCGGATCAGCAGAAGCCGACGGCTCACCGAGGAGATCTCTCCAGGGGGGCGCGGAACACCGCCACGGCGGTGACGTCGTCGAGCGCTGTGCGGTCCCGTGCCAGACGCGCTACGAGGTCTAGTACGGAGTCGACGTCGTCGGCCTTGCGCATGAGGGCGCCTACATCGTGCCACCACTCGATCGGGTCGTCGATCAGGTCGAGGAGGCCGTCGCTGAAGATCAGCATGCGGCTGCCGGGGTCAAGGTTGACCTGGTGCTCGCTCCAGTGGTCGTCGGGGAGGATCCCGAATGGGCGGTCCTTGCTCTTGAGGCGCTCCTCGCTCCCGTCGCCGTGGATCAGCAGGCAAAGACCGGCGCCGGCGTCGACGTAGCGCGTGAAGCCGTCCTCGAGGTCGATCGCCGCCTCGAACAGCGTCACGAACGACTCAGTGCGCTCCAGATCGGGCAGCAGGCTGCGAGCGACCTGTGTAGCCGTGATGCCTAGGTCGACGCCCGCGGTGACGGCCGCGTGGGTGCTGCGGATCGCGGCCCGCACCCCGGCACCCACAAGGGCCGCGCCTGTGCCCTTGCCCATGACGTCGCCCAGACCGAGGTGGACGACACCGTTGGTCACGCCGTAGTCGTAGAAGTCGCCACCGACGGCGAGGGCCGGCAGGCAGAGCCCGCTGATCTCCCAACCTCCCACACGCACGGCGCGAGCCGGCAGCATGGAGGCCTGCACGCGACCGGCCTGCAACATCTCCGTGGACGACACCAGCTCCTGCTCGGCCCAGGCCGCAATGTCGCGGAACGCAACGAGCAGGTCGCCCTCGAGGGTGCGCGGCTCGGTGTCGTAGATGCAGAACGTACCGACTACGTTACCGATCGCGTCGCGCAGCGGGTGCCCGGCGTAGAAGCGCATGTTGCCGTGCTCGACGATCGGGAGATGACGGAAACGGTCGTCCTGCGTCGCGTCCTCGACCACCAGCAACTGACCCTCGTCGGTCGTGCGGTCGCAGAACGTGTCCTCACGAGGTATCTCGTCGACGTCGATGCCCTGGGAGCTGGGGAACCAGGCGCGGTCGTCGTCCAGGATCGTGATGGTCGTCATCGGGACGCTGAAGACGGTGCGTGCCAGGCGGGTGATCCGCTCGAAGCGCTCTTCTTTCTGTCCCTCGGACAGCTGGAGGCTCTCGACAGCACGCTGACGTCGTTCTTCCACGACGGGGTCGCGCGCCGGTCCTGCAGGGAGAGTCATACGTGGTCCTTCGGCTGGTCTCGTGCTGCACTGAAGGTGAACGTCCCCCAGGGTCGATCGCGCAAGCCTCACACCCGGGGGCAAGCCCACGCAAGGAACCTACGCCGGTGGCGATGATCCGGTGCCCGTTGGTGTTGGCTAGATTGGACAACGTTAAGCAACCTGAGGGGTGACGGGCATGATGACAGCGCATCGGGTTGTTGTCGTCGATGACGACGATGACATCCGCGACCTGCTGGTCCACGTGCTGAACGAGGCAGGTCTCGAGGTGTCGACTGCCTCGGACGGGGCCTCTGCGCTCGCGACGATCCGCGAGGTGCAGCCCGACCTCGTGACCCTCGACCTCTCACTGCCCGACATGGACGGCACCGAGGTGTGCCGCGCCCTTCGCGAGTTCAGTGATGCCTATGTCGTCATGATCACCGGACGCGCCGCGGAGATCGACCGGCTGGTAGGTCACGAGGTCGGCGCCGACGACTACATGGCCAAGCCCTTCTCGCCTCGCGAGGTGCGTGCCCGGGTATCGGCCCTGCTGCGTCGCCCACGCCTGGGGGGCGTGCCCGCCACGCCGACCGATACCGCGGAGACCGGGCTGCAGGTCGCGAGGCCGGACGGACCCCCGGCCGACGAGCCCCGGGCTCCCGTCGACGTGGGTGGAGGCCTGGTTCTCGTCGTTCAGCACCGCATCG
>NZ_JACMOM010000233.1 GCF_014378035.1 Aeromicrobium sp. | reverse complement strand
GCCGGCCCATGCCTCCGAGACGGGGCTGCCCCCGGCAGCGTCATCCCTGCCACTCAAGACCGGCGCAATCTGCTCAGCAACCGGCTTGACCGCCTCCATCGTCGTGGTCGGCTCGGCCGTCAGCCCGGGCCGGGTGTCGGCGATGACCCCGGTCGACGGCTGGGCTGACAGCACCGCCGTGACGAGAAGCGCGAGGCCGGCGAGGCACACGGCACCCGTCGTCAGCATGATGATCGACGACAAGCCGTCGTGGCGACGGGATGCGCGCTCAGCCAAAACGGCCGTTGACGTAGTCGGCTGTCCGGGAATCCTGCGGGTTTCCGAACATCGCCCCGGTGTCGCCGTGCTCGACGACCACGCCGGGCGTGCCCTGTGCGGCCAGGAAGAAGGCGCACTTCGAAGAAACCCTCGCCGCCTGCTGCATGTTGTGGGTGACGATCACGATCGTCACCTCGCGGGCGAGGTCGAGCATCGTCTCCTCGATAACCCGAGTCGACGTCGGATCGAGGGCGGAGCACGGCTCGTCCATCAGGAGCACCCGCGGCTTGATCGCGAGCGAGCGGGCGATGCAGAGGCGCTGCTGCTGTCCGCCAGACAGCCCGCCGCCGGGTGCGTCGAGGCGGTTCTTGACCTCGTTCCAGAGGCCACCCTTGACCAGGCACGACTCCACGAGGTCGTCGCGGTCGGACTTGTTGATCCGGGTGCCGGTCAGCTTGAGCCCCGCGAGGACGTTCTCACGGATCGACATCGCCGGGAATGGGTTGGGCTTCTGGAACACCATGCCGATCGATCGGCGGGCATCGGTGAGCTTGCGTGCCGCGTCGTAGATGTCCTGGCCGTCAAGCTCGACGCTGCCGGCGAGTGACGCCGACGGGATGAGCTCGTGCATGCGGTTGAGGATGCGCAGGAACGTCGACTTGCCGCAGCCAGAGGGGCCGATCAGTGCCGTGACCGCACCGGCGTCCATCGTCAGCGACACACGGTCGAGCACCTTGTGGTTCCCGAACCATGCCGAGACGTCATTGGCCCTGATCTCGGCCAACCCGCCAGCCGGTGTCTCGACCGCCGGTACGGACGGGAGCACCCGGGTCTCGTCGCTGTTGAGGCTTCGCTCTTCAGTGGTCACAGTCATGGTGTCGTCCTCCGGCAGTAGTGGTTCGTGGTCGCGCACAGCCGGCCCCGCGTCGGTGGGGACGCGGAGCCGGCTGCTTCGTGCGGTGTCGTCATACGGCTACTACGAGACCCTCAGGTTGACGGTCGCGGAAATCGAGCCGGAGTAGTTGCTGCTCGAGCTCGTGAACGTCGCTCTGATCCCGTAGACAGTCGACTTCTTCTTCTGCCTGGCCAGGCTGACCTTCGCGACACCGTTGGTGACCGTGCCTGTACCGACCGTCTTCGACCCGTACTTGAAGGTGATGGTGCCGCTGGGCTTGACCGTGGCCGACGCACCGATGATGGTTACCCTCGTGATCGTCTTGGGTGTCGTGGCGGCACTGATGGTCGGGTCGACGAAAGCGAACTTCGTTGACGTTTTCGCCTTGGTCACCACGAGCGGTGCCGAGTCCGAGGCCTCGCTGTGGACCGCTGTTCCTGCGAGCGTCGCCGTCACCGTGTGGGCGCCCACGACGGTGGTGCCGGGGATGGAGACAAACGCAACGCCCCTGTTCAGAGTGACAGTCGACGGGTTGCCGGAATCGACCTTGACCTTCACTGAGCCGGTGGCAGCTTCACCATCGACGTTCGCGGAGATTGCCACGAGCCGAGTGGTGCCGTAGGTGCCTGTCTCGTTGAGCAGGCCCACCGCGACGTTGGAAGCCGTCTTCACCGTGACCGTCTCCGTGGGCGACGCCGAGGCGTTGAACGCCAAGATGTCGGACGGTGTGAACTCGGCACTGTAGTGGTGGTCACCGAGAGCCACGAGGCTGAGCGTCTTGGTGGCTTTGCCGTCGACGACAGGAACGGCCGCGCCGATCGTGGCGCCATCATCCTTGAAAGTGACAGCCCCATCGGGATCGGTCGACGCGTCGACCGAAGCGGCGAGTGTCACCTTGTTGTTGTTGATCGACTCCGCCGCGAGGGTCGTGTCCGTGTCGACCTGCGAAGTCGTGACGAACGCCGACAGAGCAGTCGTCCGGCTGACTCCGCATGCTCCACCGGCGACCGGACGGGCCAACTGGTCGAAGCCTGCGGCCTCGATGAGAGGCTTCGCGGCGGCGCTGCAGATGAAGCCACCCTCGCCGAACACGGAGGTCAGCTTCGGGCCGAGTGTCGCGTCGGAGAGGTCAGCACCGCGTGCGACGTTGTAGATGGCGCGATAGGCCTTGAAGCCGGCGAGCACCTTGACCGTGGCGGCCGACTCGGTCTTGGCCCGTGCCGTTGAAAACGGCACGATCGCATTCGGGTTGTCCTTGACGTCGACGTCGCTGTGCTCCTGGGTCTCGCTGTTCCCGGAGATGTTCACCGCCACCCCGCTGTTGGCCGCCTGCAGCTGGGCGACGAAGAATGAGTACGTGCCGGATCCACTCTGCGGGACGTAGGGCTTGATCAGGGCTGTCGGTGCCGGACCGGCGTACCCGGGGATGTCTCCCCAGACGTGATACGTGCCGTCGTAGATCTTGACCATCTCTGCCGGTGAGATGGACGCCGGAGCGTTGCTCGCAGTCTTGGAGACGGCGAGCTTCAAGCCGTCCACGGCGAAGGGGAACTGTCGGAGGCCCGCGGAGTCCTCCGCGGTGTTCAGCGAGGATGAGGACCGCGCAAAGTTGACGGACACGTTGTTTCCCGGCCCGTACAGCGTCTTCTTGCCGTTACCGGAGCCGTTCGGGCGGTTGACGGGGGCCTCGCCACTACGAAGAACGATCGTCGGCGTGTCGGACAGGGCGGCGAACGATGCCAACCGGTTCGAGGACTTCTCGAAGTTGAAGCCGGCGACGCCCGCATGCCCCTCACTCAGGTAGTGCATGACGATCTCGGTGGTGTCGGATCCGACGCCGACCAGATCGGTGCCTGCATCAGGGATGAAGCTGGGGTCGTAGATCGTAGGTGGTGATGCTGCGCTGGCCGAGGTGGCCAGTCCGGCGGTCAATGCAGCAGTGGCGACGAGGGCGCCGACCGCGACGAGGGAGACTCGCTGACGAATCATTCCTGAAGTCCTTCTCTCACATGTCATGGGCATCCGGGGGTGGTGCCCATGAGAAAACTAAGCGGGACCGAACCCGTCTCGCGGGGTTTCAGATGAACGCTGGGTGTCCATCGGGCAGACAGGTGGAGCCTAGGGAGCGACATCAGAGAATACTGCAATCACAGGAGATTCGGGAGTAGATACATCGCGAGGTCGGCAGTCAGCCAGGCCAGTGACAGGATGATCGGGGTCGCAATGACCCAGGTTCGGACGAAGCCGAATCGTTGTCGTGAGAACACCGTGCCGGCCACCATGACGGCCAACGCACCGAGGCTCAACGCAAGGGCCGGCATGACGCTGGTGTCGTTCGCCATGGCGGTCTCGGAGGGTCCTATCGCATTGAGCCGGCCGGCCGGTGCGGCGAACGGCTTGCCGACGATCGTGGCATCGATGTAGACGACGTTGCGCGGGCTCAGGGCACCAAGACGTCCGGTGCCATCGGCGGTTGCCATCGTGATGCGCGAGCCGTCCGCCGTCGGCACGACCGGCATCGGCTCGCCTGCGCGGCGGACCCTGCCGATCGTGTACGTGGTCTTGCCCTGCGACGTCACGACGGTCATGGTCTTGCCCGCCGCCTCAGAGAGCATCGGCCCGAAGGGCTTGCCGAAGGTGCGCGCGCGACCGTAGATCAGCGAGACACCGGCCTGTCCAGGCAGCACGGTGTCGCGACGGTGCCCCGGGCCAGAAAGCATGGCGCCGGACGACGTCCCCTCGGCCACCACCTGCTCGTAGCCGAGCGACGGGATCGTGAGCAGCGCGACCGGCGCACCGGGGGCGATGATGCCGCCCGTCGGAGCCGTTGAGCTGGCAAGCTGGGTACGGAACTGCGAGTAGAGACGGTCCTGCGCACGGTTCTGTTCCAGACCGCCGAGCACGAGGATCTGCGCGAGCAGCCAGACGGACAGCACCGCGAGCACCGTGAGCGATGTGCTCGCGACCGCCACCCGTTCGGGAAGTGGAACGGCGTTCGGCTTCGGCTTCGGCTTCGGCTTCGCCGACATCTTCGACCGGAGCGACGGGAAAAGCGGCCAGAGCTGGGCCGGCATGCTCGATCGGCGCCGACCCGACGTTGCCGCGCTCACGGACGTGCCCGCCATGTCGCAACCAGACGTGTCGCCGGCCCGCCGAGCCCCGCGAGCACCGCGAGTGCGATGAGCAGCGGCAGCAGTACTCCCGCGGGACCTGGGCTGCTGGACGCCGTCGCGACAGTGTCTGCCGTCTCGGTCGGGGCTGTGGACGTCTTGGCATCCTTGGGGACGGCGTCGGTCGGGATGTTAGCGTCACCCGGTCCCGCGGCGGCGGCGCCGCCGCCGCCAGGTGCAATCGCGGGCGTGGTGGCGGAGTTGGCCTTTGGCCCCTTCTGGGCGGCTATCAGCCCTGCAACGTCCTGCGCCGACGTGTAGAGCGCGGCTGTCACGCCAGTCGACTTGATCGGGACGAAGCCGTCCGGGAGCTTGCCGTTGCCCGATCCTCTGACCTGTCCCTCGGTAGTGGCGATGCGGATGAACTCAGCGACCTTCAGGGCATCCGACTTCGCGAGACCGTCGAGCTTGGCCGTGGTGTAGACGATCATCGTGCCGGGATAGGCCGTCGGGGTCTTGCGCAGCGTCTGCATGTCAAGGGCGAACGCCCTCCTGACGCCCTGAGGCTTCGCAACCTCTGCCGCAGCGCTGACGCTTTCGTTTGTCGGGGCGATGAACGTCCGTCCATCGCTGCTGGTGAACTTGGCCGTCGGCGACACTGTCGAGGTCGTCTGCAACGCGGCAGTCCGCAGGCCGAAGCGGGCGGCGTCGCCGAGGCTGACAACGCCCAGCATGAAGCGCGTTCCGATCCCCTGACGGTCAACACGTCCCACCTTGAACGGATCGCTGCTGCTCGCGCGGTCACACTTCGTCTGCACGTTGGGCCATGCGTCGAGTACAGCCTCCGCGATCTTGCGCAGGCTCGTCACCGGGGCTGCGAGTTGGCCGAAGTACGGTGCCGGATTCTCCTTCAGGCACTGCAGGTCTGACGTCGGCTCAAACCTGTCGAGCAGCGGGAATTCGCTGGTCGGCAGCTTGACGTCCCTGTACGACGGGTTGACTACCATCCCCCAAGGGTCGGGAACGCCCTCCAGAAATGCCTTTGCCTCCGGGTCGTCCTCGAGGTACGAGGTGAGGGTCTTGATGACGTCGGACGACTCCGAGAGCGACAGCACCGTGGCCGCGGCTTCCCGCGCGATGGAGTCAAGCCCCGGGTTCAGAGCCTGAAACTCCAGATCGAGATTGAGCGACAGGGGGTTTTTCTCGATGCCGGGGTGCTGCTGGCCGCGCCTCGACCCGGTGTACGACTGGCTCAGCAGCTTGGCGAGAAGTCGGGGGGTGAGGTTGAGATCGAACTTCTCACCTTGGTTCCCCGGTCGGTCGACGATGAACGCAACGGCGAAACCGGTGAGGGCGGTCGGTGCATACCCGATCGGGTCCGTCGTGCTCCGCTCTCGGTTGCCGGACACAAATGCTGCCGGCGCCTCGCCCTTTTCCACCAGCGCGAAGGCCGGCTCGTCGCCAAGCCTGTTGTGCTGGAACTTGAACCTGTCCTTGCGCAAGCAGTACGCCGGTGACCACTGCAGTGCAGCCTGGCTCATCAGCTCGGAGCCGTAGAACGGCGTGGGGGCACGTTTGTCGAGGACGTCGCAGGCATCGGGCGGCAAACCGAACGACAGCGGCACCGTGACACGGTTGCGCCAGTTCGACTCGCTCCACCAGTAGACCGGCGACACCGCTGCATCGACGCCCTCGTTGGAGAAGTTGTTCGAGCCGGGCTGGAGTCGACCGTCCTTGCGGCACTCGCGGTCGTTGTCGACGCAGCTGAGCCCCATGATCGGGATGGCCACGATCGAGCAGGCGGTCTTCTCGCTGCATCCGAGCGACTCGTTCTCAGTTGCTGAACGCACCTCGTAGTTGAGCTGGCCCTTGCCGTCGACGTCGCTGAATGCCGCGACTTCTGCTGGCGGGAAGGCCGCGCCGACAGCAGCCTCGGGGGGCATCGTCTCGGCAGTGCACGCCGAGAAGACCGTGCCCCCGGCCGCGACGAACGGCGTCAGGTGGGTCGAGTACGAGGCATCGTCAGCGCACGTGGATGGGATCGATCCGAGGCCGGTCTTCTTGGCCCGTTGCTCGGTCGTGGAATACAGGTCGTGGCGCCACACGGCGAACAGATCGTCCGCCGACTGGGAGCGCTGCTGGCGAGTGGAGGTCCAGCAGGTCTCCGGCCTGAGCTGCCTGGCTACCGGGAGCGACGAATCATCGGTTCCGCGGCACTGCATGATGAGGACGGGGTACTCCTGATTGAGCCCGTTCTCGCCGTACGGGTCGGCGGCACGCCCGGCGCTCGGCCGAGCACCCGACCAGCTGATCTTGAGCCGCTCACGGCCCCGCAGGTTGCGGGTGTGATCGACGGAGAGCGTGAAGTTCCTCGAGTCAACGACATCGTCCGTCCCTGCACGAGCGTCGCGAAACTCACGCGTGACGGTCTTGGTGGCCTTGAACGCTCCCTCGTCGCTGCTCGAGGGGGCGGCGACGGCAGACTGGCCGCCCGCGGCGACCATGCTCAGGATGAGGGTAGAGGCGAAGCCGAGGACAAGCCCCGCCCGGAGGCGATGTGCGCGCATCACCACGCACCCAGCTTTCGACGGGCGCGGCGTCTGAAGTAGACGGCCCCCGCACCCGGCGCCATGATGATCGCGATCAGCTCGATGACGGCGAGTGCACCGAAGACCGAGGTGTCGCCGGCCCGCCCGGCCAGCAGCTCGGTTGGCACGGCAACCGAGCCCTCCCCCGTCCCTTGCGCCGCTGTCCCGCCGCTCGGCAGACCGGTCTCAGGATCGACCGCCCCCGACGCCGGACCGACGGTTGCCACGGCACCACCCGCTGCCGCGCCACCTGCCGCCGACGTACCGGCATTCTTCGCCGCCTTCGTCGAGGTGGGTGCGGTGCCGGTCGCACCGGTGCACGGCCCAGCCCCGATCTTGTCGCACGCGGCCGGCTGGGGCGCGATCTGGGCCAGCTTGTTCTTCGACAGGTCGCCCTTGACGAACGTCGGGTTGTTGCACTGGTTCACGTCGCGGTTCTTGAAGTTGACCTTCGGGTCGGCGGCCGACAGCTTCTTGAGCTGGCTGAACCCGGCCTGCACGAGGTTGAGCGGCAGCGGCGAGTAACCGTACGCCCCAGCCTTGCCCTGTCCTTCGCACAGCGAGTAGAACATGAAGTCGGTCAGTGACTGACGCTTGGCGGTCGTCATGCGCTGGTCCTTCTTGCCCGTCGGCAGCAGCATGTAGGAGTACGACGACAATGGGTAGGCGCGCGGGTCGGCTGCTCCGTAGACACCGTCAAGGATGGACGTGAGGTACTTGTCCGAGCTCGTGTCCTGGTTGATGCGGGCCTTGGTGAGCGCGACGGCCACGTTGTACTGCGTCGGCTCGACGAAGTAGCCGGCCTTGTTCAGCAGCTTGACCACGGGGTACTTCTTGTTCACTGGGTAGGAGTACTCGACATAGCCGATCGTGCCGTTGCCGGCGCCGCTCGCGATGGTGTTCATGACCTGGTCGGAACCGGATGCTCCGATCGACTTGCCGAACGCCGGGTAGTACGAGGTCAGCCCGGACCGGCCGAAGAACGGTCGCCAGATGCTGGGGTAGACCTTGTCGAGCCAGGTCGTGAACTGCGCAGTCGTCCCGGAACCGTCGGAGCGCCTGACCGGGATGATCCTCAGTGAGGGCAGCAAGCGCCCGTTGTTGTCCTTGCTGATCGCCGGATCGTTCCAGTTGGTGATCTTTCCGGTGAAGATCCTTGCGATCGTCTCGCCGGAGAGCCGCAGGTTCTTGACCAGCTTGCCGGCCACCCGGAGCTGATAGGTGAACGCCGTACCGCCCGCGATGATCGGCATGTACGCGAACTCCCGGGAGCCAGCGGAGTCGACGGCTCCCTGCTCGTCCTTGCCCTGGTAGGGAATCTCGGTGATGCCGAAGTCAGTCACGTTCTGGGCGAAGTTCTTGCGGCCCTGCGAAGATCCACCGCCGTTGTACGTGACCTTGATGCCGTTGGCGTCGACGTCAGAGATCCACTGCTGGACGATGACCTCTGACCAGGTCGAGCCTGATCCCTCGATCTGGGCGTAGGCCGCTTGCGCCGGGCGCGCGGTGGTGAGCAGCACGGCCATCGCCAGGACGCCGATCAGCAGGGTCAGAGTGACCCGCCGCCGCACAACCGTGGGAGCGCGGTGGGTGGTGAGGGTGGTCATCGGGTGCCCTTTCGGGGACGGGCCAGGAGGCGAGCGGTGACGAAGAGGATCAGGACGAGGAGGAGCAGGATGGAGGCCGCACCGTAGGCGCGGTCGATGTAGAGCGGCTCGCCGCTCCGTGCGGTCGAGAAGATGAACAGCGGAAGGGAGTTCATGACTCCCCCGGTGGGACTGGTGACCATGAAGGCCGCCGTGCCGGACGTGAGGAGCACCGGCGACGTCTCGCCGATGCCGCGGGCCACGCCGAGGATGACGGCCGTCGCAAGACCGGGTCTCGCGGTCGGCAGCACGATGTGCCACACCGTCCGCCAGCGCGAGGCACCCAGTGCGAGGCTGGCCTCGCGAAGATTGCCCGGGACGACCCGCAGCACCACGTCGGACGCCCGGGCGATGATCGGCAGCATCATGACGGCCAGCGCCATGGCCGCCGCCAGGCCCGATCGGGGCATCTCGAGCCCCACGATGAGAGTCGTGTAGATGAAGAGGCCGGCGACGATCGACGGCAGGGCGGTCATGGCCTCGACGATCGTGCGCACGATCCTCGCGAACCTGCCACCGATCTCGGTCATGTAGATCGCCGTGCCGATGCCCAGCGGGATCGTCACGACGATCGCGATGCCGATCTGGATCAGCGACCCGACGATCGCGTGAGCGACGCCGCCCCGGTTGAGGGGGTCGCGTGGCCCGACTCCTGACATGTCGTCGAAGAACGTGTTGAGGTGCAGCAGCGACGACGAGCCACGGAACAGCACGAAGGTCACGGTCGACATCAGTGCGAACCCGACGAGCAACGCGCCGAGGTGAACCGTGCTGCTGACGATACGGTCGACGACCTCAGGCCACCCGGCGTCGAGGGCCGTCATCATCGCCAACAGCGATATCCCCGCCACGACGGTGACCACGACGAAGATGAGCGCGCCGTGCCACGGAAGGAGGCGCCCACAGATCAGCCAGGACAGCGCAAATGCAGCAACCCAGCAGCCGACGAGCTCGAACCGTTGCTCCGCGGTGGTGGTGCTGAGGATGCGTCGCGGCGCGGTCTCGACGACATCCGTGGAGGCGGGCTCCGTCCGGACGAAGGTCAGGACCGGCGCTTCCACCGTCACCGACGCTCCGGTCACGATTGGCCGAGGTTCGAGATCGATGCTCATCAGGCCTCTGCTCCTTCGCCGGAACGACTGCGTGACACGACTGTCGCGGCAACTGTGTTGATGCCGAGCGTGATGACGAACAGCACGAATCCAGCGGTGAGGAGAGCCTGGAGCTGCGAGCTGGTGGCCTCACCGAACCGCCCGGCCACGAGCGCCGAGATGGTGTTCGTGCCGATCTCCAGCGGCCTGAACTTCAGGTCGAATGCCGGGGAGATGATCAGGAGCACGGCGATGGTCTCACCGAGCGCGCGACCCAGGCCCAGCATCGTCCCGCCGATGATGCCGCCCTTGCCGAAGGGCAGGACCACTGTCTTGACAACTCCCCAGTGCGTGGCGCCGAGGGCGAAGGCCGCCTCGCGCTCACCGGGGGGCGCCTGCGAGAAGACTTGTCGCATGACAGCGCACGCCATGGGGATCACCATCATCGCCACTGCCAGCCCGGCGATGAATGCGGAGGCCGTGTACCGGGTCTGCTCCCAGACCGCGGCGTTCGGATCGGCGTCGACGCGGAAGAACGGGATGAAGCCCAGATGGACGTGCAACCAGTGGGCGAACGCGCTTGCCCGCGGCTGGAGCAGCGCGAATCCCCACAGGCCGTAGATGATGCTCGGCACGGCAGCCATGAGGTCCACCAGCGAGGTCAGAGTCGGCCTCATTCCCGCCGGAGCGTATTCAGCGATGTAGAGCGCCGTCAGGAGGGCCAGGGGAAACGCCACCACGAGTGCCACGAAAGCGACGGTGAACGTGCCGACAAGCACCGCCGCGATCCCCAGGGTGTCTGCCTCCGGCTGCCACTGCGTCTCGGTGAAGAAGCTCCAGCCGTAGTGCTTGAACGTCGGGATCGCCGACAGCGCAAGGAAGAGCCCGATCGCTCCGGTGATCACGAGGACGATGGCCGCGATCGACCGTGTGCCGATGGTGAACGCGCGATCGGACCCGGACTGACGGGTCGCCAGATCCCGCGGTTCGTCCAGATCCGAATCTGGGGTGTCCGTGCGCAGGGTGGTGCTCAAGACCGGGCTCTTTTCGCGACGTCGTGGTGCTCTGTCGCGAAAAATGTAGAGGTATCAGACCCTATGCCGGACCGGTTGCGGTGAACGATCGGTGAACGCTCGGCATACCTTCCGCTCAGATCGGCCGGTTCGCGCTCAACCTCATTCAGTCGGCTCTGCCAGCAAAAAAACGTGGGTCTCGAGACAATCAGTCTCGAGACCCACACCCAGGTCTATGTCGGGGCCCAGCGCGATCAGGTCGGGGGTGGCTTCTGCAACGGGGTTGTCGGGGCCGATGGTGTTGCCGGTGGTGCCGATTCGGCACCCGTCGATGCGGACATCGTCTTCTCAGCGTCGCGGGCTGCATCGAGGGCCTCCTGGACGGCGGTCGCGGTGGCGGCCTCCTCCGGGACGTCGTCCTCGATCGGGGCGTCGAAGTCGATGCGGGTCTTGCTGCCGCCGCCGTCGACCGGGATCGTGCCCAGCGTTCCTCCCAGGGTGCCCAGCGCCTTGGTGAGCTCTGCCGGGATGATCCACGTCGTGGCGTTGTCTCCCTCGGCGATCTTCGGCAGCATCTGGAGGTACTGGTACGACAGCAGCTTCTGGTCGGGGTTGCCGTCGTGGATCGCCTGGAACACGGTCTGGATGGCCTGTGCCTCGCCCTGGGCGCGGAGGATCTGCGCCTGTCGGTCAGCCTGCGCGGACAGGATTTGCGCCTGCCGCATCCCCTCGGCGGTCAGGATCGACGACTGCTTCTCCCCCTCGGCTGTCAGGATGGCTGACTGCCGATTGCCCTCAGCCGTGAGGATCGCCGCACGCTTGTTGCGCTCGGCGCGCATCTGTTGCTCCATCGCGTCGATGATGGACGGCGGCGGGTCGATGCCCTTGAGCTCGACCCGGTTGACGCGAATGCCCCACTTGCCGGTCGCGCTGTCGAGCTCGCCGCGGAGCCCGGAGTTGATCTGGTCGCGGCTGGTCAGCGCGTGCTCGAGCGACATGCCACCGGTGATGTTGCGCAGTGTCGTCATGGTCAGCTGCTCGATGGCCTGGATGTAGTTGGCGATCTCGTACGTCGCCGCCACCGGGTCGGTGACCTGGAAGTAGATGACGGTGTCGATCGAGACCACGAGGTTGTCCTCGGTGATGGCGGGCTGCGGGGGGAACGACACGACCTGCTCGCGCAGGTCGATCGTGTAGCGCACCTTGTCGACGAACGGAACGACGATGTTGAGCCCTGCCTGCAGGGTCGTGCGGTACTTGCCGAACCGCTCGACGATGCCCGCACGCGCCTGCGGGACGATCTTGACCGTCATGGTCAGGGCGATGGCCCCGAGGACGACGATCAGGATGATGAACACGGTGAACGCTTGGGCGAACATCAGGACTCCTTCGTGGTGACGACTGCCGTGGCGCCGTCGATGGCCGAGACGAGGACCTCGGTGCCCGGCTCGAAATGTTCGGTCTTGGACATGGTGCGGGCCGACCACAGCTCGCCGGCCAACTGGATGCGGCCGCCGAACTCGGCAACTGGTTCGACGACGACGCCGACCCGGCCGATCAGGACGTTGTGACCGGAGGTGAGCGTGGGTCCACTGTGCAGACGCGCGACCATCGGGGGGCGGACGAAGTAGAGGAGGCCGACCGACACGACGCCCAGCACCAGGACCGACACCCACAGTGGCGCGCCGAGCACGGAAGCGACTGCGGCAGCCAAGGCGCCCAGAGCGAACATGAGCAGCACCAGGTCGAGGCTGACCATCTCGGTGACCGCCAGGACCACGCCGAGCCCGACCCACGTCACCCACATGTGGTCACTCATCCACTCGAACACCGCGCCACCCCTCGATCGTCCTGCACCACTGTCATCCGGCCCGGTGCCCGTGTGCTGCTCGACGCGCCGTGTAGCGGCCACCTTCGCGCTGGAGCTGCACCCGGAGCCCGAACGTCGCTCCGAGATTGTCGGCGGTGAGCGTCGACTCGATCGGGCCCTGTGCCATCACTTTGCCACCGCGCAGCAACAGCACGTGGGTGAATCCGACCGGAATCTCCTCGACGTGGTGGGACACCATGACCAGGACCGGCGAGTCGTCAGCGTTGGACAGGACCTCGAGGCTGGCCAGCAGGTCCTCGCGCGCGCCGAGGTCGAGGCCGGCTGCGGGCTCGTCGAGCAGCAGAAGCTCGGGGTCGGTCATGAGCGCCCGCGCGATGAGCACCCGCTTGCGCTCGCCCTCGGACAAGGTGCCGAATGTTCGCTGGGCAAGTGCCGTGATGCCCATCTCGCCCATCATCTGGACGGCACGGGCGTGGTCCTCGTCGTCGTACTTCTCCTGCCACCGACCGGTCACGGCATGTGCGGCGGACACGACGGTGTCACTGACCGACTCCGCTGGTGGGATGCGATCGGCCACAGCCGTGCTGGTGTGGCCGATGCGGGTGCGCAGATCGAAGATGTCGATGCGGCCGAGCTTCTCCCCGAGGATGCGCACCTTGCCCTTGGTGGGGTGCATCGAAGCGCTGATGATCTGCATCAAGGTGGTCTTGCCGGCGCCGTTGGGGCCCAGGATGACCCAACGCTCGCCCTCATCCACCGTCCAGCTGATGTTGTCGAGGAGGACCTTGCCGGGGCGCACCACACTGACCTTCGAGAGCTCGAAAGCGGCTGGCATGCACCCTCCTCATCATCAAACATTGCGGTGGTGTCAACCTATCGCGAGCGCGAAGTGTCCGAGCGATAGCCTCAGAGGCGATGACTGAGCCCGTGCCGACCCTGAGCTTCACCGACCCGACCGTCCTGGTCACCCTCACCGGTCCCGACCAGAGCGGGGTCACGACACGCCTGTTCGCCGATCTCGAACCATTCGGTGTCGAAGTCATCGACGTCGAGCAGCTCGTCGTGCGCGGTCGCCTCATCCTGAGTGCGCTGCTGACTGTTCCCGCCGACCCGCCGGGGCTGGAGGCGACCGTCCGTGAGGTCGGCGCCGCCTTCGGCCTCGAGGTCTCGGTCGAGAGGGGCGTCGGCGACAACCGACCCCGCCGGGTGGGGCGCGCGCAGGTCGTTGTTCTCGGCAGCCCGCTGCGGCCTGCCGCCATGGCAGCACTCGCGGCCCGCATCAAGGCAGACGGCGGCAACATCGACCGCATCGTCCGCATGGCGCGCTACCCCGTGACGGCGATTCGCATGGAAGTGTCCGGCGCCGACCCCGACCTGCTGCAGTCGGACCTCGCCGCGGTGGCGTACGAGCAGGGGGTCGACGTCGCGGTGCAGGAGAATGGCATCCTGCGGCACGCCCAGCGCCTCGTCGTGATGGACGTCGACTCGACCCTCATCCAGGGTGAGGTCATCGAGATGATCGCTGCCCGCGCCGGTTTCGAGGCCGAGGTCGCGGCGATCACCGAGTCCGCGATGCGCGGTGAGATCGACTTCGCCGAGTCTCTGCACGCCCGGGTTGCGCTGCTCGCCGGCGTTGCGGAGTCAGCACTCGACGACGTCTACCGGTCGCTCCTGTACGCCCCGGGTGCACGCACCATGATCCGCACCCTCAAACGCCTCGGCTACCGATTCGCTCTGGTCAGCGGTGGGTTCACCCAGATCATTGAACGCATCGCTGCTGAGCTCGACATCGACTACTTCGCCGCCAATCGTCTGGAGGTCGTCGACGGCTTCCTCACCGGCCGCATCCTGGGCGACGTCGTCGATCGAGCAGGCAAGGCAGAAGCCCTTCGGCGCTTCGCCACGGAGGCCCGCATCCCGGTCAAGAACACGGTGGCGATCGGCGACGGTGCCAACGATCTCGACATGCTGGCCGCGTCAGGGCTCGGCATCGCGTTCAACGCCAAGCCGCTGGTGCGTGACCAGGCCCGCACCTCGGTCAACGTCCCCTACCTTGATGCCATCGTCTACCTGCTGGGCATCACGCGTGAAGAGGTCGAAGCGGCAGACGCCGCCGATTAGCTCAAGCGAGAAGCTAGCGCAGGCCGAGTCGAGAAGGGCCGCCACGGTGGTCGCGGGCCCAGGTTTCGGGACACCTTTCCTCGGCATCATCCGATCGATCACACCGCCGCCCCACCCCGGACTCACGATCAAGACGTCGATCCACGGCGGACTCAAGATGCGTGTTCCTCTCACCACCACTACCTTGATCGCAGACGACCTGTCCGGGCAGGTTGCATACAGACAGGCACCAGGTTCATGACCACCACCACGTTCACGAAAAAGAAGAAGTTTGCCATCCTCACCGCGGCACTGGTGTTGGTCGGCGGAGGCGCGGCGTACGCGTACTGGACGACCACAGGCACGGGAGTGGGCACGGCAGCGACCGGGACCAACGCCACCGTCTCAGCCATTCAGACCAGCACCGTGACAGCCATGGCGCCGGGAGTCGCGCCCCAGACCCTGAGCGGCAATTTCAACAACGCCAATGCCGGTCCGGCCTACGTGACAAACGTGGTCGCCAGCATCGGTACGGTGACCAAGGACGCGGGCGCGCCCACGGGAGCCTGCACCGCGGCCGACTACACGCTCACCAATGCCACCATGACCGTGGGCAGCCAAGTGCCTGCCGGATCGGCTCAGGGCGCATGGACCGGCGCGACGATCGCGTTCAGCAACTCCGGTGCAAACCAGGACGGGTGCAAGAACGCGACAGTTGCGCTCGTGTACGCCGTCAACTGAGTGAAATGACCGCTGGTCGGCTCTCCGCCCTTCGGGCCCGGATGTGCGCGAAGATTGCGGATAATTCCAGATGAGGACACTGCTACACAGGCACCTCGCCTGGGGAGTGGCGCTTGGGCTGCTGTTGGTGTTGATCGTTGTCGTGGCGCTCAGCTTCACGTCGTCAGATCGTTCGGCAGGCGGCGCCGGTATCGGCCGGATGCTGGGGCCGTCACCGGAGCCGGTCACGATCCGCGGCAGCGCCCAGACTCCGATGACCGTCGGTGCGTTGATGCCGTTGAATCTGTCGCTGGACAACCCGAACGAATTTGCGCTCACGATCGACAACATCACCGTGACCGTGCTGGACGTCGAGGCGCCGCGCGCTGATGCGGATCATCCGTGCTCCGCGGTCGACTTCGAGGTCCGGCATCTCAAGGGTCGGGTTGGTCTCACGCTTGCCGCCGACAGCAATGACAATCTCAGTGAATTGCTGGTGCCGCTCGGGTCATGGCCGGCGGTGGGCATGCTGAACCGCCCGGTCAATCAGGACGGCTGCAAGGAATCGCTCCTGACCCTTGGCTATGAAGCGAGCGGAGTGCGGGTGCGCCGATGAGAACGACCCGACGAAGGGCGTCGCTGGTCGCGGCCGTCTCTGCCGTGCTCGCGCTCGGCACGATCACGGCCGCGTCCGCGTACTGGGCCGGGTCGGGCGGCGGATCGGGCTCGGCGGCCACCGGTACCGCGCGTGCTGTCACCCTGAGCTCGGCGACAGCTTCCGCTCAGCTTCAACCCGGTGGGCAGGCGGCGGTAGAACTGAGCATCACCAACCCCAACCCCGGCAGCGTCCGGGTCACGTCGCTCGCCCTCGACACCACCCAGGGCATCGGCGGGTTCACCGTCGACAGTTCACACTCGGCGTGTGTCCTGACAACGCTGTCCTTCTCGACGCAGACCAACAACAGCTCCGGCTGGACCGTTCCCGGTGCCGGATCGTTGCCGGTCACCTTGGCCAACTCACTCTCGATGAGCACGAGCGCTGGCAGCGCCTGCCAAGGCGCGTCCTTCACAGTCTTCCTGAAGGCTGGCCCGTGATGCGCCGGCTGATGATACTTCTCATCGCGGCGTGTCTGACGATCATCGCAGCGACGGCCTGGGGCTACTGGTCCACCGGCTCCGTGGCCGGTGGCAACGGCGCGGCAGCGGCCTCGACTGTCAACCAGGGCGCAACGCCGACCGCCAGCGTGGTGGGGCGCACGGTCACGGTCAGCTGGCCTGCGACCACGCTCACCAACGGACAGATGGTCAGTGGCTATGCCGTGAAGCGCTACTCCGGTTCGACGGCTCAGACCATCGTCACGGCGTGCACTGGGATCATCACCGGCACCAGCTGCGTCGAGAGCAACGTGCCGGTCGGCACGTGGGCCTACTCGGTAACCCCACTGTTCGGGTCCGCCTGGAGCGGGCGCGAGAGCGTGAAGAGCAGCACGGTGACGGTGGCAGCGCCGACGCTGGTCCTGTCGGCCACGACGGTGAGGCCCGGGACCTCGGCGACCGGTACGGCAGCTGGGTTCCTCGGCGGGGAGACCCTTCGGTACCGCCTTGACAGCCCCACCGGCACCGGGCTGACCGGCAGCTTCGCAGGAAATGCGACCCCGGCGACGGTTCCCAGCGGCGGCGACGGCTCGGTCGTCGTCACCATGCCGTCCGGAACGAGCGACGGCACCCACACCGTCTACGCCGTGGCCTCGCCCAGCGGCGACGCCGGCGTCGCTGGCGTCATCGTGGACGGCACGGCCCCGCCACTACCCGTGCTGACCCTCACACCAGCCGCCACCAGCGGTGACGCGGCCACCTTCGCCTTCACCGAGGCGGAGGCCTCGGCCACCCTCGACTGCGACCTCGATGGGGCGGGGTTCGCCTCGTGCACCAGCCCGGTGAACTACACACTACTGACCGCCGGCTCGCACACGTTCAGGGTGCGCGCCACCGACACCGTGGGCAACGTCAGCTCGTCGACCTCCTACACCTGGACGGTCAACCTCAGCATCCCCACCGTCACCATCGCCTTTCCCACGGTCGCCGGCCTGTACAACGACGCCGGATTCAACGCTGGCTGCGGTACGGCCGCGACGGGCGACGTCTGCGGTGCGGCGGACGACGACGTGGCCGTCACGGCGGTCAAGGTGAGCCTGCGTCGTCTGAGCACCGGCCTGTGGTGGGACGGCGTGAGCTTCTCCGCCGCGACCGAAACATTTCTCCCCGCCACGGGTACCGTCGACTGGTCGTACGCCATCGCCGCGACCGCCTTGGCCGAGG
>NZ_JACMOM010000232.1 GCF_014378035.1 Aeromicrobium sp. | reverse complement strand
TCGGATCTACGACGGTGCCTCCGAGGTGCACCGGATGTCGATCGCCCAGCGCGTGGCCCGCCGGGTCACGGCCGGACTGGAGGCCTGAAGTGCCCGAAGGGTCCGCGGCCGGCCTGCGCGACGTACCGCTGGGGCTGCTGGAAAATGCCCGCGACCTCGGCGGGTATGCCACCGCCGACGGCCGACGAGTGCGCTGGGGACGCCTGTTCCGGGCCGCCAGCCTGCACGAGGCCGACGAGGACACCGCGGCCGACTGGCACGCCCTCGGTCTGCGCACGGTGGTCGACCTGCGTCGTGACGACGAGCGCAGCAGACGCGGGACCGTGAGCATCGACCTACACCCGGCCGGCGACCGGCACCTGCCCGTCATGCGCGAGATATTCCTGCCGGCCTACGACGTCGACAGCCAGCCGGACGAGTACCTTGCCGCGTGCTACATCGAGATCCTTGGCAGCGGCCAGGACGCGATCCGCGAGCTTTTCGCGCTGCTTTCCGAAGAGAAGCATTTGCCGCTCGCGCTGTTCTGCGCGGCCGGGAAGGACCGCACCGGGACCATGGTTGCACTCGTGCTGGCCGCTCTCGGGGTGGACGAGGAGACCATCTGCGACGACTATGCGCTCAGCGGTGAGCGGGTTTCGGCGATGGTCCAACGCAAGCGAGCGTCGGGTGACGTCGACCGGGACCCGATGGTGGACCAGCACCCGACGATTCTGCACGCGCCCCGAGGTGCGATGCGTCTGTTCCTGGAGCACCTGCGCACGCACACTCCCGGTGTCGAGGGCTACCTCGCCGGCATCGGCGTTTCCACGATCGCGCTCGAGGCCGTGCGCGCTGCGCTGCTCGAGCCTCGGTAAGCAGAACCAAATTGTCGGGCACGAGCGCGAGTCGGTGGTGGGTCAGCTCCTCACGAGGTGGTCGGTCCGCACCCGTCGGCAACCGTTCGTGCCGGACTAACCTCAGTCATTGCGACCGCCGGCCACGGATAAGGACCTATCGGTAGGTCAGTCGCCGGAGAACGTGGCGGGACGGCCCTCGAGGAAAGCTGTGAGCGCCTCGCGCATGTCTGCGGTGCCGGCCGTGAGCGCTTGGTTGCGGTTCTCCAGCTCGATCCCGAGCTCAAGGGTCGCGGCGCCGAGGTTGGCCTGGATGACCTGCTTGGTGAGCCGGATGCCGAACGGGCTGTTGGCCATGATCGCCGCGGCGACCTCGAGGGCGGCCGGCAGGAGTTCGTCAGGCTCGCAGACCCGGTTGACCAGGCCGATACGGAGCGCCTCATCGGGCAGTACGAAGCGGCCGGTGAGCAGCAACTCGTTGGCTATGCCGAGACCGACCACGCGGGGGAGCAGCCAGGAGCTGCCCATGTCGCCACCGGTGAGCCCGACCCGGATGAACGCGGCGTTGAACTTCGCCCGCGTCGAGACGAGGCGCACGTCGGCGGCCAAGGCGAGGGAAAACCCGGCGCCTGCGGCCGCGCCGTTGACCGCGGCGATGACCGGTGTGGTCAGCCGCTGTAGGGCGAGCGCTGCGCCCGCCCACTTCTCCTGCCCCCGCAAGAACTGATACGGCGTCATCTCTAGCAACGCCGCGACTGCCTCGAGGTCGAGCCCGGCACAGAACCCCTTGCCCGCTCCGGTCAAGACGACGACTCGGACGTCCTGATCGCCCTCCAGTGCGCGGCACGCGGCCGTGAGCTCGTCGAACATGTCGAACGTGAGGGCGTTGAGCTTGTCGGGACGGTTCAGGGTGATCTGAAGAACCCCGTCGGCGGGCCGGCCGATCAGGAGGTGTTCGAGCTCGGGCAGGGGCATGTGGAGTCCTCACTTGGGTGACGAAGTCACCGGCGTTGGCGCAGTAGGCTCGAAGCCCGCCGGTGAGTGGGCTGACCCGGCGTCCGCCGATACCGGGCTTGTGGAAGACCTGGCTGTTCAGGCCGTTGGTCACAATCTCGGCGACGCTCCGACCGCGGTCTGTGATGGCCGCGAGCACGGGTCGGCGGTCGCGCTGACGCGCGTGCGCTCGACGAAGCCCTGCAACTCGCGGCGCGGATCGGGTCGCGGCCGTCGTTGGCCACAGCGCCTCCAGATCCTATGTCGATGGCTGGACATCAACTGACACGACGCCCAGCAGGTTGCCGAAGGTCAAGGGAAGAGCTTGTGCATCATTTCGGTCAGCGTCTCACGGAACTTGACCTTGCCCGGCGCCCGAAAGGACAGGGAGGAGCGCAACTGATCGGCGGCGCCGACCTCGAGAAGGGTCACGATCCCGAGGGCTCGCACCGTCAGGTCGACCGGCGTGGTCTCGTTCCCGAGCCGCTGCATGGTTGAGCTGACCTCGCGACTGAGTGAATAACGGGCCGCGCGTCGGAGTACCTCACTTTGCAGGGTCACCCCGACCGAGCTGACGAAGTAGACCATTGCCCAGCGGGGGTGGGCCAC
>NZ_JACMOM010000010.1 GCF_014378035.1 Aeromicrobium sp. | reverse complement strand
TGGACGACGGCGCTCGAGCTGCCCGGCGTCGCGCCGAGAGGTGGCGTGTACTTCGCAGGCGCCCACGCGCATCCCGGCGGCACCCTGGAGGCGATCGGCATGGCGACGGCCGCTATCGCCGAGGCCGTCGGCCCGTCAGCCCGCTGACGCCGTTCTCGCAGACGTCAGAGGACGCCGGCTGCCCGGAGGGCCTCGAAGATCTCTCGTGTCGCCTTCGACCGGTTGAGGGTGATGAAGTGGAGTCCCGGAGCGCCGCCGGCGAGCAGGTCGCGGCACAGGTTCGTGGCAAGCTCGATGCCCTTGGCTCGCACGGCGTCCTTGTCGTCCTGGATGGGCTCGACCTCGTCGAGCACCTCGCGGGGCAGTTCGGCACCCGACAGCTCGGCCATGCGCGCGACCTGCGCGAAGTTGAGGATCGGCATGATGCCCGGCACGATCGGCATGTCGCTGCCCAGGGCGCGCACGCGTTCGACGAGCGAGAAGTAGTCGGAGGCCCGGAAGAACAGCTGGGTGATCGCGTAGTCGGCCCCGGCGCGTGCCTTCGCGACGAGCACCTCGGCGTCGGCGTCGAGGCTGGCGGCATCTGGATGGCCTTCGGGAAACGCGGCGACGCCGATCTCGAACCCGCCGAGGTCGGTCGCGAGTGCCACGAGGTCGATGGCGTGGTCCATGCCGTCCGGGTGAGACTCCCATGGGGCCCGTGGCCCACCCTTGGGGTCGCCACGGAGTGCCAGCACGTTGTCGACGCCCGCCGCCGCGTACTGCTTGAGCACCGACTCGATCTCGCCCCGGGTCTGCGCCACCAGGGTCAGGTGACCCACGGGACGCATCGCAGTCTGCTCGGCAATGCGCGCGGTGATGCGGACCGTCCGCTCCTGGCTCGTGCCCCCGGCGCCGTAGGTCACCGACACGAAGGTCGGGTCCAGCGGCTCAAGCTCGGCAATGGTGCGCCAGAGCACTGCCTCGCCGTCGTCGTCCTTCGGCGGGAAGAACTCGAAGGAATAGCTCGGCGTGGGCCCACGCAGGGCCTCGACGAGGGACAGCTGACCGGATTGCATGCGCCAACGGTATCGTCCGGGCTGTGACCTCACGCGCCGACGACACAGATTTCCGGTCACTGATCGGTCACACTCTCGAGACGTTCGTCCAGGGCCAGCGCGCAGTGCTGGCCGGTCTCGGCCCCGAGCTCGACGAGCTCGCCGACGCCGCCCTCGCGTTCGTGGGTGGGGGCAAGTGCCTGCGTCCGATGTTCTGTCAGGCCGGATGGCTCGTTGCGGGCGGCGATCCCGACGAGCCGGCCATCGTGGCCGCCGCCGCCGCCCTCGAATGGCTGCAGGCGAGCGCCCTGGTGCATGACGACCTCATGGATGGGTCCGACACGCGCAGGGGCCGCCCGAGCATCCATCGACAGTTCGAGACCCTGCACCAGGATCAGGACCGTCTCGGTGACGCCGCCGGATTCGGCAGATCCACCGCGGTCCTTCTTGGTGACCTGATGCTCTCGTGGTGCGATGAGCTGTTCACCAACTCTGTGCTCGGTTCGCCGTCTCTGGTCCGTCACGTCGTCGCCGGACGCCATCACCTCGATCTCTGCAAGACAGAGGTGGTCGCCGGTCAGTTCCTCGACGTCGTCGGCCAGACCCGAGCGTCGCTCTCCGTCGCGGAGGCCATGACGGTGGTGCGCTACAAGTCAGCGAAATACACCGTCGAGCGTCCGTTGCACATCGGCGCTGCGCTCGCCGGTGCCGGAACCGAGCTCATGTCGGCACTCTCGGCAGTCGCACTACCTCTTGGTGAAGCCTTCCAGCTGCGCGACGACATGCTCGGTGTCTTCGGCGATCCGGCCGTCACCGGCAAACCCGCGGGTGATGACCTGCGCGAGGGCAAGCGCACCGTCCTGGTGGCGCGGGCCTCGGAGATGACCGACGACAAGGGCCGCGCTGTGCTCGCCGAGGGGCTCGGCACGCCAGACGGCGTCGACGCAGTCCGAAGACTGATCGAAGAGTCCGGCGCCCGTGCGGCGGTCGAGGCCGACATCAGCCGTCTCGAGCGGCAGGCAGATCAGGCGATCGATGAGATCGGTTCCACAGCGCGCGCCGTGCTCGGCCCGCTCGCACTCACAGCAACCCGTCGAAACCGCTGACGCCAAGGTCATCGCGAACGATGACCGCGAATGCCGGGGCCTGCCCAACGGCATCACGCAAGATGTCGAGGACGGCGCCTGCCAGCTCCGGGTCGATGTCGGCGAGCTGCCCGAGCCCGGACCACACCAGCACCGTCGGCGTCATGGTCAGGTCACCGAGGGCATCGAAAAGCGCATCAAGATTGCGACCGAACCAGGTGGGCAGGCCCCACGAACAGACGATCACGTCGTAGAAGTCCTGCACCGACACGTTGTCCGTCGAGTCGAGACGCAAAGCGCTCCAGCCCACCGCTAGCGATGACTGCCACTGTCTCTCGGGCTTTGCGTGTTAGCCCGCTGGCCACCGCGGATCCCTTTCCGGAGGAGGTCCGGGAGTCGTCGACCGGCTGCGGACCGACCAGCAGTGCGAGCACGCACGCTGCCGCGCACAGCAGCCAGGGGTGACGACGCATGGATCCATCGTGGCCCATCTGAGCGTGGCGAACATCACCACAGGACCGTGACACGCACCGCTAGCGCCTCACTCGTGTGGAAGAGTCTCTAGAATCAGGGCACGGTCGGGGCGACACGTGAAGGTCGGAGGAGGGTTGGCGTGGCATCGATGGGCGATGAAGCCTTGGTCGGACACGTCCTCAACGACCGCTACCTGATCGGCCAGCGCATCGCGCGCGGCGGCATGGCAAGCGTCTTCCGCGCCACCGACCAACGGCTCGACCGTGAAGTGGCCATCAAGGTCATGCACCGCGGTCTGGGCGACGACGAGCAGTTCACCAACCGTTTCGTCCGCGAGGCGAAGTCGGCGGCCAAGCTCAACCATCGCAACGTCGTCTCCGTCTTCGATCAGGGCAAGGACGGGGAGATCACCTACCTCGTGATGGAGTACGTGCCCGGGCACACCCTGCGCGACCTCATGCGCGAAGAGGCCCCGATGCCTCCCTACCGCGCGCTCGAGCTCCTCGAGCAGATCCTGATCGCGCTGTCGGCCGCCCATGCCGCCAAGATCATCCACCGGGACGTCAAGCCCGAGAATGTCCTCATCACCCCCGACGGCGACGTCAAGGTCGCCGACTTCGGCCTGGCCCGAGCCGTGAGCGCGGCAACGACCGCCACCGGCGGAACACTCATCGGTACGGTGTCCTACCTCGCGCCCGAGATCGTCGTCAACGAGGGGGCGGACGCCCGCTCCGACATCTACGCCTGCGGCGCGGTGCTCTACGAGATGCTCACGGGCCTCAAGCCGCACTCGGGTGAGTCACCGATCCAGGTTGCCTACAAGCACGTCCACGAGGACATCGGCGCTCCGTCAGACATCCAGGCTGGCATCCCGCCCTACGTCGACGCACTCGTCGCCCGTGCCACCGTCCGTGACCGCGACCAGCGCTCGACCGACGCGCGCGTCATGCTCCAGCAGGTGCGGTCGGTCCAGCGGGCGCTCCACGCGGGCCTCACCGACGACCCCGATCTCGTCGCCGACCTGATGCCCCGCCCCCGCCCCAAGAACGACGACACCACCCCCACAGTGTCGGTCCCGCGCGCCGCGGTCCGTGGCACCGCCGCCGACTCCGCGCCCACGCAATCGGTGTTCATGCCTGAAGAGACCATGCAGTGGTCCTCGCTCCCTGTCACCTCGGGGTCAGCCGCGTCCGTCCTCAGTGACACCGCAGACCGGCCCGCCGGGCTGCACCCCGTCATGTCTACTGAGGACTACCGCAGGGACAAGGCCAACAACCCTCGTTCCCACCGCGGCCGCAACCTTCTGATCGGTGCTCTCCTGCTGGCACTGATCGCCTTCGGCATCGGCTACTACGTCAACGTGGGCCGCTACACGGACACGCCGCGGCTCGTCGGCCAGACCGAGACGCAGGCCAAGGTCGCCGTCGCCGGTGATGGCTTCGGTTGGAAGGTCGACGAGCGCAGGTTCTCTGAGAACGAACCACTGGGCACTGTCATGTCGACCAGCCCCGATCCGGGCGAGAAGATCCTTCCGGGTGGCGTCATCACCGCCGTCATCTCCCGGGGCAAGGACCGCGTCAGGCTCCCCAAGGATCTTGAGGGCATGACCCTCAAGGAGGCCACGGCCTCGCTCACGGACGTGCGACTCAAGGTTGGCGCCACGAGGAAGCGGTACGACGAGAAGGTCGACAAGGACCTCGTGCTGGGTGCCATCGACTTCACGACCGACAACGCCCTCAAACCAGGCACCGCCATCGACCTCTACCTGAGCCGAGGTCGTCAACCGATCAAGGTCACCGACTACACCGGCCAGGACGCGTCGGGGGCACGCGCCGCCCTCGAGGGCGTGGGCTTCGACGTCACGACCTCCGAAGCCTTCAGCGACGACGTCGACAAGGGCGCCATCGTCTCCCAGTCGCCCGCCAGTGGCGAGGCATTCAGGAACGACGACATCGCGCTCGTGGTGTCCAAGGGGCCCAAGCGCATCGCCGTGCCAGACGTCATGGGGTTGACCCGCATCAACGCATCGCGCGCGCTGAGGGTCAAGGGCTTCAAGGTGAGCGTGCGCAACGTCGTCCCGATCACGGACACCGTCCGGTTCCAGGCCCCCAACAGCGACGAGAAGGCCCCACGAGGGTCCACCGTCGTCATCTACATCTGACCCGTGCACACCCGACTTGCCGCAGCGGCGCTCCTATCAGTGACCGCGGTATGGGGTTCGACGTTCTTCCTCATCAAGGACCTCCTCGACCGCCTTCCCGCCGCCGACTTCCTCGCAGTGCGCTTCGCGCTGGCGGCCGTCGTGATGCTCGCGGTGGCGCCGCGGGCCGTCGTCCGCCTCGACCCGATCGTGCGGCGCCGCAGCGTCTACGCCGGTCTCGTCTACGCAGTCGCGCAGATACTGCAGACCATCGGCCTGGGCCACACCGACGCCAGCGTGTCCGGCTTCATCACGGGTCTCTACGTCGTGGCCACGCCCGTCCTCGCGTCGCTCGCCTTCCGTCAGCGAATCTCCCGCACCGTCTGGACCGCGGTCGCACTGGCCACGGTCGGGCTCGGCATCCTGTCGCTTCGCGGCCTCACGGTCGGCTTCGGCGAAGCCCTCACGTTCGTCTGCGCGATCCTCTACGCGGTGCACATCGTGTTGCTGTCCCGCTGGTCGTCGGCCCGCGATGCGTACGGGATGGCCACGATCCAGATGGGTGTCATCGCGCTGCTCTGCCTGCTGGTCGCCACGCCCGGGGGCCTGTCGCTCCCCCAGCGAACCGACGACTGGCTCGCCGTCGTCTACATGGCACTCGTCGCCGGAGCGTTCGCGATGGTCGCCCAGACCTGGGCACAGGGCCAGATTGACGCCTCGCGCGCCGCCCTGCTGATGACGATGGAGCCGGTCTTCGCCGCGTCGTTCGCGATCGTCCTCGGCGGCGAGCTGCTGGGTTGGCGGGTGCTCGTGGGTGGCGCGCTGGTCCTCGCCGCCATGATGCTGGCCGAAGTCTCAGGACGTCACGAGACGCGCGTGGGTCAGGGCTGCAGTGCGACGAGGTAACGCTGGGTCATGCGGCGCTGCAGCAGACGTCCGGCCGGGCCGATCAGCCTGGTCCGCCAGGTGCCTGGCCTCGAGAACGCGATGATGGTCGCCGTCACCTCGGCCGTCGTCGGATCACGCTCGACGACGAAGCGCTCCTCGCCGCTCTCCGGATGTCCTTGCAGGGTGCCGTAGGCGAATCCCCGACGATGCGGCTCGTCGATGACCTCGACGACGCGGCACGGGATGGTCTGACCGAGGAAGCGGAAGGTCACCTCGGCGTCGAGCGTTGCGCGGGGGGCACCACCGACCTGCCGGACCCCCGCCCGGGAGTGCATCTGCCACGTCAGCAGGATCTCCGCGGCGTCGTCGAGGTCGACGACTCCGAGCGAGCGGGATTCACGGACGTGGTGGTACCCCGCCGGAAGTGGCGAGAGCGCCGTGCCACCGACCTCGTCGTACGTCAGCTGTTGCCGAGGCACGTCGGTCAAGGCCGGCCGGACAGCATCTCGGCCACGAGGAAGGCGAGCTCGAGCGACTGCGCACGATTGAGGCGCGGATCGCACAAGGTCTCGTAGCGATGGGAGAGGTCCTGCGCCGAGAGCTTGCCGCTGCCACCGACGCATTCCGTGACGTCGTCGCCAGTCAGCTCGACGTGGACTCCGCCGGGCCAGGTACCCAGAGCACGGTGCACCTCGAAGAATCCACGCACCTCGTCGATGACGTCGTCGAACTCGCGCGTCTTGTAACCGTTGGAGGTCTCGAACGTGTTGCCGTGCATCGGGTCGCACACCCACGCGACCTCGATGCCCGCAGCGGTGACCTTCTCGACGAGGTTGGGCAGTCCGTCGCGGATCTTGCCGGCACCGAACCGGGTGATGAAGGTGATGCGGCCGGGCACTCGTTCGGGGTTGAGCTTTTCGTAGAGCGCGATCGCGTCGTCGGCGGTGCTCGTGGGGCCGAGCTTGACGCCAATGGGGTTGGCGATTCGACTCAGCAGCTCGACGTGGGCGCCGTCGAGCTGGCGGGTGCGCTCACCGATCCAGACGAAGTGGCTCGAGACGTCGTAGGGCAGCGAGGTGCGCGAATCGATGCGCGTCATGGCGTGCTCGTACTCGAGGACCAGCGCCTCGTGCGAGGAGTAGAAGTCGACGGTGTGGAACTCGTCGGGGTCGACACCGATCGCGTCCATGAAGGCCAGCGCACGGTCGATCTCGGCACCGATGCGCTCGTAGCGCTCGCCCACAGGACTGTTCTTCACGAAATCGGTGTTCCACGCGTGCATCTGCCGCAGGTCGGCGTAACCGCCGGTCGTGAAGGCGCGCGCAAGGTTCAGGGTCGAGGCTGACGCGTGGTAGACGTCGACGAGCCGCTGGGGGTCGTGCGCGCGGGTGACCGGGTCGAAGTCGAAGCCGTTGACGGCATCGCCCCGGTAGGCCGGGAGCGTGACGCCGTCGCGGGTCTCGGTGTCGCTCGAGCGTGGCTTGGCGTACTGGCCAGCGAGCCGCCCGACCTTGACGACAGGCACGCTGGCGGCATACGTGAGCACGACCGCCATCGACAGCAGCACCCGCAGCTTGTTGCGCACGTTCTCGGCAGTGACACCCTCGAACGTCTCAGCGCAGTCGCCACCCTGGAGCAGGAACGCTTCCCCGCGGGCGACCTCGGCAAGCTTGTCGCGCAGGGAGTCGCACTCACCGGCAAACACGAGAGGGGGCATCTTGCGCAGCTTCTGCACCGCGGCGTCGCGGGCAGACGGATCGACATACGTGGGCTGCTGTGCAGCACCCATCGCGTGGAGTTCGTCAAGACTGGGGATGCTCACCTACCAAGGATACGCGGGTGCTCCGTCCACACCGGACCACAGGCCGAGCGAGGCGGGACAGACACGCCCAAGCCGGGCCCGTCGATAGGCAGGCGCCCTACCAGGACAACGTCCCAGGAGCTCCCTTGAACGGGCCAATGACCCGCGAGGTGATCCAACCGCCGTAGAAGTCACCTTCCTGGGCCTGCACGACCTCGCCATCGATCGTGCACTCGTCAACCTTGCCGGGGTAGATCGCCACGTGCTCGACGAGTGGGGCGAATCGTGAAGTGGGGTGCGGATAGGTCCAGGCGCCCGCAGGGATGAAGCGGTCGGGGCCGACGAGGTCGAAGTAGGACGCCGCACCCTTCCACTCGCAGAACGTCGAGCCCTCAACCGGTCTCAGCACGCCCTCGGCGAAAGCGGTGACCGGCAGGTAGTAGCTCGGTGGGTGGCTCGTCTCACACACCCGGTAGGACTGCGTGCAGTCGGCGACGACCCGGCCGCCGAAGGTGACAACGATGTGCTCGTCGCTGGCCTCGATGGACGGTGGACGCGGGTAGTCCCAGACGTTCTCCACGGGACGTTCGGATGTCATGCCTCGAGCCTACGGACATGCGCGGGGGTCGCACCTCAGCCGAACAGCACCTCAGCCTCTTCGTAGAGGTCGGGCCGGACGAGCTTGAGCACCGCGGTGCCCTCAGACAGCGGCACACGGGCGATCTCGGTGCCCCGCAGCGACATCATCTTGCCGAAGTCACCCTCGTGGACGGCCGTGATGGCGTGCAACCCGAAACGGGTGGCGAGCCAGCGATCGAATGCCGTCGGTGAGCCACCTCGCTGGACGTGCCCCAGCACCACGGCGCGCGCCTCCTTGCCGGTGCGGTGCTCGATCTCCGAGGCGAGCCGGTCGCCGATGCCGCCGAGCCTCACATGCCCGAAGGAGTCCTTCTCGCCGCTGACGAGCGACATCGAGCCACCCTCGGCGGGCACTGCCCCCTCCGACACGACGATGATCGGCGAATAATGGGTGGCGAAGCGGCTCTCGACCTGCGCGCACACCTTCTCGATGTCGAACGGGCGCTCGGGGATCAGGATGATGTTGGCGCCGCCCGCGAGCCCAGCGTGCAGAGCGATCCAACCTGCGTGCCGTCCCATGACCTCCACGACGAGCACACGGTGGTGCGACTCAGCCGTCGTGTGGAGCCTGTCGATGGCCTCGGTGGCGATGTTGACAGCAGTGTCGAAGCCGAAGGTGAAGTCGGTGCCGGACAGGTCGTTGTCGATCGTCTTGGGCACGCCGACGACGTTGACGCCGAGGTCGGCCAGCTTGGTCGCGACGCCGAGCGTGTCCTCACCGCCGATGGCGATCAACGCGTCGCACCCCTGAGCGGCGAGGTTGTCCTTGATGCGCTCGACACCGTTGTCGATCGCGAACGGGTTGGTCCGCGACGAGCCGAGGATTGTTCCTCCACGCGGCAGGATGCCGCGCACCTCGGGGATGCCGAGCGGGACGGTGTCGTTCTCCAGCGGGCCTCGCCAGCCGTCACGGAAGCCGACGAACTCGTGGCCGTAGGCGGAGACACCCTTGCGGACTGCTCCACGGATGACCGCATTGAGTCCGGGGCAGTCGCCTCCCCCGGTGAGCATGCCGACGCGCATCCGTGCCTCCTCCTGTGGTGGTCGTGCGGTGGTGGTCGTGCTGGTCAGTCGGGCTTGATGTCGTCCCAGACCTCGTCGGCCTCGGCGCGTGCCGCGACCTTGTCGGCCTCGCGTTCCGCGTCACGGTCGCGCTTCTTCGCGTCGGGGGCGTAGAGGTCGACGTACTCCTGCTCGGACAGGCGCATGATCTCGTACATGATCTCGTCGGTGATGGCGCGCAGGATGTAGCGATCGTCCTGCATGCCCTCGTAGCGGCTGAAGTCGAGCGGCTTGCCGAACCGGACGCCGGGGCGCGAGAACGAGCCGAAGATCTTGCCGGGAGGTGCCACCACGTCGGTGCCGATGACGGCCAGCGGGATGACCGGGACGCCCGCCTCGAGTGCGAGCCGAGCCACGCCGGTGCGGCCGCGGTAAAGCTTGCCGTCGTGCGAACGGGTGCCCTCGGGATAGATGCCGCAGACCTCGCCGTCGGCGAGCAGGCGCAGCTGGGTCTTGATGGCACCCGCCGCGGCCGAACCGCTCGAGCGGTCGATGGGCACCTGGCCGGCACCGGAGAAGAAGGTCTTCTGCAGCCACCCCTTGACGCCCGAGCCCTCGAAGTACTCGGCTTTCGCCACGAACGTCACGCGCCGCGGGATGACCAGCGGCATGAACAGCCAGTCGCTGTAGGAGAGGTGATTGCTGGCCAGGATGACGGCGCCCTCTTTGGGGACGTTCTCGGTGCCCTCGGCCCACGGCCTGAAGATCAGCTTGAGCACGGGACCCAGTGCGAGGAACTTCAGGAACCAATAGAACACGGACAGGACACTACTCTGAACCTCGCCCGTTTCGCATGATGCTTCGCGATGAGAACGTCCATGATGGAAGATGGTTGTATGACCCTCTCGCCGGACGCTGCGGCAGTCGCCGGAACCGAGCCCTACTCCGCGGACGGCGGTCCGATCGGGGTGCTGCTGTGCCACGGGTTCACCGGCTCGCCCGCCTCCATGACGCCGTGGGGCCGCCAGCTGGCCGGCCTCGGCCACACCGTCCGGGTTCCGCGCCTCCCGGGTCACGGCACGACGTGGAATGACATGAATCGCACGCGCTGGCCAGATTGGTACGCCGAGGTCGACGCTGCCCTCACCGATCTGCGAGCTCATTGCGACCGCGTCGTCGTGGCCGGCCTGTCGATGGGCGGCTGTCTCGCGCTGCGCCTGGCCGAGCAGCGGCCGCACGACGTCGACGCGATCGTGCTGGTCAACCCGGCTGTCAACGTCGCGCGGTTCGACATCAAGCTCGTGCCGGCGCTGCAGTGGGTGCTCCCGGCGATGCCCGGCATCGGCAACGACATCAAGAAGCCCGGTCAGGACGAGATCGGCTACGACAAGACGCCGCTCAAGGCGCTCGCGTCGCAGCTCAAGATGTGGAAGGACGTCCGCGCGGCGCTGCCGTCTGTCACCCAGCCGCTGCTGTTCTTCCGGTCAGACGAAGACCACGTCGTCGATGCGACGTCGAAGGCGATCATCCTCGACGGCGTGTCCTCGACGGTCAAGGAGTTCGTGGCACTGCCCAACAGCTTCCACGTGGCGACGCTCGACAACGATGCACCGCTCATCTTCGAACGCACCGCCGCCTTCATCGCCGAGCAGCTCGGTGGCACCGGTGACTGACCGCGACGACTTCGACAAGATCGTCGAGGGGCTCGACCTCGACTTCACCTTTCCCGACGAGCCGGCCGATCCCGAGGAGCCGGCCGCCCCGCCGTCCGCTGCGGCATGGTCGCCGGAGCAGGCCCGGTCTGGGGGCGACATCGAGGAGCCGTTCTACCGCAAGGTCGATTCCACCCCGATCATCCCGCGCCGCCGCGGCATCCTGCTGGCCTGGCTCGGACTGCTGGGCGCCCCGCTCTCGCTCGTCGTCGCGACGATCTCGGGCGTCTACCTCGACCCGTCGGTCATTGGGGGCGCGGCACTCATTTTCGTCGCCGCGGCGATCTTCCTGATCTTGCAGTTGCCCGAACACGGGCCCTCGCGCCGGGATTGGCCGGACGACGGCGCCGTGCTGTGAGCCGCGCCATGTCGGCCGCCCCGATGAGTCCGGCCTCGGGCCCCAAGTGCGCGCGCACGATGCGCGCCTCCGCACGGTAGCCGCGGCCGGTCAGATGGCGGCTGAACGCCGCACGTGCAGGGCCCACGAGCAGCTCGCCGGCATCGCTCACACCCCCACCGATGACGAACATTCCCGGGTCGAGCGCGGCAGCGAGGTTGGCAATGCCGATGCCCAACCAGTCGCCCACCTCGGCGACCCACTCGACGGCCTCGTCGTTGCCGGCCTGGGCGTGCTTGGTGACGAGCTGGCCCTCGATGCGTTCGACGTCGCCGTCGGTCTCGGACAGCAGGACCTTGCCGAAGGCAGTGCCCTCGGTGGCCGCGGCTCTCGCGCGACGAGTCAGGACACGGCCGCTGGCGTACTGCTCCCAGCAGCCGCGATTGCCGCACTCGCAGAGCTGGCCGCCCGGCACGACCTGCATGTGGCCGAACTCCCCCGCGATGCCGAACTGGCCACGGTAAGGCTGGCCGTCGATGACGATCGCTCCGCCGATACCCGTGCCGAGGGTGATGAGGACGAGGTCTGCCTCGTTCTGCGCGGCTCCGTAGCGCCACTCGGCCCAGCCCGCGGCGTTCGCGTCGTTGTCGACCAGCACGGGCAGACCCGTTCGTCGCGCCACTGAGTCACGCAGCGGCTCGTGCCGCCACGAGAGGTGCGGCGCAAACAGGACGGTCGACTGGGTGGCGTCGACGAATCCGGCGGCACCGATGCCGATGGCTCGGATGTGGTGCTCCCGGCGGAACTCCTCGGTGATGTCGGCGATGGCGTCGATGACCTCGAGTGGCTCGGTGGTCGGAGTCTCACGACGCAGACGGGCCAGGATGTGACCGTCCTCGTCAACGACGCCTGCGGCGATCTTGGTGCCGCCGATGTCGATGCCGACGGAGAGCTTGTCGGCCATCAGAGGGGCTCGGTCCGAGCGAGGTCGGCGGCTCCGATGATGCCGGCCCGGTTGCCGAGGGCGGCCAACCTGATGGCCGCCTCCGGCCGGTGCGCACGCGCTGGCAGGTTCTCTCTGAACGCCTCCACGACGGGGCCGAGAAGCAGCTCGCCCGCGGCCCCGACACCGCCACCGATGGCGATGACGCTCGGGTCGAGGATCGTCGCAAGGATCGCCAGGCCTTCGCCGATCCATCGGCCCACGTCGGTGATCAGCTCGATCGCGAGCGGATCGCCCCCTTGGGCAAGGGTGGTGATCGCGGGGCCGGTGATGCGACCGAGATCGCCGTTGGCGAGGGCCGCGATGGCGACCGCACCCGGATCGTCGTTGGAGACCCGCTCGCGTGCGTCGCGCACGAGCGCACTGCCACTGGCGTACTGCTCGTAGCAGCCGTGCTGGCCGCAACCGCACAAGATGCCATTGGGGACGATGCGCATGTGGCCGATCTCGGCGGCGACGCCGAACCCGCCGCGGAAGAGCTTCCCCTTGTGAACGATGCCGCCCCCGACACCGGTGCCGATCGTGACCAGAAGAAGGTCGTCCATGTCCTTGCCTGCACCGAACCGGAACTCTCCCCACGCTGCGGCGTTGGCGTCATTCTCGACGACGACCGGGAGATCGATCAGCGAACGGACGTGGGCCGCGAGCGGCTCCTCGACCCAGTCGATGTTGGGCGCGAACCGCACCGTGGCACGATCTTCACCGGTGAAGCCAGCCGCACCGATGCCGATGCCGACGGCTTTCTCCTCACCGGTGAGTCGGTCGACGAGATCGGCGACGACGGCCGGGATCTTGGTGGAGTCGTCGGGGGTCGGCTGCGAGGCGGAGTCGAGGATCTCGCCGGTCTCCGAGACAAGTCCGGCGGCGATCTTGGTGCCGCCGATGTCGACTCCAATGGCGAGTGTCACGGCTTCTCCTGTGGTGTCGTGGCGTTCTCCAGGAGATCGCGAAGTGATCGGGCGAGCTCCGCGGCCGACCGGGAGACATGCGCCAGCGCGTGGGGGTTGTCGTGCACGAAACCGACGACCTGACAGACCGGGCACCAGGTCGCAGTGCACACGTGGGTCGAGATGTCGTGACCGTCCGCGGACTCGTCGTCCGGTGCTTCGCTGCCCGATGCCGGGCCGCTGAGTGCCTGACTGCTCAGTGCACGAATCAGCTTGAAGGCCTCCTCGGCCACCGTGCCCACCTGCTCTGGGCTGGCCGACTCACCACCGAGTTGCTCAGCGTCGAGGGATTCGGTGCTCGTAGCGTCCGTGCGGGCAGAGCCTCGATCGGTCACAGGGCCTCAACCTGCTTCTTCAACCCCTTGAGCGCGGTGTCGATGATGACCTTCTCGGCCTTCCGCTTGAGCATCCCGAGCAACGGCACCGACACATCGACGGCCAGCTGGTAGGTGACGCGCGTGGAGGTGTCGCCGAGCGGTTCGAGCGCGTAGGTGCCGTCCATCGACTTCAGCATCGATCCGGGCTCGGTCAGGCTCCACGACACGGCGCTGTCGCCGTCCCACGTGTAGCCGAGGTCGTACTCGTCGCGAATCGGTGCGGCATCAAGCACGAAGTGCACCTGCTCTGCACGCCCGCCATCGACACCAGCGACGACGTTCGCGGCCTTGACCCCCGTCGCCCAGTCGGGGTAGGACCCGAAGTCGGCGATGACATCCATGATCTGGTCGGCCGGTGCCTCGATGACAATGTCGCTCGTTGTTCGCGCCATCACCCCTCCTCGTCCGGCCTGTGTGTGTCACCACATGCTAGTGCGTCCTGAGGCCAATACTTCCGCAGGGCGGCGGCGTCGCGGGCATCACAACCGCCGCCACCTCTAGCCCATCGTGAGGGTAACCTGCCTCAGGTGACGAACCAGCCATCACTCGAGCCGGGCAACCTCACCGACGACGTCCTCGACCGACTCCCGGCCCACGCCGACGAGGTCGCCCTCGGCCGATGGATCGATGGCGCGTGGCTCGACGTCACGCTCGGCGCGTTCCACCACGACATCACCACCGTGGCGAAGGGCCTCCTCGCGGCCGGAATCTGTTCGGGCGACCGCGTCGTCCTGCTATCCAAGACGCGCTACGAGTGGACGGTCTGCGACTACGCGATCTGGTGGGTCGGCGCTGTCACGGTTCCGATCTACGAGACGTCCTCCCCTTCCCAGGTTGCCTGGATCCTGTCGGACTCCGGCGCCGTGGCCGCCATCGTCGAGTCCGATGAGCACCGGGCACGGGTCGAGGACATCCGCCCCGAAGCCCCCGACCTGCGGCACGTCTGGACCCTCGAGGCGGGAGCGATCGACGAGGTCACGGCTCTGGGCGCGAGTGTCAGCGACGCCGACCTCGAGTCACGACGAGCGACGCTGACGAGCGATCACCTCGCGACATTGATCTACACCTCCGGCACGACCGGCCGTCCCAAGGGCTGCCGGCTGTCCCACGGCAACTTCCGTAGCGAGCTGGAGGGAGCGGTGGAGCGGCTCCCCGAGCTGTTCAGCCCCGACGATGCCTCGACGCTGCTCTTCCTACCCCTGGCACACGTCTTCGCCCGTGTCATCCAGGTCGGGTCCATCCGCACCGGGACGAAGCTCGGCCACACGGCCGACGTCAAGGACCTCATCGCCCACCTCGGCACCTTTCAGCCAACCTTCGTCCTCGCCGTTCCGCGCGTCTTCGAGAAGGTCTACAACACCGCCAGCAGCAAGGCCTACGCCGACGGCAAGGGCAAGATCTTCGACCGGGCGACGCAGACGGCGATCTCCTACAGCAAGGCCGCCGACTCCGGCCGCCCCGGCCTCGCTCTCCGGGCGAGGCACGGCATCTTCGACAGGCTCGTCTACGGCAAGCTCCGGGCCGCGCTCGGCGGACACGCCGACTGGGCGATGTCGGGAGGGGCGCCGCTCGGCGACCGGCTCGCGCACTTCTACCGGGGCATCGGCGTCACCGTCCTCGAAGGCTACGGCCTCACCGAGACCTCAGCTGCGCTGACCGTCAACACGCCGGACGAGCAGCGGATCGGCACCGTCGGACGACCTTTGCCGGGCACCGAGGTGCGAGTGGCACCTGACGGTGAGCTCAGCTTCCGTGGCCCCCAGGTCTTCGCGGGCTACTGGCACAACGAGGCGGCCACGGCGGATTCGATCGACCACGACGGCTGGTTCGCCACAGGCGACCTGGGCGAGGTGGACGATGACGGTTACGTCCGTATCACCGGCCGCAAGAAGGAAATCATCGTCACCGCCGGCGGCAAGAACGTCGCGCCAGCCGCCCTCGAGGACAGCGTGCGTGCGAGCCCATACGTCAGCCAGTGCCTCGTCGTGGGCGACGGCAAGCCCTTCGTCGCCGCACTGGTGACGATCGACACCGAGGCCTGGACCGGACGACTCGACGATCCCGCGCTCCGGGCCGCGGTGCAGAAAGCCGTCGACGACGCCAACTCGCAGGTCTCCCAGGCTGAGTCGATCCGCAAGTTCGAGATCCTGCCTGAGGACTGGACCGAGGACAACGGCTTCCTCACCCCCTCGTTCAAGGTCAAGCGCAACGCGGTGCTGCGCGACCTTCACGACACGATCGAGGCACTTTTCGTCAGGTAGGCACGCCAGTCAGTGGTGAGGCGCCGCTGCGACGTCCCGAATGATGACTTGAGGGCCTTGTCCAGATCGGCACCCCGGAGCACCGACTCGTAGAACGACACCACAGCCTTGTCGCCGTCTCGCGCTCCGAGCAGCCGGAAAGCCATCCAGGCTGACTCGTAGACCGCGCCGAGCCCGTGGCGCGTCGCATCGAAGTCGCCGGAGGTCGGCAGGCGCGTCGGCGACCTGCCCGCCTTCACCTCGGCGAGGACCTGACCTGCGCTGAGCGACAGCGGGGCTGTGTCGTCGTGCAGCGCGACGAAGTCGGCAAATCCCTCGATGACCCAGCTCGCGGCCGAAGACCCCACCGCGTCGGTCAGCAGGTGGGTCGCCTCGTGGCTCATGACGACCTGGGCTGCGCGGCGGTCCATCGTGGCGAAGACGGTGGGGTTCAGCACGACCACGTCGGCCGACGACTCGTCGGCACCACGACCGTCGAGCCTTGTCGTAACGGCGGCGATCTGCGCCACCTCTGCGACGTCCTGACCGACCAGCTGCGCCATCTGCTGCTGCGTGTGGGGCGACACGACGGTGATGTTGCCCCGGGTTCCGGGCACGACCCGCGCCACCGCCGACCGGGCGACCGCTGCCATCGACTCGACCGGCAGTGACGTGTCGCCGCCGTCGACCCTGATGACGTTGGCACCCGGCCGCCGCTCCACAATGACCTTGCCCGCCAGCCACAGGGGAAGCGCTCCCCCGACCGGTCGGACGCTGACGATCGAGAACCCGCCACCTCGCTGGGGTGCCACCCGGAAGGCAACGGACGATGTGTGGTTCGACACCATGGCCAGGCCGGACTCCTCGTCGGGCTGCCAGGTGACCTCGATCGTGGCCTCGCTGGAACCGTCTTCCCTGTCTGTCACCTCACCGCCGCTGACGTAACGCAGATCGACGCCGCTGGCTCCGAGCGCTGTGCGCGAAGCCCACGCGCGACGCGCGAAGGTGCGAGCCCCCGCGGTCCCTCCTGCCGCGGCGGCGAAGTCAGACTCCGTCGTCGCCGTCGACAGAGCGCGGAACTGGTCCGTCAGGACCGACGCGGCATCGGCCGGGATCGCCACGGCCGAGTCGTCGGAACCCTGCCACGGCCGTTGCCACACGAGTAGTGCCGCCGCGAGTGCCACCAGGACGACTGCGGCGGTGGCGTTAGGGCCCAGCCGCCGCGATCGTGGCGGTCGAGCGGGTGGGCGTCGTGCGGCAATCGGCCGTCTTGGAGGCTCAGCCAACCCTGGCGGCCTCGGAGAAGCCGTCGAGTCCGGTGATTTCGACGTTTCGTCCGGGTCGAGGTGCATGGATGACCTTGCCGCCGCCGAGGTACATGCCGATGTGGGACATGTCTGCGTAGGCCACGTGGTCGCCCGGCTGCAGCTGGCTCATCGGAATCGACGTCGCGGCGGCCATCTGCGGGCCAACGACGCGAGGGATCGTGACTCCTGCGGCCGCCCACGCCTTCATCAGGAGACCAGAGCAGTCCCAGCTGTCGGGACCGGCGCCACCGTAGACGTAGGGCTCGCCCAGCTGTGCGAGGGCGAAGTCGACTGCTATCTTGGCCCGCCCGCTCGCGTTGACGTTGACCGTGATGTTGGGCCCGGCCTCGGGCTTGGGCCCGTCGACCTTGGCCTGCTGCGCCGCCGTGAGCTGCGCAAGCTGCGTCTTGGCCTTCTGGTACTTGGCGCGGATCTCTGCGCGCTTGGATGCTGCGTCCTTCTTGGCCGCGGTGAGCTGGTCCTGGCGGTCCTGCAACTGGGCGCGACGGTTCTTGAGGGCCTTGCTCGACCGGCCGAACTGCTCGAGGGCATCGGCCCGGGTGCTGTTGAGTGCCTGCACGGCGCCGAGGCCAGCAAGGAAGGCCTCGGGATCGTCACTGCTGAGAAGCTTGACGGTGGGCCCGAGCGGGGCGTCCATCTGCTGCTGGACGATCGCACTGCCGAGCGCCGACTTCTGCCGGTTGTAGCCGATGAGGTCGTGGTCGATGTCGGCCGTGATGTCGTCGATCTGGTTCTGCGTCTGCTGGGAATCCACCGTGATCTGGTTGACCTGCTCGTTCAGCGCCTCGGCCTGATGGAAGGCAGCGGCCACATCCTTGGGAGTGATGGCGGGAGCAGCCTCGGCCGAAGGCAGCACGAAGAGGCTACCGATCAGGGCGAGTGCTGCAGCGGAGGCAAGTCCGTGACGACGGGCGTGGGTACGCGACAACAAGGGCACACAAACTCCTACATCCTCGACGTCTACCGGGTGAGCTGACGGATTCGGGCCAAGGTCTGCCCTACGGTCCACGCGAACGTGGTCCGATTCACCCCACACACATTGGGTCCCCGGTTCGTCCCAGACATCTTCCCCATGCCTGCAACAATTCGACGGAGCGCCCGACGCCGACCTGGAGGTCGCCGTTCACCGGACGCACAAAGACCCAGTGTAGGTGGCGCCCGAAGTCAGATCAACTGCGCCATGCTTCAGACTGCCTGGGTCTCAGGGCCTGCGATGGGAGTCACGAGCCGAAGCGGCGGGACGCAGCCTGCATCGGCCAGCGCACCGAGGGCCGCGAGCTCATCGACGTCCAGCTCGATGCCTGCGGGCGGGGCTCCGAGAAGGAACGTGACGACACAGTCGCCGCAGGCAGAGGGACTGCGGACAAGACACCGATCGCAGTCGACGACCACGGAGTCGGTGGGAGTTGTCTCGTTCATGCCGGCACCTCCTGTGCTGGTTGGTCCCCGTCATTCGAGGACATGCATCACGCTAGGAGACTGCTCGGACAAAAACACCGGCATGTCGTGTCGAGGGCGTCGACAGACGTCCCCGGATCGGCCGCGTCGGCGAGTCTCCACGGTCTGTCGGTGGCCGCGCCTAGCGTGGTCGCCGTGCACGCAGTCCAAGGATCGTTCGACGAGCTCGGCCGTCCCCTGTCCGACACGACGTTCTGCGTCGTCGACCTCGAGACCACCGGTGGGTCGGCGGCCAAGGGATCCAAGATCACCGAGTTCGGCGCAGTCAAGGTGCGGGGCGGCGAGGTCCTCGGGGAGTTCCAGACGCTCCTCAACCCCGACGAGGCCATCCCCGCCTTCATCACGGTGCTCACGGGCATCACCAACCAGATGGTCATCGACGCGCCCCGCATCGCCGAGGTGTTGCCGAGCTTTCTGGAGTTCGCCCGCGGGTGCGTGCTGGTGGCGCACAACGCACCCTTCGACATCGGTTTCCTCAAGCACTTCAGCCTCGAGCTCGACATCGTGTGGCCCAGCTTCGAGGTGCTTGACACAGCAGTCCTCGCACGGCGAATCCTGTCGCGTGAAGAGGTTCCCAACTGCAAGCTCTCCACGCTTGCCGCGCGGTTCTGCGCCACCACGACACCCAACCACCGTGCACTGTCCGACGCCCGGGCCACCGTCGACGTGCTGCACGCATTGTTCGAGCGCCTTGGCCCCCTGGGCGTCACGACGCTCGAGGAGGTGTCGACATACACCTCGAAGGTCAAGCCCGAGCAGCGTCGCAAGCGGCACCTCGCCGAACACCTGCCCGAGGCTCCCGGGGTCTATCTGTTCCGCGACGCCAACGATGCCATCCTCTACGTCGGCACCTCACGCAACCTGCGGTCTCGCACCCGCTCCTACTTCACCAAGGCCGAGACCCGCACCCGCATGGGTGAGATGGTCATGCTGGCCCAACGCATCGAGGGCATCGTGTGCGCCACCGCCCTCGAGGCGCAGGTGCGCGAGCTCCGTCTCATCGGCCGACACCGACCTCCCTACAACAGACGCTCGCGGTTCCCTGATCGTCTGAGCTGGCTCAAGCTCACCCGCGAGCCGTGGCCGCGGCTTTCCATCGTCCGCAAGATCCTCGACGACGACGCCGACTACATCGGCCCGTTCCGGGGTCGGGCGGCTGCCGAAGGTGCGCTCACTGCCCTGCACGACTCGTTCCGCATCCGGCAGTGCACGCCGCGGCTCGCGGCCAAGTCTCGTCGTCCTGCGTGCGCCCTCGCCGAGATGGGGCATTGCCTCTCCCCCTGCGACGGATCTGCCGACATCGCCGAGTATGCCGCCGAAGTCTCGCGCGTGCGCCGAGCCATGACCGCCGACCCTGAAGAGCTCGTCATCATCGTCCGCGCCCACATGCTCGACCTCGCACGTGCCGAACGTTTTGAGGACGCGGCGATCTGGCGCGACCGGCTCACAGGCTTTCTGCGGGCGGTGGTGCGCACCCAGCGGCTTCGCGAGCTCACCGGGACCGCCGAGCTCGTCGCCGCGATCCCTCACCCTGCGGGTTGGGAAATTCATGTTATCCGGTTCGGCCGGCTCGCCGCCGCCGGCATCCTGCCGCGCGGCGTCCATCCCTCCGGGTGGGTCGACGCGCTGCTCGCCACGGCCGAGACGGTCCAGCCCGGATTCGGACCCATCCCGGCGGCGACCGCCGAAGAGACAGAGACGCTCATCCGTTGGCTCGACTCGCCGGGCCTGCGCATGGTTCGCGGGTCGTGGCACGCCTCGCTCGAGGGTGGAGCCCGACACCTCACCCCGTTCGAGGATGCCAGCGCGTCATGGCACGAGCTCCAGCAGCCGGGTTAGGCTGCGGGCGTGATCACCGCCATCGTCTTCATCCATGCCGAGGTCTCACGGCTGTCCGAGATCGCCGAGCAAATCGCAGCCATTGCCGGCGTCAGCGAGGTCTACTCGGTCACGGGTGACCTCGACCTCCTCGCGATGGTGCGGGTGCGTCAGCACGATGACATCTCGCGCGTCGTCGCCGATCAGCTCAACAAGGTCGATGGGGTGCTGTCGACCCAGACCCAGATTGCGTTCCAGACCTTCAGCCAGCACGACCTGGAAGACGCCTTCAGCATCGGCCTCTGACCCCTCCCCCATGTCGCTCGCGAGTCACTCAGGACCACCGAGGAGTCATTCAGGACCACGGACTCCAGACCTCAGTGACTCGCGAGCGGTGTTGGGGTGGGGTTGGGTGTGGGTGGGTGCTCAGGTGAGGGTCTGGGTTGTTGCCGACCAGGTCTCGAGGACCTTGGTCGCCGCGCCGGAGTCGATGGACTCCCGCGCACGCTCGATACCCGACCGCAGCCGAGACTCCACGTCGCCACCAGATGCCTCGTAGGCCGCGATGCCCGCCCCCGCGTTGAGCAGCACCGCGATGCGTACCGACGAGTCCTCGCCACCGAGCACCCGCTCGAAGACCTTGGCGTTGAATGCTGCGTCGCCGCCGGTGAGGTCGGAGCCCGGCGAGTAGTCGAACCCGAACGCGCGCGGGTCGATCGACTCCCCGGACACGGTGCCGGTCCCCCCGTCGGAGACCCAGACCTGCGTGGTGGTCGTGGTGGTGATCTCGTCGAGGCCGTCGTCGCCGCGAAACACGAACGCGTCGGCGCCGCGCGCGGCAAGCACCCCGGCCATGATCGGGGCCATGCGAGCGTCGGCGACTCCGACAGCCATCGCCTCAGGACGCGCGGGATTGGTCAGCGGTCCGAGAAAGTTGAAGGTCGTTGCGATGCCCAGCTCGCGCCGAGGTACGGCGGCGAAGCGCAGCGACGAGTGGAACACCGGCGCGAAGCAGAACGTGATGCCTGCGGTCTCCAGCACCTCAACGAGCCTCGAGGGTGGGACGTCGAGCCGCACCCCGAGCTGCTCGAGCACATCGGCAGATCCACTGGAACTCGAGGCTGCGCGGTTGCCGTGCTTGACCACGGGGATGCCGGCCCCAGCGATCACGACCGCGGACATCGTCGAGATGTTGACGGTGCGTGCGCGGTCTCCCCCGGTGCCGACGATGTCGACGACCCGGCCGTCGACCTCCAGCGAAACAGCATGGCGGTACATCGAGTCGACGAGACCCTGCACCTCCGCCAAGGTCTCGCCCTTGCTTCGCAGGGCGACGGCGAAACCAGCGATCTGCGCGGGGGTGGCGTTGCCGGAAAGGATCTCTTCCATCGCCCACGACGTCGAGACGGTGTCGAGGTCCTGCCCGGCCACGAGTGCCGAGAGGACGTCGGGCCAGGTCAGCGACATGGCCCTCAGCCCGGTTGCAGCACGCCGCGTGCAAGGTCGATGACGACCTCGGCCAGGCGAATCGGTTCGATCGGGTGAGGCAACGCCGCCTCAGCCCGCGACCACGTGGCGAGCCACGCATCGCCCGGACGTCCGGTGAGGATGAGCACCGGGGGTGCCTGATAGATCTCGTCCTTCATCTGACGGGCAATGCCCATACCGCCTACCGGGACCGCCTCGCCATCGAGGATGACGAGGTCGACATCACCCTCGTCAAGGTGTTGAAAGACCACCGGCTCGGTGGCGCACTCGACATACTCGAACGCCGGAAGGTCGGGATGGGGCCGAGCTCCGAGCGCTGACAGAACGGCAGCGCGGACGTCACGATCGTCGCTGTAGACCAGGACACGTAGGGGCTTGTGCTCACTCACGAAGTGAATCGTACATAATGATCTTGTGGCGACTACATCCGTGATTCCTGCTTCCCGACTCCATGGCCAAGAAGGTCGCCCGTCGATGGTGACGGTTGGCACGATCGTGTGGCTCTCCAGCGAGCTGATGTTCTTCGCGGGGCTGTTCGCCGCCTACTTCACGGTCCGCAACATCTCCCCCGAGCTCTGGGCCAACGAGACGGTCAAGCTCAACATCCCGTTCGCGACCGCCAACACCACGATCTTGGTTCTTTCCTCCGTCACCTGTCAGTTCGGTGTGTTCGCTGCCGAGCGGGGCAAGCCCGGTCGCAGCGGCAAGCTGTTTCAGTTCAAGTTGTGGGGAATGCGTGAGTGGTTCGTCCTCACCTACCTCATGGGCGCGATATTCATCGGCGGCCAGGCCACCGAGTACGCCGCGCTCGTCCGGGAGAACGTCACGATCGCCAGCTCGCCCTATGGCAGCCTGTTCTACCTCGCCACCGGATTTCACGGCATCCACGTCGTCGGCGGTTTGATCGCCTTCCTGCTGGTCATCGGACGTACGTTTGCCGCGCGTAGGTTCACCCACGAGCAGGCGATCTCCGCGATCGTGGTCTCGTACTACTGGCACTTCGTCGATATCGTGTGGGTCGGCCTCTTCGCCACCGTCTACCTGATCCGCTGAGTCCTCACAGACCTCGGCGGTTCGCCGCACCCGCGGGTACACTTGAATCAGTTGTGAATAACTTTAGGAATGAGGCTCTCGGTGCGGAAACTGTCGACCAGACGCCGGCATCCACTTGCCGGCTTCGTCGTGCTCCTCATGGGACTTGTTGTTGCCGGAGGCCTCTACTCAGCGTTCGCGCCGAAGCCTGCTACCGCGGACGAGTCGTCCTCGCGCGACGTGGAAGCGGGGCGACAACTGTTCCTCGTTGGCTGCGCCAGCTGCCACGGCAAGAACGCCGAAGGCATTGTCACCAAGCGCGGGGGCAACTACGGACCGACGCTTGTGGGCGTCGGCGCTGCCTCGGTCGACTTCCAGGTCGGCACAGGTCGCATGCCCATGGCGCAGGCGGCCCCGCAGGCACCGCGCAAGGCTCCGGAGTACTCCCCCGCTGAGACGAGGCTGCTCGCGGCTTACATCGCTTCGCTGGCGCCCGGTCCGGCCATCCCGGACAGCACCTACACAGACATCTCGGGCAAGACGGTCGCTCAGATCAAACAGGGCGGAGAATTCTTCCGCACCAACTGCACCGCCTGCCACAACTCGGTCGGCGCAGGCGGCGCACTGCCCGGCGGCCGGTATGCCCCCAAGCTCACCGGCGTCAGCCCCAAGCACTTCGCCGAAGCCATGATCACCGGTCCCCAGCAGATGCCCGTCTTCTCCGATGACGTCATCACGCCAGAGGACAAGAGCAACATCATCGCCTACGTCAAGACGATCCAGAATCAGCCCGACTACGGCGGACTCGCAGGCGGCGGGCTCGGACCGGTCGTCGACGGCTTGTTCACCTGGATCATCGGCATCGGCGGGCTGATCATCGCCGCCATCTGGATCGGAGCACACGGAGCGAGAGTGAAGAAGAAATGAGCAATGAGGTTGATCTGACGGCCAGCGACGAGCCGATCAAGGATCCAGGACTCCCGGAGCACCAGTACCGGCCCACCGATACCGATCCGGCGCAGGAGAAGCGCGCCGAACGGCAGATCTCCGGGATGTTCGGCGCTGCCACCGTGCTCCTGCTGGTGTTCAGCGTGTCCTACTTCGTGATCGACAGCGACCAGACGTTCCTCGGCTGGTCAGCGTCCAACTTCGCGCTCGGCTCCACGCTCGGTGGCGCAATGCTGCTGATGGGCGTCGGCATCATCCAATGGGCCAAGAAGCTCATGGGTGACCACGAGATGATCGAGATGCGCCACCCGGCAGCGTCCTCGGCCGAGGACCGCGCCGAGGTGCTCCAAGATCTCAATGATGGCATCTCCGAGTCCGGTTTCGGTCGTCGCCCGATGATCCGCAACAGCCTGCTGGGTGCCGTCGGCGCCCTGGGGCTGCCGGCCATCGTGATGCTGGCCGACCTCGGGCCGACCCCCAAGGGCCAGCGCAATACGGTCTGGGCCAAGGGCATGAGGGTCGTCAACGACGTGTCAGGCATCCCGATCAAGCCCGCCGACCTTCAAGTCGGCCAGCTCGTGAACGCGCAGCCAGCGATCATGTACGAAAAGGGCGCCGACGGCGAGCCGGTCCTGCACGGCACCTCGCTCCTGCAGGCCAAGTCCAAGGGCGCCGTCATCATGGTCCGCATGCGTCCAGAAGACATCACCCCGTCCAAGGGTCGCGAAAACTGGGGCATCGACGGCATCCTGTGCTTCTCCAAGATCTGCACCCACGTCGGCTGTCCGATCAGCCTGTGGGAGCAGCAGACGCACCACCTGTTGTGCCCGTGCCACCAGTCGACGTTCGACCTCGGTAACAACGGCAAGCCGATCTTCGGCCCCGCCCACCGGCCTCTCCCCCAGATGCCGCTGGCACTCGACGCAGAGGGCTACATCATCGCGGTGAGTGACTTCCCTGAGATCGTCGGCCCGAGCTACCCACAACTCGCGCGGGACCAAAAGAAGTTGGACAATAAAGTATGAGCGTCGAGTACACCGACATCGAAAAGACACCACTAGGCAAGAAGGCCGCCGGCCCGGTCGAATGGCTGGATGACCGCCTCGGACTGGCCGGTCTGGCCAAGAAAAACCTCCGCAAGGTGTTCCCCGAGCACTGGTCGTTCATGCTGGGCGAGGTTGCTCTCTGGAGTTTCGTCGTCCTGCTGCTGACCGGCGTGTTCCTCACGTTCTGGTACCAGCCAAGCATGGGCGCGACGGTCTACAACGGTTCCTACACGCCACTCAACGGGCTCGAGATGTCCAACGCCTACGCGTCGACACTTCACATCTCGTTCGACATCCGCGGCGGCCTCCTCATGCGCCAGATCCACCACTGGGCTGCGGCGCTGTTCATGGCCGCCATGATCGCGCACATGCTGCGCGTGTTCTTCACGGGCGCCTACCGCAGGCCGCGCGAGATCAACTGGATCATCGGAGTCCTGCTGATGCTCCTCGGACTGATCGAGGGCTTCGCTGGCTACTCACTGCCCGATGATCTGTTGTCTGGCACCGGCCTGAGGTTCGTCGACGGTCTGCTTCGCTCGATCCCGCTGGTCGGCTCCTACCTCGAGTACTTCGTCTTCGGCGGCGAGTTTCCCGGCGACGTCATCATCCCGCGCCTCTACATGGCGCACATCCTGCTCATCCCGGCACTTCTGCTGGGGCTGATCGGCGCCCACATGCTGCTGCTCGTCTACCACAAGCACACGCAGTGGCCTGGCCCCGGACGGACCGAGAAGAACGTCGTCGGTTACCCGATGCTCCCGGTCTACGCGGCCAAGGCCGGCGGATTCTTCTTCGTCGTGTTCGGTTTCACCGCCCTCATGGGCGCGCTGCTGCAGATCAACCCGATCTGGTCGTACGGGCCGTACAACCCGTCCGAGGTGACAGCAGGTTCGCAGCCTGACTGGTACATGGGCTTTGTCGAGGGTGCGGTCCGCATCATGCCCAACTGGGAGAGCACGTTCTTCGGCTTCACCTGGAGCTGGAACGTCTTCATCCCTGCCGCCATGCTGCTGCCTCTGTTCTTTGGAGCTCTGGGAGCCTGGCCCTTCATCGAGCAGTGGATCACCGGCGACAAGCGTGAGCACCACCTGCTCGAGCGTCCGCGCAACGCCCCGGTGCGCACTGCACTCGGCGTCGCTGGCATCACGGCGTACGGTGTCCTGTGGATCGGTGGTGGCAACGACATCATCGCCACCAAGTTCCACCTCGACATCTACACGATCACGTGGTTCGTCCGCATCGGCCTGTTCGTCCTGCCAGTGCTGATGTTCATGGCCACCAAGCGCATCTGCATCGGCCTGCAGCGCAAGGATGCCAACACGATCCTGCACGGCTACGAGACAGGCGTCATCGAACGCTCGCCCGACGGTGGGTTCGCCGAGCGCCACGCTCCTTTGCCGGTGGGTGCCCAGTACACGCTCACCAGGCACGACAGGTTGCCCGCGCTCAAGGCCCCGGCTGAGGTCGACCACAACGGCGTCGCAGCGCCGCACGGCCGCATGGCGAAGCTCAAGGCCAAGGCAGCGCTGTTCTACTACGACGGGTCCATCGACAAGCCCACGTCGGAGGATGTCCAGCACGCCGAACAGCACCTCGGCGAGCACGAGGGTCACCCGGTCGAGCTCGGCGATGAGTTCCACGGAGTCTCCGAGACCGGTATCCCCCGCGTCCACTGAGCAGGGCATCGCGTCATCACCATCGAGGTCCACGGACCTCGATGGTGATGCGCTCCCCTCTCATGGGGCAGGTGGACGACGCTCAGCTGAGCGCCGAACCGCGCACCCACTCAGACCACGGGACGTTCCAGTCAGTCCAGCCGTTGCGGTCTTCGAGCTGACGAGATCCGTTGACGTAGCGGACGACATCTCCGCGACGTGAGTGCTGGAACAGCCACGCAGCATCGGCTGTGCTCATGCCGGTGCACCCGTGGCTGACATTGGCCGAGCCCTGGGCGCCCACGGACCACGGTGCAGCGTGCAAGAACTCACCCGAGTTGGTGACACGCATCGCCCAGCGGACATCCTTGATGTTGTAATAGCCCGGATCCTCGGAGTCGACGCCTGTGGTGGCGGCGTCCATGTCGATGGAGGAGAACTTCTCCATGATGACCTTGGTGCCCTCACGTGTCGCGTGGCCGCTGTCGCCCGTCGTCACAGGGATGGTCTTCCCGACCCTGCCGTCGACGGTGTACTTCAGCCGGTGCTTGGCGATGTTGACCACGCTGATGATCTCGCGGCCGACCTTGAAGTCAATGTCCTGGTCCTGCTGGCCGTAGACGCCACCGCCGGCCGGAAGCCCGTTGAGGCGTAACGACACGTTGACGCGGGCGTGTGCCGGCCAGAACGTTTGTGGCCGGAAGTGCACCTCACGGTCACTGAACCAGTCCCACGAGCCTCGGACGGCGGGAGTGGACTCAACCGTCATGTTGCGCTCGAACAGGGCACGGTTCTTGACCGGTACGTCGAAGGTCACGATGACCGGCATGCCTACCCCGACGGTCTCGCCTCTCAAGGGCGCGACCGACGGATAGGTCTGCTGGGCCAAGCTCAGCGCTTGCGTGGAGAACGTGCGGGAAAGCGTCTGCTCCTTGCCGTCGTCGCCACGACCGGTGACCGACAGCCGGTAGGTGGTACTCGGCTCGAGCCGATCGCCGGCGACCCACGAGCTGCCCGCGACGCTCCCTGCGATGGTGGTCTTGCCGTCAACAGTGGCGAGGCGGGCGGTGGAGATGATGCCGTGCGTGGCCGAAGCCGACACGATGGTCTTGACTTCGACACCATCAGCCTTGGGGGCGACGTTGGCCGTCAGGACGATCGAATCCTTCGGCGTCCCCTCGTCGGGCGTCACGACATCCCTGACAGCCCCCGCTGAGCAGGCGGACAGGACGACCAACGCGGCACAGGCCGCTACTGCGGAAAACCGTGGATCCCTCACCCCAATATTCTAGGTGACGGGGACAACGCTTTTTGCCTTACCCAGCGGTGCGGATGTGACGTGTGGGTGAAGTATCAGTGAGCGTGAATACCGCGGTAGTACTCGAAGATCCACCCGACGACCATCACGGCGCCGAGGCCGATGCCGATGATGAACAGCCACCAGCCGATGACAACACCCAGCACCACGACCGCAAGGGCCGCCGCGCAGAACAGCGGCCACCAGCTGTAGGGCGGGAAGAACCCCTGCTCGCCGGCCCCGTCCGCAATTTCGCCATCGCTTCGGTCCTCGGGACGCTCCGGAATCTGCTTGGCGACGACGCCGAGGTAGAACCCCAGGAGCGCGCAGAGCAGAAAGGTCATGACCAGAGCCGTGGTGCCGGTGGGATCGTAGCTGAGCACCCAGTACACGGGGGCGATCAGCGCGAAGAAGATGCCGACCGACAAGATGGTCCAGGTTTCAGCCTTCATGGGTCACTCGCCGTCCTTGGCGTCGTTGATGGCTTCGCCCCTACCGCTGACGTCCGGTGCATCGGCGAAGATCGAGCGCTCACCCGGGTTGTGCGCGAGCTCGAGTGCGGCGATCTCGGGGTGATGCAGATCGAAGGCGGGGCTTTCGGAACGGATGCGCGGCAGCGAGGTGAAGTTGTGCCGCGGCGGGGGCGACGACGTGGCCCACTCGAGGGAACGTCCCCAGCCCCACGGGTCGTCGAGCCCCACGAGAGGCGACCTGCGCGACTTCCACACGTTGTAGAAGAACGGCAGGGTCGACGCGCCGAGCAGGAAGGCGCCGATCGAGGAGATCTCGTTGAGGGTCGTGAACCCATCGGTCGATGAGTAGTCAGCGTAGCGTCGCGGCATTCCCTCGACACCCAGCCAGTGCTGGACGAGGAAGGTCAGGTGGAACCCGATGAACAACAGCCAGAAGTGAATCTTGCCGAGCTTCTCATCGAGCATCCGACCGGTGAGCTTGGGCCACCAGTAGTAGAAGCCAGCAAACATCGCGAACACCACGGTGCCGAACACGACGTAGTGGAAGTGCGCGACGACGAAGTAGCTGTCGGAGAGCTGGAAGTCGAGGGTCGGCGACGCCAGGATGACTCCGGTGAGACCACCGAAGAGGAACGTCACAAGAAAACCGAGCGCAAAGATCAGAGGAGTGTCGAAGGACAGAGATCCTCCCCACAACGTGCCGATCCAGTTGAAGAACTTCACCCCGGTGGGAACCGCGATGAGGAATGTCATGAAGGAGAAGAAGGCAAGGTCGACCGAGCCGGTCACGAACATGTGGTGCGCCCAGACCGCGACCGACAGGGCCGCGATCATCAATGTCGCGCCGACAAGCCCCACGTAGCCGAAGATCGGCTTGCGGCTGAAGACCGGCAGGATCTCGGTGACGATGCCGAAGAACGGCAGAGCGATGATGTAGACCTCGGGGTGGCCGAAGAACCAGAACAGGTGCTGCCAGAGGATCGGGCCACCGTTGGCTGGATCGAACACGTGCGCACCCAGCCGCCTGTCGGCCTCAAGCGCCAGCAGCGCCGCAGCGAAGATCGGGAACGCGATCAGCACGAGCATGCTGGTCACAAGAGTGTTCCAGACGAAGATCGGCATGCGGAACATCGTCATGCCGGGCGCACGCATGGTGAAGATCGTGGTGACGAAGTTGACAGCACCCAGGATCGTGCCGAGCCCCGACATCCAGAGGCCCATGACCCACAGGTCACCGCCGACTCCTGGCGAGTTGACGGAATCGCTCAGGGGCGCGTACGCGAACCAACCGAAGGCCGCCGCTCCGCCGGGAACGAAGAATCCGGACACGACGATGGTGCTGCCGAAGAGGTAGAGCCAGTAGCTGAACATGTTGAGCCGCGGGAACGCCACGTCGGGCGCGCCGATCTGCAGCGGCATGATCGCGTTGGCGAAGCCGAAGAACAGCGGTGTCGCGAACATCAGCAGCATGATCGTGCCGTGCATCGTGAACAGCTGGTTGTAGGTCTCGTCGTCGACGATCTGCGTACCGGGCTGGGCCAGCTCAGCGCGGATCAGCAGCGCCAGCACACCACCGATGATGAAGAAGGCGAAGGACGTGACGAGGTACATGTTGCCGATGACCTTGTGATCGGTCGTCGTGATGACCGTGACCACCTTCTGACCGAGCGTGCGCTCACGCGTCGCCTCCCGGGGGGTCTCGAATGCTGCTGTCGTCGTGGCCATCACTTACCGCCTCCATTGCCCTGCGTGCCTGCGACGTCGCCGGCCTTGCCGAGCCCGGCGATCTTGTCTGCCTCGTCCGCGCCCTTGGGTGTACCGATCTGACCCGCGTTCTTGAGCTTGGTCAGATGTGCGTCGTACTCATCTCGTGCGACAACGTGAACCTTGAAGATCATCCGCGAGTGGTAGAGACCGCACAACTCGGCACAGCGACCCGTGAACACGCCCTCACGCGACGGTGACAGATCAAAGGTGTTGACCTTGCCGGGCACGACGTCCATCTTGAAGTAGAACTCCGGGACCCAGAAGGAATGGATGACGTCGGGTGACTTCAGGTTGAAGCGCACTGACTCCCCCACCGGCAACCACAGCTCGGCCGGGTCCTGCGGCGTGCCAGAGTCGAAGACGTCGGTTCCGGCGGTGGCCTTCTCCTTCGTGTAGCTGAAGGCCCATTGCCACTTGCTGCCGACGACCTGGACGACGTGGTCAGGGCTCTTGACCTTGGCAAGCATGTCGTTCTGTGAGGTGACGGTGTGAAAGAAGAAGACAGCCACGATGATGACGGGTGCGAACGTGTAGAGCGCCTCGAGCGGCAGGTTGTAGCGGATCTGCGCGGGGATCTCATCATCGCTGCGCCGACGGTAGCGAACCATGGCGTAGACGATGAGCCCGAACACCAGAAGGAAGATCACCAGCACGGCGATCCAGGCGCCGAGCCAGAGCTCCCACATCGTCTGCGAACGATCGCTGCCCGCGACCGGGAGCGCCAACCGCTTGACGTCGGAGTTGTCGACCGGGGAGCACCCGCTCAGAGCCACGACAGCGATGGCGAGAACTGCCAACTTCAACCGACCCACGGGGCGCCTTTCTAAACCATGACTGGCACGTGATGACACAACTTCACCTTACTTCAGTAGCTCGGCGCAGGTGCGGTGAGGGCGACCTGTTCTGAGTGCGTGGCAGGAGGACATGAATCACACCAAGGTGAGCGCGGCGTCCACCTCGTCCTGCGCCTTCTCGCCGTAAGCCGTACCGAGCCGCTTGAGGAAGCCCACGCGGTCGAGCTCGTACTCCTGGGTGCCCTTGGTCTCGACGACGCTGGCCGCGACGGTGCAACCGATCTGGGCCGATCGCTCGAAGTCGAGTCCGGCAGCAATCCCAGCGAGGAAACCGGCTCGGAAACTGTCGCCGACACCCGTCGGGTCGACGGCCACGACACCTTCGATTGCCCCCACCTCGATGGGCTCGCCGTCAGCGGGAAACACCGTGACGCCATCCTTGCCGCGGGTGACGATCTGTGTGCCCACGCGTGAGCGCACGTCGGCGGCGGACCAGCCGGTCTTCTGCTGGATCAGGGCGGACTCGTAGTCGTTGCTGAACAGGTAGGTCGCGCCGTCGATGAGCTCGCTGATCACGTCACCCTCGGCCCAGGCCAGCTGCTGAGACGGGTCTGCCGCGAACGGGATTCCCTTGTCGCGGCAGGTGCGCGTGTGGCGCAGCATGCCCTCGGGATCGTCCGGCCCGATCAGCACAAGATCGAAGCCGGAGCCGGCTGCGAGGAGATCGATGTCGCGAGCCTCGGACATCGCACCGGCGTAGAACGTGGCGATCTGCGCCATGGTGCTATCGGTGGTGCAGACGAAACGCGCCGTGTGCTGCGTCTCCGAGACGAGCACGCCGGACGTGTCGACGCCTGCACTGTCGAGCCATGCGCGGTACTCGACGTCGAAGTCCTGGCCCACTGCTCCGACCAGGAGGGCGCGGTGACCGAGCTTGGCCAGCGCGAAGGCGATGTTGGCTGCACACCCCCCGCGCCGCACGTCGAGGTCATCGACAAGGAAGGACAGCGAGATCTTGTCGAGCTGATCCAGCACGAGTGAATCGGAGAACTTGCCCGGGAATGTCATGAGGTGATCGGTGGCGATCGAACCGGTGATGGCGAGGTGCACTCAGACAGAATAGACAACGGCCTCCCGCTTTGCAGGAGGCCGGTCCGTCAAACGCGTATCAGTGGAAGGAATCACCGCAGGCGCAGGAGCCTGTCGCCATCGGGTTGTCGATGGTGAAACCCTGCTTCCCGATGGTGTCGACGAAATCGATCGTCGCCCCACCGAGATAGGGAAGGCTCATGCGATCGACCACGACGCTCACGCCGCCGAACTCGAACGTCTGGTCGCCGTCGAGCGCCCGCTCATCGAAGAAGAGCTGGTAGCGAAGGCCCGAGCAACCGCCGGGCTGCACAGCGATACGCAGGGAGAGATCGTCGCGCCCTTCCTGCGCCAGCAGGCTCTGGACCTTGCCGGCCGCGCCTTCGCTGAGGAGGATGCCATCGGCGGGCGTCGTCTCGACGGTGGTCTGCTCGGTCTCGACTGTCATGTGTTCTCCCAGTGTCTGGTCTGGCTGTCTGGTGCACGAAGTAGATGGTGCGTATCGGTTGGCACTGCCCTGGACCATGGTTCTGAACTGTAACCCTGGACGATGCCATCGTCACCGATCAACATGCTCCGGGACGATTCCATTCCATGGTACGCGGTCACTCGTGAGAGTCGGGCGACCATGTTCGTGCGACACGCTCGGCGAGCGTCGCGAGGCTCGCGAAGGCATCGCTCAGCGACGCCTCGATGCCGACCACGTCGGCCACCGCATAGGCACTCTCGACCCCCATCGCCCGCATCTCGCGGGATCCGACGCTGACCTGGCCGGCCAGGACGATGCAGGGCCGGGCGGCGGCCGCGGCTACCGACGCGACGCCGTAAACGGCCTTGCCGGCGCGCGATGAGAAGTCGTAGGTGCCCTCCCCCGTGATGACGAGGTCGTGGCTCGCCGCCTGCGTCGTGAGACCGACCGCGTCGGCAACCAGGTCGATACCGGACACGACCCTGCCGCCAAGGAGCATCAGAGCGAAGCCGAGGCCGCCGGCCGCCCCTGCTCCCTTGGCGTCGGCGACGCGGCGGTCCGGCGGGGTGGGTCCGCAGGCGGCGACGACAAAGCGGTCGAGCACGCCGTCGACCGTGAGGATTTCATCCTCGGTCAGGCCCTTCTGCGGCCCAAATGTCTTGGTCGCGCCGAACATTCCGAGCAGCGCGAGGTCGACGTCGGCTGCAATCACGACGTCGATGCCGTCGAGACGGTCGCGAGCGGCGGCGAGGTCGACGGCGGTGACGCCGCGGAGTCCGTGGGGACCGGCATCCAGGCGAACGTCAGCAGTTGCCCCGAGGGCCGCGAGCATGCCGGCGCCGGCGTCGTTCGTCGCGCTGCCGCCCAGGCCGACCACGATGCGCCGGGCCCCCGCCGCAAGCGCCGCGTCGATGGCCTGACCGACCCCGAAGCTCGAAGCGTTCATCGGGTCTGGTGGGTCGGCGAGGTGCAGCCCGCACGCCTGAGCGCTCTCGATGTAGGCCGTGCCACCTTCATGCAGGATCGTGATCGGCACCTCCGCCCCGGCTGGGCCTCGCACCGTGACCACGGCGAGGTCGCCCCCCCGGCCTTCGTGGAGGACGTCGACGAAACCGGGCCCGCCGTCGGCCATGGCCGCCTGGGTCAGCTCATCGTCCGGAGCGTGCCTGTGCCATCCCTCGATGATCGCCCGGGCCGCTTCCGGCGCCGTCAGCGTGCCCCCAAACGCATCGGGTGCCACAAGGATCTTCATCGGCTCACGAGCGTGCAGATCAGGTGGCGAGCGACTGCTCGGCGGCGGCCACGAGCACACAGGTGGCGAGCACGTCGATCGCCACGGTGAGCTCGTCGAGGGAGGGGTAGGTCGGTGCTATGCGGATGTTGCGGTCGCGCGGGTCGTCGCCGTACGGGAACGCCGCACCAGCCGGGGTCATGGCGACACCGGCCTCGCCAGCCAGCTCGATGACTCTGGACGCAGTGCCGTCGACCACGTCGAGGCTGACGAAGTAACCGCCGCTCGGCTCGGTCCAGGTGGCAACGTCGTGGGAGCCGAGTCGATCGCGCAGGACAGTGGCGACAGCGTCGAACTTGGGCGCCAGGATCGCGCGATGGCGGTCCATCAGGGCGTGAACGCCGTCAACGTCCTTCAGGAAGCGCGCATGCCGCAGGTGGTTGACCTTGTCGGGGCCGATGGTGCGTTTGCCGAGGTGACGCAGGTACCACTTGATGTTGTCGGTCGAACCTCCCAGGAAGCACACGCCCGACCCCGCCAGCGTGATCTTGGACGTCGACGCGAAGATGACCGGCCGGTCGGGGTGGCCGGACGCCACGCAGAGGCCAAGGATGTCAGCGGTCTTGGTGTGCTGGTCGGTGAGGTGGTGCACGGCGTAGGCGTTGTCCCAGAGGATGCGGAAGTCAGGGGCGGCGGTCTCGAGGGCGGCCAGCTCGGCCGCGACTGCCTCGCTGACGACCGATCCGGTGGGGTTGCCATAGGTCGGGACCAGCCACATGCCCTTGACCTCGGGATCTTTGACGAGCTCGCGTACTGCCGCGACGTCAGGTCCGTCGTCGTGCATCGCGACAGGGATCATCTCGATGCCGTACTCCTCGAGCAGCGCGAAGTGACGGTCGTAGCCGGGAACGGGGCAGATGAACTTGACGGCGTCCTCCTGGCCCCACGGACGCTCGGAGCCGGGAACGCCATGGAAGAGCGCGAACACCAGGTTGTCGTGCATCATCGCGAGACTCGCGTTGCCGCCCGCCACGACCTGATCGGCCGGCACCTGCATGATCTCGGCGAAGATCGCGCGCAGCTCGGGAAGACCGTTGAGCCCGCCGTAGTTGCGGGTGTCGGTGCCGCGTGAATCGATGAAGTCGTCACCGGGTAGGCCCAGCAGGTCTGTCGACAGGTCAAGCTGCTCCGGTGACGGCTTTCCTCGGGTGAGGTCGAGCGTAAGACCCGCATTCTGCAGATGGCGGTACGCCGCAGTCTGCTCATCGAGAAGGGTCTGCATCTGGTCACGGGAGAGGGCGTCGAACGTCACACGCTCAATCTATCGCGACGAGACCGTCAACCGAGACCAGGCGCTCCCCAGATGGCGAGCCAGCGGTTGAGATCGGGCTCCACCGGGACATCCTCCCCGACGATCCCCCGCACCTGCAGCTCAAGCGCGTTGTCGCGGCGTTCACCCTCGAGCGGGGCGAACGGATAGAAGGTGCCACGTTTGTAGAGGTAGACGAGTGCCAGCGGCTTGCCGTCGGTCGCGGTCAGGCCGATCGTCGAGCACAGCAGGGTGGCGCCGAAGCCGGCGTCGACGAGCGAGCTGTTGACCGCATGGAGATCGGTCACCAGGCCGGAGACGTCGGCATCCGTACGAGTCACGGTGAACCAGTGGAATCCGAATCGGTCGTCGCTACGGCTCACCGTCGCACCGGCCGTGGTGGTGATGAGCTTCTCCGCGTCGGCGAGCACCGAGTCGTCGGCACCACCCTCCACGTCCCTGAAGCACACCGAGCCCGAGCCCGTGAGGGTGAATCCGCCGACCTGGAGCGAGATTGCTGCCTGCGGGACGGCGAAGAGAACGTCGAGGTCGGCCTCCGGGGGCTTGCTGCGCCCGAGGATCGAGTCGAAGATGCCCATCACTGCTCGGACAACTCGGCGCTGACCGCCGCCAGTTGGTCGAGGCGCTGCTGGAGCGGCGGGTGCGTCGAGAACAGGGCGCCGATCGACTCACGGTTGATGGCCGGCGCAAAGAAGAAGGCGCTGATCGCCTGGCCCTCACGCAGATCTTTGTTCGGGATGCGCGCCATGTCGCCGGAGATCTTGACCAGAGCCGAGGAGAGCTTCGACGGGCGTCCCGTCAGATAGGCGCCGCTGCGGTCGGCACTGAGCTCGCGGTAGCGCGAGAGCGAGCGGGTCAGGACGAAGCTGACGGCGTAGACCACCATGCTCACCACGAACACGGCGAAGAAGGCCACACCGCTGTTGCGGTTGTTGCGACCGCCGAACATGCTGCTGGCGTAGATGCCCCACCGCGTGATGAAGCCCGCAATGAGCCCTAGCGACGATGCGACGGTCATCACCGTGACGTCGCGGTTGGCGACGTGGGAGAGCTCGTGAGCCAGCACTCCCTCGAGCTCGTCGGCGTCGAGCCTCTGCATGATGCCTGTCGTGACGCACACGGCAGAGTGCTTCGGGGTGCGTCCGGTGGCGAAGGCGTTGGGCATGTCGGTGACGGCGACGGCCACGCGCGGCTTGGGCATGTCGGCGAGGGCGCAGAGGCGGTCGATCATCGCGTGAAGATCTGGCGCCTGCTCGGGGGTGACCACCTTGGCGCTCATGGACTTGAGGGCGAGCGTGTCCGAGAAGTACCACTGGCCCCACGCCATGACGAGGACGATGACCAGACCGATCGCGCCGAGCCCGAGCCCTTGGTAGAGGAACACGCCGAAGGCGACGTAGAGCGCTCCGAGTCCGAACCCGACGCCGCCCATGCGCAACGTCAGGCCACGATCACCTTTGAACCGGGTCCGGGCCATGGTCGTCCTTCCTGTCGGGTTGCGCCGTCGTGTCGGGATGCGCGGTGATCGCCTCGAGCTGACGGTCGACCTCAGCACCGTTGAGAGCGACGTCGAAACGCCGGCTCGTCGCCTCGTCGGCGGTCTCACCGGGCTTGCTGATGACACCCTCGTTGACGAGCTCGTCGACCGCGTCCGCCGTGGACTCGAGCTCGCGGGTGCGCCGCTCGGCCGACTCCATGGCCTGACCGACGTCGCTCACCGAGGAGCTGATGCCGCTCGTCGCGCTGTTGATCTCCGCCCGGGCAGCGGCGGCAGTGTGTCGAGCCGAGAGGGTGTCCTTGCGGACACGAAAGTTCTCCACGTCCTGCTCGATGCGCAACGCCGACATCTGCAACTTTTCTTCCTCCCCCTTCAGATCGGAGTGCCGCTGCTGGAGATCGGCGGCAGCCTTCTCGAGGGTGACCTTTCGCGTGAGCACGGTGCGCGCCTCGTCATCGTTGCCTCGGGCCACGGCCTGGCGCGCGTCGTCGTCGAGCTGTGTGGTCTGCGCGGTGAGCGAAGCGAGCTGGAGCTCGACACGCTTGCGGCTCGTCACCACGTCGGCCACACCCCGACGAACCTGCTGGAGCAAAGCGGTCTGGGTGCGGTAGGTCTCGTCGAGCCGGTCCTTGAGTGCGCCAGCATCGTCGCCCCGGGAGCGCCACGAGGTGAAGATCTTGACCATGCGCTTCCCGATGCTCATGACCTCAAGCGTACGGGTAGGGTGACGCGGGTGGTAGACGAGACAGAGGCTGGCAAGGGCCGCGCAACGCCCAGCCGCAAACAGGCCGAGGCCGCCCGCAAGAAGCAGATGAAGGTGCCCGTCTCGCGCAAGGATCAGGCGAAGCGAGAACGCGTCGTCCGCGAGACTGTGCGCGAGAAGCAGCGCGAGGCGCTCAAGACCGGCGACGACAAGTACCTGCCCGCCCGTGAGCAGGGTCCGGTGCGCAAGTTCTGCCGCGACTACGTCGACCGCCGCTGGAACTTCGCCGAGTTCCTGCTGCCGTTCCTGCTGGTCATTGTCGTGCTCGGATTCGTCGGCGCCAACCAGCCGTGGTCCGTCACGGCGACCTTCGTCGCCTACCCCTTCGTCATCGTCGGCACGATCGTCGACGAGTTCGTGCTCGTGCGTGGGTTGCGCCGCCAGCTCGCGGCACGCTTCAAGGCCGATGAGATTCGCGGCTCGGTCGGGTACTCGGTGCTCCGCAGCACCCAGCTTCGCCGGTTCAGGCTGCCGAAGCCGCAGGTCAAGCGTGGCGAAGCGCTGGCCGAGCGCTACTGACGCGGGCCGTCCTGCCCGCGCGTCAGCTGTTCTCGGCGTGCAGGGACATCGGTCCGTAGACTTCGGTGTCGCCGTCGAACAGCCGTACCTGGTCGATGCCGTCCTCCACCAGCTGCCCGAACGTCTCACCGACCCATGACTCCGCGTCGCCGCGGCTCTCAAACACCTCTGAGCGACCGACCTCGTCGCCGATCGCGGTCTCGAATTTCCAGGTCCAGGTCATGCTCAAGCCTCCTTCGTCGACGGAACGACAAACGGTGGTTTCGTCACCGTGAACGCCTCGGACCGACCTCTGACGTCGACAACAACCGTCGCGCCATCTTCGACCGACCGATCGAGGAGCGCAAGCGCAATGCCCTGACGCAGGGTCGGTGAGAACGTTCCGGAGGTGACCTCACCCAGCTCTGCGCCGTCGTCTCCGAGAACGCGCATGCCGGGACGCGGGATGCCTCGGCCCTGTGCGAGCAGCCCTCGCAGGGTGCGCACTGTCTTCTCCTCGCGCTGACGAGTCAGGGCGGCCTTGCCCCAGAAGGCCGGCTTGTCCCAACCGACGGCCCACCCCGTCCTGGCCATGACCGGGCTGATCTCAGCCGACAGCTCGTGCCCGTGCAAGGCATAACCCATCTCGGTGCGAAGCGTGTCGCGCGCGCCGAGGCCGCAGGCTCGGAGCCCGAACGGCTCACCGGCGATCATGACCGCGTCCCAGACGTCGACCGCGAAGGCTGACGGGACGACGAGCTCGTAGCCCCGCTCCCCCGTGTAGCCGGTGCGGCACACCGTGATGTGATGACCGGCGACGGTGCTGTCGGCAAAGGACATGTACTCGTGGTCGACCGGCAGGCCGAGTGACTGCAGCACCTCGTCGCTCAGCGGACCCTGCACGGCGAGCACGGCGTAGTCGCGGTGCAGGTCCGTGACCTCGATGCCGTCCGGCGCGGCGGCACGGAGCAGCGCGACGACAGCGGCGCAGTTGGCGGCATTGGGGATGAGGAAGACTTCGAAGTCGCTACGGAGGTACGCGATGATGTCGTCGACCGTGCCGCCCTCCGCGTCGCAGCAGAGGGTGTACTGCGCCTTGCCGTGCTCGATGCGACCGAGATCGTTGGTCAAGCACGAGTTGACGAAATCGGCGGCGCCCGATCCCCGCACGAGGGCCTTGCCGAGGTGGCTCACGTCGAAGATGCCGACGGCCTCGCGGACCGCCTTGTGCTCGGCAAGGACACCCCCGCCGGCGTACTCCAGCGGCATGTCCCAACCACCGAACTCCGCGAGCTTCGCACCCAGTGCGACATGACGGTCGTGAATGGGCGAATGAAGCAGATCCATGCCAGCCAACCTAGAGCAGGGTCGCGCACGCCCGAGCCGCGACCTTAGAGTGACAGACATGCTCTCAGTCAGCCTCAGCACATCCAAGCCGACCACAGCCCGCGCCGATGTACTCATCCTCGGGATCCGCAACGACGACGACAAGGGTGATCACGCCGCGACGCTCGACCTCCTCGGCTTCACCGGCGAGAAGGGCCAGACCGTCATGTTCCCGTCAGGCGGGTCGGACAAGGCGCCGGTGGTCGTGGCCGTCGCGCTGCCGTCGGAACCCACCGCTGAGGACCTTCGCCGCGCCGCTGCCCGCGGTGTGCGTGCTGCCCACACCGCCACGAGCCTCGCCGTCGACCTGCATCCGGCCGGTGTCGACGAGGTCGAGGCGATCGCGGAAGGGCTGGCGCTGGGCGCCTACCGCTTCGACACCTTCAAGTCGGCCAAGAAGGGCGCTGACAAGAAGCCGGTGCTCAAGACCGCTGTGATCCTTAGCCCATTTGCACGGCAGAGCACCGCCACCCGGGCCCTCGAGCGTGCTGCGACAGTCGCCACCGCTGTCAACACGGCCCGCGACTGGGTCAACACACCGCCCGGCGACCTCCGGCCCGCCGACTTCGCCGACGCCATCACGGCGCACGCGGGCACCGACGTCAAGGTCTCGGTCTGGGACGAGAAGCGTCTTGCCAAGGAGAAGTGCGGCGGCATCCTCGGCGTCGGCCGTGGCTCAGACAGCCCCCCGCGGCTCGTGACCCTGACCTATGAGCCTGCCGGTGCTGTCGCGCACCTTGCCCTCGTCGGCAAGGGCATCACCTTCGACTCGGGCGGCCTCTCGATCAAGCCCGGCGCCTCGATGCAGACCATGAAGCTCGACATGGCCGGAGCCGCCGCGGTGGTCGCTGCCACCGTCGCCATCGCCAAGCTCGGTCTCCCGATTCGCATCACCGCTTACGCGTGCATCGCCGAGAACATGCCGAGCGGCGGCGCGACCCGTCCCGGCGACGTGTTGCACATGCGCAGTGGCGCGACCGTCGAGGTGCACAACACCGATGCCGAGGGCCGGCTGGTCCTCGCCGACGGTCTGTCGCTCGCCGTTGACGCCAAGCCCGACCACATCGTCGACGTCGCCACCCTGACGGGCGCCTGCGTCGTCGCTCTGGGCCAGCACACCAGCGGCATCCTCGGCAACGACGAGGCCTTCGGTGACACAGTCCTCGCTGCATCGAAGGCTGCCGGCGAGTCGATGTGGCCGCTGCCGATCACTGAGGAGATGAAGGGCGTCGTCACGTCGTCGAGCATCGCCGACCTGCGCCAGCACAACCCCAAGCCGTACGGCGGAACCCTCTTCGCGGCAGCGTTCCTCCGGGAGTTCGTCAACGAGATTCCGTGGGCCCACCTCGACATCGCCGGGCCGTCGTTCAACGAGGGGTCCGCCTTCGACTACACGCCGGTCGGCGGCACAGGCACCGGCGTCCGCACGCTCGTCAGGCTCGCGACGGAGCTGGCCGAGGCTCGATGATCGAGCCCGGCACCGCCCGCACGCTCTCCCGACTTCTCGCTTCTGAGCAGTCAGCGCGCCGGGTGCCGTCCGTGACGGCCGCCATCGTGCGGAGCGGCGCGGTGGTGTGGTCGGGCGCGGCGGGGACGCTCGACGGCCGAGCCGGCGGTGAGCCCGCGACGACCGACACCCAGTACCGCATCGGGTCGATCACGAAAACATTCGTCGCCGTGGAGATCATGCGGCTGCGCGACGAGGGTCGACTCTCGCTGGGCGACACGATCGGCGTCCACCTGCCCGCGGTGCCGTTCGGCCACGTGACGGTGGCACAGCTCATGACCCACACGTCGGGGCTGCAGGCCGAGACCGACGGTCAGTGGTGGGAGCGGACCCCCGGCGTGTCCTGGTCCGCGCTCCTGGCCTCGACTCCCGCACTGAGGCTCACCCCCGGTACCCGGTTCCACTACTCCAACGTCGGCTTCGCCGTGCTCGGTGAGCTCGTGGCGCGCCTGCGCGGGGTGCCATGGCACGAGGCGGTGCGCACCGGGCTGATCGAGCCCCTCGGCATGAGCCGGACCACGTCGCGGCCGGTCGGTCTCGCTGCGCCGGGGCTCGCGGTGCACCCGTTCGCCGACCTCGTCCACGTCGAGCCCGAGCACGACGCCGGCGCCATGGCGCCGGCCGGTCAGCTGTGGTCGACCAGCCACGATCTCGCGACGTGGGCGGCGTTCCTGGCCGGGGCCACCCATGGCGTCCTGGCCCCGTCGACCCTCACCGAGATGCTCAGACCCGTCGCCATCAACGACGTTCCAGGCAATGCGTGGGGCGGGGCTCATGCTCTCGGCTGGCAGATGTGGAATGTGGCGGGTGCTCGATTCGCCGGCCACGGAGGGTCGATGCCGGGCTTTCTGGCCGGGCTGAGGGTCAACCTTTCGAGCGGAGACGGTGCCGTCGTCATGGCCAACGCGACGAGCGGCATCGGGCCGCTCGAGGCGAACCTCCTCGACGTCTTCTCCAAGGCTGAGCCGGTCGTGCCCAAGCCCTGGACGGCGGACGCGTCGCAGGCAGTCGACCTGGACCTGGTCGGTGACTGGTTCTGGGGCACCTACCGCTTCACCGTCGCAGCTGGCCGCGATCACGAGCTACGTCTCGGCACCCCCGGCGAGGGCCGCGGCGCGGTGTTCCGCCGCGACGGCGACGGCTGGATCGGTGTGGGCGGCTACTACTCCGGCGAGCCCCTTGAGGCAGAGCGTGACGCAAAAGGGCTCCCGCTGCGCCTCGTCCTCGCCTCGTTCGTGTTCACCCGCACGCCCTACGAGACCGATGCCGACATTCCGGGTGGCCTCCACCCCGACAGCTGGCACTGACCATCCCCAAGTCCGCAAGCCCTGGTCCCCAAGGTGTGGCGGCTGGGGCACCTTTTCTCCTGGACCCGACGCCAGAAGCGTGCTTCAGCCGGCGCACGTTGGGAGCGACGGGTTAGTCGGGGAGGCCCAGGACGCGCGCGGCGTCCCCGACGGTGTCCCACTTCTCGCGGGCGCCGCCCAAGCGGTCGGGGTGTGCCTGTGAGCGGGCCCGGCGATAAAGACGCATGAGGTCGTCGTCGGACGGATTGGTCGGCAACGGGTCGGCACCGGCGACTGACTCGAGGGTCATGATCGCCTTCAGCTCGCGTGGGGACGAACGACCCACGGACGACGACGGCGCGGAAGCCGACGACGGCCGCGAGGACGTGCCGCCCGTGGCCGATCCCCTCGCCTTGCGCAGGTCGTACTCGCGCTTGCGCGCCGGGATGCCGACAAGATTCGAGTCGTACACGGGGATCTGCAGCTTCTTGCGGGCAAAATCGTGCGCGGCCTGGGCCGAGGCGACGCGCCGACGGATCGACTCACCGTCGGAGGCCACGAGCAACAGGGTCGTCTGGGTCACAGACGTCTTGGGCTCGATGAACGCCTCCACACCCTGACGCGACCCGGCGAACTGGCGCAACGCGTCGAGATCGGCGCGGCTCGCATCACGGTCGGACACCACGGCACCGCCGTCTGTCCTGGCCTTGCGGCTCCCGAAGATTCCCATCCCACAATTGTGCCTGATGATCGGTTGTGAACGCGTCACCCCGGTGGCACGCTCCGGTTCAGGAGTGACAAGATGATGAGAAGAGACATCCCTGGGAGGAAACCGTGGCGGACGGCGCCGGCAACAACTTCGACATCGTGATTCTCGGCGGCGGCAGTGGCGGATACGCCTGCGCGCTGCGAGCAGCTCATCTCGGCATGACTGTGGCTCTGGTGGAGAAGGACAAGCTCGGAGGCACCTGCCTGCACTACGGCTGCATCCCGACCAAGGCTTTGCTGCACGCGGCCGAGGTGGCCGACACCGCCCGAGAAGGCGAGCAGTTCGGCATCCGGTCGACATTCGACGGGGTCGAGATGAGCGGCGTCAACGCCTATAAGGACGACGTGGTCGCCCGGATGTACAAAGGCCTGCAGGGCCTCATCAAGGCCGGCGGCATCACCGTGGTCGAGGGTGAGGGCAAGCTCGTCTCCAAGGACACCGTCGAGGTCGGCGGAGAGCGCTACACCGGCACCAACGTCGTGCTGGCCAGCGGTTCGTACGCCCGGACGCTCCCCGGTCTGGAAATCGGCGGCCGAGTCATCACCTCCTACGAGGCGCTGACCATGAGCGAAGTGCCCGAGCGCGTCGTCATCATCGGCGGCAGCGTCATCGGGGTCGAGTTCGCGTCGGTCTGGAAGTCATTCGGCGCCGACGTCACCATCATCGAGGGACTCCCCACCCTCGTCCCGCTGGAGGATCCGGCCCTGAGCAAGCAGCTCGAGCGGGCGTTCCGCAAGCGCAAGATCAACTTCAAGACCGGGGTCAAGTTCGAGTCCGTCAAGCAGACCGACGACGGCGTCACCGTGACCCTCGAGAACGGCGACACGATCGACACCGACCTGGTCCTCGTGGCCGTCGGACGCGGCGCCAACTCTGCCGGCATGGGCTACGAGGAGGCCGGCATCACGGTCGACCGTGGCTGGGTGCCGACGGACGAGCGTCTGCGCACCAACGTCGACGGCGTGTTCGCCGTCGGTGACCTCGTGCCCGGCCTGCAGCTCGCCCACCGCGGTTTCGCCCACGGCATCTTCGTGGCCGAGGAGATCGCGGGCCTGCAGCCCCAGCCGGTCATCGATTCAGGCATCCCGCGGGTCACCTACTGCGAGCCCGAGATTGCTTCGGTCGGCATCACCGAGCCCCAAGCCCGCGAGAAGTACGGCGACGACAACGTCGAGGTCCTGGAGTACAACCTCGGCGGCAACGGCAAGGCCCAGATCCTCAAGACGGCGGGCACCGTGAAGCTCGTCCGCGAGAAGGGCGGCCCCATCGTCGGCGTCCACATGATCGGCTCCCGCTTCGGCGAGCAGGTCGGTGAGGCCTCGTTGATCGTCAACTGGGAGGCCTATCCCGAGGACGTTGCGCAGCTGCTGCACGCGCATCCCACGGAGAACGAAGCACTCGGCGAGGCCGCAATGGCCCTCGCCGGCAAACCACTTCACTCGCACGCCTGACACCGAGAACCTGAGGACATCATGGCTACGTCTGTCACCCTTCCCGCTCTCGGCGAAAGCGTCACCGAGGGCACCGTCACCCAGTGGCTCAAGCAGGTCGGCGACACCGTCGCAGTCGATGAACCGCTGCTCGAGATCTCCACCGACAAGGTCGACACCGAAATCCCTTCGCCGGTCGCCGGCACCCTGCTGGAGATCAAGGCCGCCGAGGACGAGACCGTCGAGATCGGCGCCGTGCTGGCCGTCATCGGCGAGGCTGGCGAGACCACCGACGAGTCCGCGGTCGCACCGGTGTCCGATGAGAACCTGCAGGAAGAGAAGACGGGCGACGCGGCCGCTGCTCCCGAGACCGCGACAGCTGCCCCCGACGCTCCGGCCGAGAACGCTCCAGCCAAGGAGCCGATCGCCGAGGAAGCCGCGCAGGAACGTGCTCCTGCCGCCGCCGGGAGCGCCGAGGCCGAGCAGGCCGCCGCCGAGAACGCACCCGCACCGCAGGCCGCGACCGCGCCATCAGCCGGCGGGACCGCTGTC
>NZ_JACMOM010000231.1 GCF_014378035.1 Aeromicrobium sp. | reverse complement strand
TCGGCCGCGGCGTCCTCAACGCCATCGAGGACGGCACTGTCGACTACGTGCCGGCGCTGCACTCCATCGGCGCTCCCCTGGCTGCCGGTCAGGACGATGTTGCCTGGCCGTGCAACGACACCAAGTACATCGTGCAGTTCCCCGAGGAGCGCATGATCTGGTCGTACGGATCCAGCTACGGCGGCAATGCCCTGCTCGGCAAGAAGTGCTACGCGCTGCGCATCGCCTCGGCCATGGGCCGCGACGAGGGCTGGATGGCCGAGCACATGCTGATCCTCAAGCTCACCTCGCCCGAGAACGTCGTCAAGTACATCGCGGCCGGCTTCCCCAGCGCCTGCGGAAAGACCAACCTCGCGATGGTCGAGCCGACGGTGCCGGGCTGGAAGGTCGAGACGATCGGCGACGACATCGCCTGGATCCGTGTCGGAGCCGACGGACGTCTCTACGCCGTCAACCCCGAGTTCGGCCTGTTCGGAGTCGCGCCGGGCACCGGCTGGGACACCAACTCCAACGCCATGAAGACGATCGCCAAGGGCAACTCCGTCTTCACCAACGTCGCCCTCACCGACGACGGCGACGTCTGGTGGGAGGGCATGACCAAGGAGCCCCCGGCGCACCTGACCGACTGGAAGGGTAACGACTGGACGCCCGACAGCGACGAGCTGTCGAGCCACCCCAACAGCCGTTTCTGCACACCGATCCGCCAGTGCCCGATTCTTCCCCCCGAGTCCAACGACCCCAACGGCGTCCCCCTCGCCGCGACCATCTTCGGCGGCCGCCGCAAGACCACGATCCCCCTGGTCACCGAGGCTCGCGACTGGGCCCACGGCACGTTCATGGGTGCCACGCTCTCCTCGGAGACCACCGCTGCCGCGACCGGTGCCGTCGGCGTCGTGCGCCGCGATCCCATGGCGATGCTGCCGTTCATCGGCTACGACGCCGGCGACTACTTCGGTCACTGGATCAACATGGCCAAGAACAACGACGAGTCGAAGTTCCCGAAGATCTTCTACGTCAACTGGTTCCGTCGTGATGAAGACGGGGGCTTCCTGTGGCCCGGCTTCGGCGAGAACAGCCGCGTCCTGAAGTACGTCGTCGAGCGCGTCGAGGGCAAGGTCGAGGCCTACGAGACCCCCATCGGCCTGGTGCCCGCGCCCGGCGCGATCGACCCCGACGGCCTGGACGTCTCTGACGACCAGCTCGCCAAGGCACTGCGCGTCGACGTCGATGAGTGGAAGGCAGAGCTGCCGCAGATCAACGAATGGTTCGAGAAGTTCGGCGACACCCTGCCGGCCGTTCTCTGGACCGAGCTCGACGGACTCAAGGCGCGCCTCGACGCCTGATCTCATCCGCAAGGAACGAGAAATCTGGGTGTGACTGGCCACGGCCGGTCACACCCAGATTTCTTTGTCCCCGCTCAATCGTTCTAGGGAACGAGGACGATCTTGCCCCGGGTATGGCGCTGCTCGAGCTCGGCGTAGGCGTCCCGCACCTCTTCCAGCGGATAGGTCGCGGCGATCGGCATCTCGATCGTGCCATCAGCCAGCAGAGTCGCCATCGCGGTGAGCACCTCCCGAGTCGAGGCGCCGCCGCTTCCGTCGCTCTTGGCACCGATCTCGGCCGCGGCCTCAAACGCGATGATCGTCTCGATCCGGTCAGGCGCGATGCCGAGGTCGACTGCCAGGTGCACGTACTCGGGGCCGAAGAGGTCGATGAATGCGTCGATGCCGTCCGGGGCCGCTGCCCGAAGGTCGTCGGCGAGCCCGCTGCCGTACGACACCGGTGTCGCTCCTTGGGCAGTCAGCCAGTCTGCGTTGCTCGGGGACGCGATACCCAGCACCTTCGCGTTGCGGGTCCTGAGCAGCTGCACGACAAGTGAGCCGACGCCTCCGGCGGCCGCCGAGACGGCGACGGTCTCGCCGGGCTTCGGGTCGATCGCGTTGACCGCGGCCCACGCAGTGCAGGCCGCGACGTACAACGCCCCCGCGACCGGCCAGCTGAGCGCGGCCGGCTTGGCGATCAGCTGGCCGACCGGCACCACGGCGTGAGTGGCGTGGCTCGACCGGGTCCACGAGAAGCCGAGCACCTCATCACCCACCGCAAAGTCGGTCACGGCGTCGCCGACCGCGGTCACGACGCCGGCGAGGTCGCTGCCCTGCCCGGACGGGAACGTCGATGGGGACATCGCGTCCATCGCACCGGACCGGATGGCAGCCTCGCCGGGGTTGATGCCTGCGGCACGCACCTGCACCAGCACCTCCCCGCCGGAGGGTTTCGGGATCTCGATGTCGACGACATGCAGGACGTCACGGTCGCCGTAGTGGTCGAACCGCACAGCTCGTGCCTGGGTGATGGTCATGAGTTTTCCCTCTCGATGGTGATCGGTCGCTGATTGGTCGGGCCCGCCAGCAGCACGTATGAGCATGTCCGGGTCGCAGACCCCGGCACACGCTGGTCGTGACCGAAGGAGAAAAGGCCGACATCCGTCATGCCGGTGTCAACGCCGGGTCGGCGCACGGTGTTCCGCGCTCGTGGTCACCTCCGCGTCGCCTAGAGTCGTGCCGTGATCGTCGCCGCGCTCCTGGTTCTCGTCGCGGGTCTCGCGACCGGCGGCGTCGCCCGCAGCAGCGCACGCGCCAGGCCGCCGCTCGCCGCGCACTTCCCGGGGCAGCCGGAGGAGGTCTCCACGACGCCCCTGATCCGCCTCCGGGCGTGGGCCGCAGGTGCCGCGATCGACGTAATCGCGGTGGTGGTGCTCGTCATCGTCCAGGCCCCCTTCGTCGCACTCGTGGTCGCCGTGGCCGGCGCGGCAGCGCTCACCGTGATGACCGTCGTGATCCATCGTCACGCCCGGGGATGCTCCGGCGTCCAAACCGCTATCGACCAGTACGCGCCCCGCATCGCCGTTCCCTACGCCGGAAAAGTCGGCGTCCACATCGGCATGTGGTCGCCGTGGATCGACCGCACCGACGTGCCGTGGTGCATCGTCGCCCGCACCCCTGCCCTCTTCCACGAGCTCGCCGCGATGTACGACACCCCGATCGTTCAGGGCGCCATCCCGACCACCGTCCGAGGTGCTCTCTACCCGCACGGGGCTGCTGCCAACGCCGACGTCATCGCGACCTCGGCGGCCACGCATGTCTTCCTCGGCCACGGCGACAGCGACAAGCCGCTGAGCGCGTCGGAGCGGGTGCTGCAGTACGACCTCGTCGCGGTGGCCGGGCAGGCGGCGATCGACCGGTTCAAGGCATCGGGCCTCACCATTCCCCCCGAGCGGATCCGCGTCATCGGCCGACCGCAGACCGAGGGCATCAAGCCTGCCGGCTCGGCGATACCGACCCCCGCCACGGTGCTCTACGCTCCAACCTGGCGCCACGCCGACGATGCCCTGAACGTGTCATCACTACTGGTCGCCGACAGCATCGTCCAAGCTCTGCTCGACCGAGGGTGCACCGTCGTGTTCAGGCGCCACTTCGCCGGGCAGAACCACGTCGCGGCCGAGGCGATGATTGCGCACGTCGACGCGATGCTGCAGGCTCATGCAGCCGCCTCCGGGAAGCTCCACCGCTGGGGTGCAGCAGCGATGGCCGAGCCGCTCATCACGGCCTTCAACTCCGTCGACGCCATGGTGTCGGACGTGTCGGGCATCGTCGTCGACTTCATGGCCAGCGGCAAGCCGTTGGTCATGTACGCCGCCCAGCACACCGACCCGGAAGCGTTTCGTGCCTCACACCCCACCGCGGAGGCGGCCTACGTGATCGACCGCGACCTCGTGGGGTTGGGCGCAGCGCCCGATGCAGCGCTGGGCGACGATCCGCTCGCCTCGTCGCGGGCCGAGCGTGCGGACTACTACCTTGGTGGGGCCGATCGCGCCGACCCGGCCCGACGATTCATGGACCTCATCGTCGAGCTCGCGGGTGCTTAGAACAGTCGGACGAGCTGCCACGCTAGGACGACCACGCCGAGCAACCGGCGGAACGGGGTCGCGCCGCGAACCAGCTCGTCCAAGGCCCACACGATGAGCGCACCGGACCCGATCCAGCGGAGCTCGGCGTCGCGCGCGTCGTACGGGCTCAGCCGCAGGAGCGTGGCACCGATGAAGACCCAGATCGCGGCGTTCGGCGCCTGGAACAGGACCAATCTTCCTGACGTGTCACGAAAGAGCGTGTCGGTGAGGGCCATCCCGCGAGTGTAGATCGTGGCACGGAGGCCTGCCGGTCAGGCGCGAATCAGCTGCGAGCTCTTCTCCGTAGGCTCGGCCTCGAGCCGATCCTCCAGCTCGTCGCCGGTCATCGACGGGATCGCGAGGCCCGCGAAAGCCGCCAGGAGCAGGGCGCCACCGAGCACGATGAATCCGGCGGTGTAGCCGACCTCGCGCGGGAAGCCGTCGGGCAGGAACTGGGCCGTGACGATGCTCGCCATGACGGCGGTGCCGATCGATCCGCCGATGGTGCGGATGTTGGCGTTCATGCCGCTCGCCACACCGGTCTGCTCGGGAGGAACAGCAGCGACGATGAGCCCGGCGAGGCAGGCGAACGCAAGTCCGATGCCGAGACCGACGATGCCGTTGGAGACGGCGACCTGCCACTTCTCGTCATGGGCGAAGGCCAGCATGAACATCCCGGCCGAACCGAGGGCGGCTCCGAAGACGACCACAGCCTTGGGGCCCACCCGGCGGGCGATCCGGGCCGCGACGAGTCCGGTGAGGAAGGTGGCGACCGCAGACGGCAGCATCAGCAGGCCCGACTCGGTCACGGAGGAGCCGAAGCCGTAGCCGGCCGAGCTGGGGGTCTGGTTGAACTGCGGGATGAAGCCGAACGATGCGTACATGCCGACGCCCACGAGCAGGGCGACGAGGTTGGTCGTCCAGACGCCCGGCCGTCGCATCATCTGCATGTCGATGAGCGGTACGGAGGCCCGCAGCTCAACCCTGACCCACGTGGCGAAGAGGACGGCGGCGAGCACGAGCAGGCCGATCGTGCGCGGCGATCCCCAGCCCCACTTGGGCGCCTCGCTGAGCGCGAGCAGCAGCGCCACGAGCCAGCCGGACAGCAGCAACGCGGGCAGGACCGAGATACGCCCAGGGGTGCGGACCGGCGACTCCGGGACGACGGTGATGGCCGCGATCGCCGCGACCAGCGTCACGATGAAGGGGAGCCAGAAGAGCCAGTGGTAGCCGAGCCCGGAGACGATCGGGCCGGCGAGGACGATACCTGCGCCGAAGCCGACCGCGAGGAGGGATGAGACGACGCTGACGGCGCCACCAACCTTGTGGTGCGGGAACTCATCGCGGATGATGCCGAAAGCCAGAGGCAGGACGCCACCGCCGATGCCCTGGATGATGCGGGCCACGATCAGGACGCCGATGCTCGTGGCGAGGGCGGCGAGGAGCGAGCCTGCCGCGAGGGCTACCAGCGAGAGCACGAGCATCCGCTGCTTGCCGAGCGAGTCGCCGAGGCGGCCCACGATCGGGGTGAACACGGATGCCGAGAGGAGGTAGGCGGTGAGCACCCAGGTAACGGTGTTCTGATCGGTGTGCAGCGTGGTTTCGATCTCGGTCAGCACGGGGATCGTGAGCGACTGCATGAGCGAGAAGGACGAGACGGCCAACGCCAGAACGGCGAAGGTCAACCAGTAGTGGGTGCGGCGGTTCGACGAAGGCACAGAGAAATCTCTCGAAAAGACGATGGGGACGAAGCGATTGCCTCGTGCAACCAATCTTACCGGAGACTCCGTCCGGATTGCATCTTCTGTGTGAGGACTCACGGTGGAGCGCACTCCAGCGGGGCGCTTCAGTCCTCGGCAAGCACCACGACGCGGTCGCGTCCCATCAGCTCTCCTGCAGGTCGTGGAGCATGCGTTTGTCGTGTGCGGGGAAGACGGTGATGCCGTGGATGTCGTTGAGCCGGCGGAGCGTCTGGTGGTTGCGCCTGATCGCCCTGCGGTCACGGCCGACCACCTTCTCGAACGCACGCATCGCGACGATTCGCCCGAGGGGACGGCCCGCCGGCGACGCGTCAGCGTACGAGCTGGCGTCGAAGACCGCGACGCCCGCATGCACCAGGAGGCCCCGCTCGCCGGCGTCGACAGCCACCGCGGCGTGGCCACGTGAGTGGCCGGGCATCGGGATCATCGTGACCCCGGGGACGACCTCGTGACCCGTGAGGTCGTGCTGCCAGACGTCGCCCCTGCCTACATGGATCGTGAATGCCGGGCCATGGGTGAGCTGAGCGGGCCTGTAGCGCCGTCTGTCGAGGAAGTCGGGGTCGGTGACGGCAGCAGCATGCTCGTCGGCCGTCGTGTGGACCGTGGCGTTCGGGAAGTCCGACAGGCCGCCGACGTGGTCGAAGTCCATGTGTGTCAGCACGATGTGGGTGACGTCGTCGACGGTGTAGCCCCTCGCCTCGACCTGGCGAACCGCTGTGAGCGACTCATCGGCGACCGGGCGCAGGATCTTGGCGACCGGGCCCATGCGCGGGCCGGGGTTGCGATAGTCCTCGAGGCCGAGCCCGGTGTCGACCAGGACCAGCCCTTCGTCGGACTCACAGAGCAGGACGTGACAGACCAGCCCGGACATCGTGGGAGGGTTGAAGCTTCCGCAGCTCAGGTGGTGGACACGCATGGACTGATCCTGTCGGAGTTGCCACGGGCGGAGGGGGCGAACCGGGATATCCGCCGCGGACGTCGACGACGGGGTCAACCTGAGCCACGGTCGTGCCCTTCAGCCACGTCACGTGGCTGGTTTTCATGCTCCCGCAGCCCGTTCACGCTCTAGAGCGGAGCCAGCTCCGCCCCTGGCCACTTCGCAGAATGACCAGCCACGTCACGTGGCTGGTCATCCTGGTCTTGCTCCGTGCGTTTTTGGCGGAGGTGGCGAGATTTGAACTCGCGAGAGGTTTAAACCTCAACCCGCTTAGCAGGCGGGCGCACTAGGCCACTATGCGACACCTCCCCGCCGCCCGTCGTAACAGGCAACCGGATCAGAATAGCGACCGCGACCCGCACTCGACGAATCGGGCGTGCCACGGACTGGGGCACGGGCCAAAGATCACTCCCGATTGCCTCTCCTGACCCGTACGAAGCGGCGACTACTTCCGCTTCGTGAAGATACGGAAGTCAGCTCGGGTCGAAGCGTTGGTAGCCGTTGGCGGTGTTCAGCCGGTGGTAGACGTCAACAACCAGCTCGTCGGCCCGGCCGCCGACGTACGCCAACGGGAACGCCAGCACCTCCCCGTCGACACGATCGAAGAACAGGCGGCCGCCGTCTGTCGTGGCGTCCTCCACGCTGCTCCAGGCCACGTGGACGGGGCGGACGGTCAGGAACCCACCAACCCGCACCTCGTTGGCGTCGGTCCTCGCCACCACCGGCGGCATGCCGAGGACGCGAAGCGCATTCAGGACCGCCATGACGGCAAGGACACCGAACACCCATGCGAGCGCACCCACGAATGACAGCAGGAACGCCAGGGCGGCAGAGACCCCGGCAACGATCAGGTTGAGGCCGATGGCACGCAGCACGAAGCGGCGGTCGAGGCGATAGGTCATCAAGCAGAGGGGGCGGGATTCGAACCCGCGGCTGACATTGCTGCCAGCGAGCGCTTTCAAGGCGCTTCCGATCGGCCGCTCCGGCACCCCTCCTGGGTGGCAGCACCGAAGCACTGCGCCGCGTCGATTATGGCACTACTTCAGCGCAGAGAATCGGCGAGGCTCGACACGGGCGACCTCCTCGATCGTGCGCGCGGCCCGCGAGGAGCGCTCTTTCATGACACGGCTGCGCACGACCAGGCCGACCAGCAGGCCGAGGATGGCCGAATACAGCGTCGACAGGCCGATGTAGGTCGGGAAGGCCCCGGGCGTGACGAGGGAGGTGGCCAGCACGGCCGTGCCGATGACGGCGAAGACCTGCACCCACCAACCCTCACGACGCTTGGAACGCAAGGACACCCCGACAATCAGCGCTGGGAACCCGATGAACACCTCGACGGGTCGTGGCACCCCGTGGAAGGTCCGTCTGGTCCACATCACGAGGTCGCTGAAGAACTGTACGAGCGACTGCGATCCGTGCGTGCGGACGAAGCTGCTGTAGACGAGTACCAGCATGAGCAGGGCAGCGACACCGAGCAGGATGGCGAGGCTCTGCCTGCCGAGCCCATGCAGGCCGGCGCCAAGGTTCCACACGAGGGTGATGGCCAGGCTGAGCGCGACCGTGACGACGATGAGGTTGAAGCGCTGGTAGTTGACTGGCGCGTTCCACGCCGCGACACCGAGCGTGCCGCTGAGCGCGACGACCAGGGCAAGGACGTACTCGCGGATCGACCCGACGATCGAGGAGGCGGGCCGAGTCACCAGGACAGCCCACACCGAGGCGAGCACCGCCGTCACCGCGGCCGCGGCGGCGAGCAGGAGGTTGGTCTGCAGCGTCGCCGCCAGGATGCCGAGCACCGCGGTCATGGGCAGCCAGATGCGGAGGTGACCACCTCCGCGCTGGATGAGCCCGATGGCAAAGACGATCATCAGCAGGGCGCCCGACGGTCGCTCGACCCACGAGGGAACGCTCACCTCGATCAGCGAGGTGGCAGACCCGAGCGTCCCGACGGCCCAAGCGACGAAGACCCCCGCCATGATCAGCTGCGCTGTGCGTGGAGAGTTGATACGGGGTTTGCGGGTAGGTACGTCGTACTCCGGGAGGGTGGAGGCATCGAGGCGACGGCGTCCACCCTTGGGTACTCGGCTCATGACGTGTGGAGCATCCTTCGGTTAGCCAGCGAGGGGTTGGCGTCCCTCGCCCGTTTCACGTCCTCGGCATCAACATCGACACGGACGATCGCGGGGTCGGACTGCGCCTCGACCACGATAGAGCCCCACGGATCGGCGACCAAGGAGTGCCCGACGTAACGTTCGCCACCCTGCGCTGCGGCAATCATGTGGATCGTGTTCTCGATTGCGCGCGCCGACAGCAGGGTGCGCCAGTGGTCGAGCTTGTGCTCGCCGGCGACCCAGGCAGCCGGGAGCACGATGGCCTCGGCGCCGGAGTCGACGAGGGCGCGGGCATGCTCGGGAAATCGCAGGTCGTAACAGGTCATGAGACCCACCTGCTGGCCGGCAATCTCCACGACGACCGGAGTGATGTCGCCGGCACGAAGCCGGTCTGACTCCTGGTAGCCGAACGAGTCGTAGAGGTGGATCTTGCGGTACGTCGCCCGGAGAGCGCCGTCGGGACCGACGACGACCAGCGTGTTGAACGGCAGGCCACCCTCGTCAGGACGTTCGAACATGCCCGCTACGATCGTCGACCGCAGCCGCACAGCCTCGGCGGCGAGCATCGACACGAAGGGCCCGTCGAGGAGCTCGGCGACCGGAGCGAGATCGAGGTCGGGCGACCCGAAGTCGTGCATCGCCCCTTCGGGCAGCACGACGAGGTCGAGACCGTCAGATTCGTCGAGCTCGGCGAGCTGATCGCGGATGTTGTCGCGGTTGGTCGCCGAACTGGTGGACGAGGCTAGCTGGACGAGGGCGACACGCATACCAGCCATTCTTTCAGGTCGCCCCTGAAAATGACTGGCACATGACGTCACCCGTGGTGCTTTTGCCATCGCCGGTTCCCTTCAGACACCGGAGCGTCGGGCCGCCGCCCGCCGGAGAAGGACGTCGGTCACGACGATCGGCGTTGCCGTCTCGAAAGGCCCACCGTCTGGATTCTTGGCACCGGCGAGAACAAGCCCGCGATGCAGTCCGCGCGGCGGACGACCAGAAGGTCGATACCGTACGAGCATGCGCGCCGTCGTCGTCACCACTCCCGGAGGGGTCGAAGCCCTCGAGGTCGTAGACCGTCCCCAGCCCGAACCCGGCCCCGGAGAGGTACTGATCCGCATCACCGCCTCCGGCGTCAACCGGGCCGACCTGCTCCAGCGACAAGGTCACTACGACCCACCCGAGGGTGCCACCGACATCCTCGGTCTCGAGTGCTCGGGCGACATCGTCTCGGTCGGCGAGGGCGTCACCGACCTCCAGCCCGGTAGCCACGTGTGCGCCCTGCTCACGGGCGGTGGTTACGCCGAGTACGTCGCAGTTCCCGCCGGCCAGGTCGCAACCGCACCTCCCGGCATCTCGCTCGTGGACGCCGCAGGTCTCATGGAAGTCGCGTGCACTGTCTGGTCGAACGTGTTCATGATGGGCAAGCTGCAGCACGGCGAGACCCTGCTCGTGCACGGCGGGGCCAGCGGCATCGGCACCATGGCGATCCAGCTGGGCAAGGCGTTCGGAGCCCGCGTCGTCGTGACGGTCGGGTCGGCGGAGAAGGCGGAGTTCTGCCGTGGGCTCGGTGCCGATCTCGTCATCAACTACCGGGAACAGGACTTCGCGGAAGTCATGTCGGCGGAGGGCGTTCGCGCCGACGTCATCCTTGACATCATGGGTGCGAAGTACCTCGCCCCCAACGTCTCGGTCCTCGCCATGGCGGGCCGACTCGTCATCATCGGCATGCAGGGCGGCATCAAGGCCGAGCTCAACCTCGGGGCGCTGCTGACCAAACGGGCAGCGGTCATGGCAACGTCCCTACGGGCCAGACCGTCCGGCGAGAAGGCGGCGATCGTGTCGGCGATGGTTGCGCAGGTGTGGCCGCTGATTGCCGACGGCACGGTCCGCCCGATCATCTATAAGGTCTTCTCGCTGGACGACGTGCGCCTCGCGCACCAGGTGCTGGAGGACTCGAGCCACACCGGCAAGGTCCTGCTGAAGATCTGACTCGGTCAGCGGCGCGCCAGCACGGGCGGAACGGCAACCGCGGCCATCGTCGAAGCCGTGCGCCTCACTGCCTTGTCGAACACGGGGAACACGAGGATGCGCAACATCACGATCGTCAGCGCGACGGCGAGCAGAGTGGCCTCGATCGGTGCGAGGCCAACGGACTCGAAGACGACCTCCATCACGAACACCATCGGTATGTGAAGCGCGTAGATCGCCAGGCTCCGGCGTCCGAGTGCTTCAGGGACCTGCATGTGTGCCGGTATCAGCGCCAGCACGCATGCGCCACAGAGGATTGCCAGTCCCAGGCAGAGCACGCGGAACGTCATGGCCTGGAGACCTGAGACGTCCATCGCGATCGCACCGTCCGCCCCGCGGAACCACTGCGGTGCCAAACCGGTCTTCACGACCACCGTGGTGGTGGCAACGAGCGCGGTCGCGGCCGCGACCCTCACCGCAGGTGGCAGGGAGACCGTGCGTCGCAGCGCCCCGACACCATAGAGGCGGCCCGCCACGAAGAACGGCCAGAAGCAGAGCGCGCGGGACCACGCGACGAGGTTGCCGTCCGGATAAGGCAGGACCACGGCGATCACCGATGCCGCAGTCGCCACAGGGAGCGCCCATGCTCCCAGGCGTTCCACGACTGGGAGCGACAGCAACCACCACACCATCGCGAGGAGGAACCACAGGGCGTACGTCGGGTCGAGCAGACGATCGCTGGTGAGCGAGTCGAACCCGAAGCGCGGGACGACATAGGCGATCTGGAGCAGCAGGTAGAGACCTGCCATCTCGGCGACACGGTGGGCCACGCCGCTGGACCGTGCGGTGATGCCCGCAAGGAACACGAACAGCGGCATGTGGAAGAGGTAGAGGAACGTCAGCACCCATCGCTGCGGATCGTGCGACCAGCCCGAGTAGAGGTCACCGGGTTCCTGCCCGCCACTCGTCTCAAGAAAATGCCCCAGCACCACCCCTGCGATGAGCAGTCCTTTGGACAGGTCGAGGCGACGATCACGGGTTTGGGGCATTCGCTCCACTGTGCCAACCCCACACAAGGGCCCCACTGACGTCATCGGTGACCTGGCCCCAGGCCAGGGACAGACCCGTCACCGGGGTACGAGTCGCCTCCGACCCCCGGCGATGCTCGGCGGACGCGCCTCCTGGCAGTGCGCTCGATACTGTGATCGCATGACCGATCAGCAGCCCGAGACCATCGGACCCGACGGCACGCCCGTCACCCTCCCCACTCCCGGCACATCGCTGGGCGACCTGGTCGAGCAGCCGGCCAAGGTCATGCGCATCGGCGGCATGATCCGCCAGCTCCTGGAGGAGGTCAAGGCCGCTCCGCTCGACGAGGCCAGCCGGGCGAGGCTGCGCGACATCCACCTCCAGTCGATCAAGGAGCTCGAGGACGGTTTGGCTCCCGAGCTGGTCGCCGAGCTCGAACGGCTCAGCCTGCCCTTCGACGGTGCGACGCCGAGCGACGGCGAGCTTCGCATCGCCCAGGCACAGCTCGTCGGTTGGCTGGAGGGCCTGTTCCACGGCATCCAGGCAGCGCTGTATGCGCAGCAGGTGCAGGCTCAAGCGCAGTTTCAGAACATGCGTCTGGCTCTACCGGGGTCAAACGAGCACAAAGGTGACGAACCGGGCTCACCAGAACAAAAAGGCGGTTCGGGAGGCATGTACCTCTGAAATGGTCCACAGTGTCATCAGAGGTCGACGCAGGAGTGTCGTCGGTCTCCACTGGCAAGAGGGAGCCCATGACGATCAGGATTTTGACCACGACGCCTCCGTGCGCCTCCGTGCCGGAGGTGTATCAGGACGAGCTGCTGCATTCACCACCGGCGCGCGGCGACATCAGCGCCGCCGAGTGGGAGTCGCTGTCCGCCAAACGAGCCGCCGCGCACCGGCAGTGCGCCGGATGCCCGATCATGGTCGACTGCCTCTATCGCGCCGTCGTTGAGGTGGACGTCTCGGGCTTCGTGGCTTGCACGACCGAGTCCGACCGCCAATTCATCCGGGAACAGCTCGGCATCGAGATCCGGCAGTCGTCGACGACGCCTTACGGGACGGCGCGGGTTGGCGGCGGACCCGTGAGTCACGAATCCGTCATGACGGTGCGCCAGGCTTATCCGAAGGACACCTGTCATCAGCTGGCCGAGCGGCTCGGCTGCTCGACTTCGACGATCAAGAGGCACCTGCGCAAGGCCCGTGAGCAGAAGCGTGAGGAGTCATCCCCCGACACCCTCCTTCCGACGCTGCCCACGGTCGACGCGGTGCTCGACTGCTTCGACGAGCTCGCCAGCAGCCAGGTCGCCTGACTCCAGCCCCGGCCCCGGCCCCGGCACTTCGCGACGCGGTCAGAGGTAGCGGCGCAGCTCTGTCACGAGTCCGTCCTGCTCGACGGTGCCGGTGACGTGGTTGGCGGCGCGCAGAAGGGCTGGCGGTCCCTGTCCCATCGCGACGCCGCGGCCCGCCCACTGCAGCATCTCCATGTCGTTGTTGCCGTCGCCGACCGCCAGCACCTCGTCGGGCGAGATGCTGAGCCGTTCGCACAGGTACGTCAGACCGGACGCCTTCGAGACGCCCTCGGGCGCCAGGTCGAGCCACGCCGTGTAGCCGATGTAGTAGTTGGTGTCGGCCAGACCGAGGTCCTCGACCAGCCGGCTGAACTCCTCGGGGGTGCGGTCGGGCGCGCGGATCACGACTCTGGTGACCGGCTCGGAGATCAGCTCCTCGATGTCGTCGATGACGACGCTCCCGGAGATCTCACCCTCGGGGAACGGTCTGCTGACCCGGTAGCCGACACCGAGCTCCTCGACCGCGACCAGCGCCTCCGGCACGTGCTCGAGCACCCGTCGCACGGCGGCGCTCGCGTCGAACGTCACCGAGTGCAGCACCTTGACCGGGTCGTACTCGAAGACGACCGAGCCGTTGCTGGCAATGGCGTACCCGTCATCGAATCCGAGCTTCGCTGCCGTGTCCATGACGCCGGGGATGGCCCGTCCGGTAGAGATGACGGTCTCGATTCCTGCGTCGCGGATGGCCCGCACCGCGTCGCGCACCGCGGCAGTCATCTCGTTGGCGTCGTCGACGAGCGTTCCGTCGACATCGAGAGCGACGAGCCGTGGGCGGAACGTCACGCGACCGGCCTCAAGACCTCGCCCAGCAGCGGGTGGAGCGCGGCCGGCAGACGGACCGACCCGTCGGCCTGCTGACCGTTCTCCAAAAGTGCGACGATCGTGCGGGTCATGGCGCACAACGTGCCGTTGAGAGTTGCGGCCGGTGTCGTGGCACCGCCGCCGGCCTCTGCGCCGCGCACGCGGATGTCGAGCCGGCGGCTCTGGAACTCGGTGCAGTTGGACGCGGAGGAGACCTCGCGGTACTTGCCCTGCGTGGGGATCCAGGCCTCGCAGTCGAACTTGCGGATGGCCGAGAGGCCGAGGTCGCCCGTGGCAACGTCGATCACGCGGTAGGGGAGCTCGAGGGCATCGAGCCACGCGCGCTCCCAGCCCAGCAGTCGCTCGTGCTCGGCGGCGGCCTCGTCGTGCGTCGTGTAGACGAACATCTCGACCTTGTCGAACCAGTGCACGCGGAAGATGCCGCGGGTGTCCTTGCCGTACGAGCCCGCCTCGCGACGGAAACACGGGCTGAACGCGGCGTAGCGCAGTGGCAGTGAGGCGACGTCCAGGATCTCGTCGGAGTGGTAGGCGGCGAGGGGCACCTCGGACGTGCCCACCAGGTACAGGTCGTCCTTCTCGAGGTAGTAGACGTCGTCGGCCGCCTGGCCGAGAAACCCGGTGCCCTCCATCGCCCTCGGCTTGACGAGAGCGGGCGGGATCATCGGGATGAATCCCCACGCGGCAGCCTTGCTCATGGCCAGCTGCGTCAGCGCGAGCTCGAGCTGCGCTCCGACGCCGGTGAGGTAGTAGAACCGTGCGCCGCTGACCTTGGCGCCCCGTTCGGTGTCGATGGCCCCGAGCATCTGGCCGAGCTCGAGGTGGTCGCGCGGCTCGAAGCCCTCGGCGGCGAAGTCGCGGGGGGTGCCGACGGTGTCGAGCACGACGAAGTCGTCCTCTCCGCCCTGCGGCGCGTCGGCCGAGGCGAGGTTGGGCAACGTCTTCATCAACAAGTCGAATGCTGTCGCCGCGGCAGACTGTGCGGCCTCCGCGTCCTTGACCTGCTGGCTCAGCTCCTTGGTGCGAGTCAGCAGCTGCTGCTTCTCGTCGCCCTGTGCCTTCGCGATGAGCTTGCCGAGGTTCTTCTGCTCAGCGCGGACCGCTTCGTAGGCCGCAATCGACGACCGCCGTGCCTCGTCCGCGCTGATGAGCTCGTCGACGAGCTCGGTGGGCTCACCGCGACGCTGCTGGGCAGCGCGCACGGCATCGGGGTCCTGTCGCAGGATGCGGGCGTCAATCACGCGGTCAGCCTATCGGTCGGCGCGCGGACGTCTTCCCGTCCATTAGGCTTGACCATCCCCGAGGAGGACTGCTGTGTCATTCGATCTGCGTCGCGCCGAGCCCCGTCGACCCAGCATCCTGATCTGGATGCTGGCGGTCCCCCTGGCTCTGTTCGGGTTCTTGTCCGTGTGCATCGGTCTCGATGCCAGCTTCCTTCTCCGGATCGACCAGGACGTCGCTCGTCTGGCCTACGACGCGAGCATCGACCACAGCGGGTTCGTGACGCTCCTCGACATCACCGCCGTGGTCTTCAGCAACGCCTCGTGCGGCGTCGCCCTCGCGCTCCTGACGGCCTACGCACTCTCGCGCCGCGAGCGTTCGATCGCTGTCTGGATCGTGGCCAGCGGTGCTGTCGCCATCGGTGGCAACGCCCTGATCAAGCTTGCCTTCAAGCGCGAACGGCCGACATTCGACAAGCCGCTGCACGAGATTGGCGGCTACTCCTTCCCGAGCGGGCACTCTGCCGGAGCCGCGATGCTCGTCACTGTCGCGATCCTGATGACGATCGTGCTCACGGGCCGCGGGTGGCGCCGGCGCATCATCGTCACGGTGCTGGGCGCCGTCGGATTTGCCGTCGCCGCGAGCCGCGTCTTTCTCGGCGTGCACTACCTCAGTGACGTCATGGCCGGCCTGAGCCTCGGCGTGGTCGTCGCCCTCGGTCTGTGGATCCTGCTGGTCACCGATGCGACCCGTCTCCCGCACGAGCTGGCTGTGCTCACCGGCACCGGTCGCAAGCGGGCCGCCGTCATCATCAACCCGGCCAAGGTCGGCGACGTCGAGGAGTTCAAGGGTCGCGTGCGCGTGGTCGCCGAGCGCGACGGCTGGAAGGAGCCGCTGTGGTTCGAGACCACGGTCGAAGACCCGGGCTACGGTCAGGCGCTCAGCGCGCTCAAGGCAGATGTCGACCTCATCGTCGCCGCCGGCGGCGATGGCACGGTGCGAGCCGTGTGCGAGGAAGTTGCCCGGACCGGGGTCGCGGTCGGCATCCTTCCGCACGGCACCGGCAACCTGCTCGCCCGCAACCTCGGCATCCCGCTCAACAGCCGTGACGCGCTCGACGTCGTGTTCGGCGGCCAGGATCGCGCCATCGACCTCGGCACCCTTCGCACCGACACCGGCACCAACACGTCATTCCTCGTCATGGCGGGGCTCGGCATGGACGCCGCGATCATGACCGGGGTCAACGATCAGCTCAAGAGCAAGGTCGGCTGGCTCGCCTACTTCGTCTCCGGGGTGAAGGCCGCGCGTTACCCCGCCATGAAGGTGCAGATATCCGTCGACGACGGTGAGTTCAAGAAGTTCCGCGCCCGCACCGTCGTCGTCGGCAACGTCGGTTTTCTGCAGGCTGGCATCCCGTTGCTGCCTGACGCCGAGATCGACGACGGCAGGCTCGATGTCGTGGTGCTCGCACCCAAGCGCTTCATCGGCTGGCTCGCCATCATCGTGCGGGTCATCGGCCGACAGCGGCGTACCAACGACAGGCTTGACCGGCTCACGGGCCACAAGGTCGTCATCTGCGCGGAGAAGACCATGCCGATGCAGCTCGACGGTGACCCCGTCGAGGAGGGTCAGGAGATCACGGCTGAGGTGCAGCACGGAGTCCTGCTCGTCCGCGTGCCGGTGGCCCCTGCCCCTGCTCCCGCCCCACGATTTGGCGGTTAGAGCATCTGATCTCGGCCGAATCTGCAGATTCTAGGTGCTTGAGGCGCCAGATCTTGGGGACTCGTAAGCGTCGATCTCGCTGAGAATCGTGGCTTTGGTCGTCTCGCCGGCGAACGAGGCACGGACGGCGGCCCGCGCGAGGTCGGCGACGCCCCGGTCGTCGAGCGTGAGCAGATCGCGGGCCACCTCGTACTCGGCGTTGAGGGTCGTGGCGAACATCGGCGGGTCGTCGGAGTTGATGGTCACCGGCACACCCGCGGCGACAAGGATCGGCAGCGGGTGCTCGGCCATCGACGGCACGGATCGCGTGCAGACGTTGGATGTCGGGCACACCTCGAGCGTGATGTCGTGCTCGGCCAGGTAGGCCATCAGGATCGGGTCCTGCGCCGCGGCGATGCCGTGCCCGATGCGTTCGGCGCCGAGATGGTGGATCGCGTCCCACACCGTCTCGGGCCCGGTCGACTCGCCCGAGTGCGGGACGCTGCGCAGACCCGCGGCGAGGGCCTTCGCGAAGTGTGGAGCGAACTGCGGCCGGGGCACGCCGACCTCGGGACCCCCGAGACCAAAGCTGACAAGGCCGTCGGGACGCAGACGCAGTGCCGCGTCGAGCGTGACATTAGCAGCCGGCAGTCCCGACTCGCCCGGGATGTCGAAGCACCACCGCATCGTGATGTCGAGGTCGGCCTCAGCCTGACGTCGCGCGTCCTCGACCGACTCGCAGAAGGCCTCGGCGGGTATGCCCCGGATGATCGACGTGTAGGGCGAGAGGGTCAGCTCGGCGTAGCGGACGTTCTGAGCGGCGAGGTCGCGAGCCACCTCATAGGTCAGCGTCCACAGGTCCTCGGGCGTGCGGATCAGGTCGACCACCGACAGGTAGACCTCGATGAAATGGGCGAAGTCGGTGAAGGTGAAGAAGTCGGCCAGCTTCTCCGGATCGACCGGTACCGGGGTGTCACCCTCGTAGCGGGCGGCGAGCTCGGACACGATGCGTGGAGAGGCAGACCCGACGTGGTGCACGTGCAGCTCGGCCTTGGGAAGACCTTCGACGAACGACATGGTCAGATTGTGCCGGGTGACCTCAGGCGGTCTGCTGCTGCCTCTCGACGACCGAGCCGCGCTGCTCGAAGTCGACGTCGACCGTCACGAGCACCTCGTCGTTCAGGGAGAGCTCGACCCGGTTCTCCTCGGCGCTGAGGTTGCCTGCCGTGCCCTCGTCGAGCCAGGTGATCGACCCGATCACGCTGATCAGGGCGACCCGGGCACCGTTGTCACGCTGCCCACGGAACACGACCGGACCGGGTCCGGCATCGCGGATGACCAGCGCTGCGCGGCTGATCAACGGATTGTCCACACCCACCGTCGGGGCGTCTGGGCCACCCGCGCGCCCGAACGTCCACTTGTGGTCGGCATCGACAACCATCTGGCCACTGTTGCCGTCGGCGGTCTTCCAAGTCACGGTAATCACTCCTCGATGGTTCCACGGGACACCAATCTGTGCCGAGGAACCGCCGAGATCGTCTGGCAGCCAGTCAGGTGGCAGCGATCAGGTGCCCGGCACGATCGCCGCGATGATGGTGCCGTCTGCGCGTCGCCTGCCCGGCACCGGCAGTGGCTCACCCTCGAGGAGCGGACCCTGGCCGACGATCGGGACGGAGATCGGATCGCCCGGCAGCACGGTGACCTCCTGTCCGCGCACGAGGAGAGTGGCCTCCTTGCCCTCCTCGACGGCGAGCTCGACGCAGTCGGGTCGCACCGTCACCCGGACGCGGGTTCCGAGCAGGGTGAGCCTGAAGGTCAGTGACTCCCACTCCAGTGGCAGACGCGGATCGAGGCTGAACACCCCACCCTGGTCCCGAAAGCCGCCGAAGCCATTGACGAGGGCGCTCCACACACCGCCGGTGGAGGCGACGTGAACGCCGTCGGAGGTGTTGGAGTGGCGGTCGGCGAGGTCGACGAACAACGCGGCGAGGAAGTAGCGCAGAGCGAGATCGTGGTAGCCGACCTCTGCCGCGATGATCGACTGGACGACGGCGGAGAGCGTCGAGTCACCCGTCGTGATCGGGTCGTAGTACTCGAAGTCGGCGCGCTTCTCCTCGGCGGTGAAGTGCTCGCCCTGAAGAAACAGCGCCAGCACGACATCGGCCTGCTTGAGCACCTGGAACCGGTAGATCACCAGCGGGTGGTAGTGCAGGAGCAGTGGCCGCTTGTCCATCGGGGTGTTGGCGAGGTCCCACACCTCTCGTTCGAGAAAATGCTGGTCCTGCGGGTGTACACCCAGGTGCTCGTCGAACGGGATGGCCATGTCGTCGGCGGCACGCTCCCAGTCGGCGACCTCGCGCTCGTCGAGCTCGAGACGTGCCACGACCTGGTCGTACTCGATGCCGTCGCGCTCCGAGAGCTCACGCACTGCCTGGACGGCCCGGCGGAGGTTGAAGCGTGCCATGACGTTGGTGAACAGGTTGTCGTTGACGACGGTGGTGTACTCATCGGGTCCGGTCACGCCGTGGATGTGGAACGTGCCGTCCTCCTCGTTGCGCCAGAAGCCGAGGTCGACCCACATGCGGGCGGTCTCGACGAGCACGTCGATGCCCTCGCGGGTGAGGAAGTCGACGTCGCCCGTGGCGGCGAGGTACTGGCTCAAGGCATACGAGATGTCGGCGTCGATGTGGTACTGCGCGGTGCCGGCCGCGTAGTAGGCGGATGCTTCCTCGCCGTTGATGGTGCGCCAGGGGAAGAGCGCACCCTGCTGGGCAAGCTGCTTGGCCCGGCTCCGCGCGGCGTCGAGCAGCGTGTAGCGAAACCTCAAGGCGTTGCGAGCCGCGCGGGGGGTCGTGTAGGTCAGGAACGGCAGGACGTAGACCTCGGTGTCCCAGAAGTAGTGGCCGCCGTAGCCGGAGCCCGTGACCCCCTTGGCCGGGATGCCGGTGCCTTCGGCGCGGGCAGATGCCTGGGCGATCTGGAAGAGGTTCCACCGCACCGCCTGCTGCAGCTCGGGTTGGCCGGGGAGCTCGACGTCCGAGCGGGTCCAGAAGTCGTCGAGCCAGGTGCGCTGGTCTTCGAACTGACGATCTAGGCCTTCCTCCTGCGCACGGTCGAGCGTGCGACGGCAGCGGTCGAGCAGCTCGCGGGACGGTACGCCGCGAGATGTGTGATAGCTGACCAGCTTGGTCAGCACGATCGGCTGGCCCGGCTCAGCGTCGACGCGGTAGGTCATCTTCGCGAGGTCGTCGTCGGTCTGCATGCGCTTGGTGTAGTTGTTGGCTGTCTCGAGCCGGTGGTCGGCCGCGACGGCTATCGTCATGCCACTCTCGGCGCACTGGTAACCGAGCGCCATCCGTCCGTCAGCGACGGTGCCCCAGTTGCTCTGGGGCAGGAGGACGCGGTGACGCATGCTGCTGGCCTTGCGGGGGTCGACACCTTCACCCATCGACTTCGAGCGCACGTGGTACTCGTCCTCGCCGTCCTGCCGGTTGAGGACCTGCGACGAGATCGCCACCGGTGCGTAGTCGTCGAGCATCGTGACCTCAAAGGTCATCACGGCCAGATGGCGTTGCGTGAACGACACCATGCGGCGTGAGCGGATCTGCACACGCTTGCCGCCGGGGGTGCGCCAGAGGATCTCCCGGGTCATGACGCCGCTGCGAAAGTCGAGCGTCCGCTCGTACTCCATCAGGTCGGCGATCGAGAGGAGCAACGGCTCGTCGTCGACGTACAGACGGATGACCTTGGCGTCGGGTGCGTTGACGATGGTCTGGCCGACGCGGGCGAAGCCGAACGCCTCCTCGGCGTGCTGGATCGGCCAGGTCTCGTGGAAACCGTTGATGTAGGTGCCGTGAGAGAACGAGTCACGTCCCTCATCGACGTTGCCCCGTAGCCCGAGGTAGCCGTTGCCGACAGAGAACAGCGTCTCGGTGGTGCCGAGGTTGTCGTTGTCGATGTGGCTCTCGACGAGCTTCCACTCATCGACGGGATAGCGCGCGCGGTCGAGGAAGTCGCGCACCTCGGGAACCTCGTGCGACAGCTCGGTCACAGCAGCTCCCTGAGGTCGTCGACCACGACGTCTGCACCGTTGTCGGTGAGCTTGTCGGCGCCGACGCCCCGGTTGACGCCGACCACGAGGCCGAAGTGGCCTGCACGGCCTGCCGCGACGCCCGACAGCGCGTCTTCGAAGACCACGGCTCTCTGCTTGGGCACACCGAGCTGCGCGGCGGCGTCGAGAAACGTGTCAGGTGCGGGCTTGCCGGCCAGGCCCCGCTCGCCCGCCACCTTGCCGTCGACGATCACGGGGAACAAGTCGAGCATCCCCGCCGCCTTCAGCACCGCCGGCGCGTTGCGCGAGCTCGACACGATGGCCATCTTGGTGCCACGTGCGATGAGCGCGTCCACCAGAAGGACCGATCCGGGATAGGGCACCACACCCTCAGATTCCAGGATCTGCGCGAAGTCGACGTTCTTGCGGTTGCCCAGACCGGAGACGGTCTGCGCCGTTGGCTCGTCAGACGAATGGCCCTCGGGAAGCTCGATGTCGCGTGACTGCAGGAACGATCTCACCCCGTCGTAGCGGGGCTTGCCGTCGACGAACCGGTAGTAGTCGTCGTCGGTGTAGGGCTCGCTCACACCACGTTCCTCGAGATAGGCGCCGAACATCTGCGCCCAGGCGCGCATGTGCACCTCAGCGGTCGGCGTGATGACGCCGTCGAGGTCGAACAGGGCAGCATCGAAGTCGTTCCAGTCCACACGAAGGAGCGTAAGCCTGTCGGGCGTTCAAGCGGTAAACCATGCCCTGCGTCGCGCGCCACAACGCGGGCGACCGACGCCCTAGGCTGTGACGATGAGTCTCGGAGCAGACAGTGAAGTCGGTCGCCTGCGCACGGTCATGCTGCACCGGCCCGGCCCCGAGATCGCCCGCCTCACCCCGCGCAACAACGACCAGCTGCTGTTCGACGGCATCCCGTGGCTCGGCCGCGCGCAGGACGAGCACGACGCCTTTGCCCAGGCCCTGCGCGACCACGACGTCGAGGTGCTCTACCTCGTCGACCTCCTCATCGAGGCGCTGGCAGACCCGGCCGCCCGCGCACGCATCATCGAGAGCACGACTGCGAGCCTGCGTCTCGGCGACGGGCTCCGTGAGCACCTTGCCACCGTGATGACCGACCTCGCGCCGGACGAGCTCGCCCTCACGCTGACAGCCGGCCTCCGCAACGACGAGGTGACGAGCTTCCGCAGCATCGTCACGAGCCTGCTCGCGCCCGAGGACTTCCTGATCGACCCGCTCCCCAACCTCCTCTTCACCCGCGACTCCTCGGTGTGGCTGCCGGGTCGCGTCGCGGTGACGAGTCTTGCGATGCCGGCCCGCGAGCGCGAGACCCAGCTGACTGGACTGATCTACGAGTGCCACCCGCGTTTCGCCGCCTCACCCCGCGTCCACGGTCCGCACCTGGAGCACCTCGAGGGTGGCGACGTGCTGCTGCTCGCGCCAGGTGTCATCGCCGTCGGTGTCGGCGAGCGCACGACCCCCGCCGGGTTCGAGAGGTTCGCCCACCAGGTGCTCTCCGGTGGCATGGCGCGCACGGTGCTTGCGGTCCCCATCGCCCAGGAACGGGCCACCATGCATCTCGACACGATCGTGACGATGGTCGATGTCGACACTGTCGTGATCTACCCCAACATGGCGCACACCCTGCGGGCCCATGCCGTCACGCTCGTGGACGACCGACTCGTCGTCGCGCCCGAGACCTCGTTCTTCGACGGCGCCGCTGCCGCGATGGGTATCGACACGTTGCACCAGATCGACACCGGTCTTGACCCTGTGACGGCCGAGCGTGAGCAGTGGGACGACGGCAACAACACCCTCGCGATCGGGCCGCGGCTCGCCGTGGCCTACGAGCGCAACGAGCAGACCAACGCCCGGCTGGAGGACCACGGTGTCGAGGTCGTCGCCATCAGCGGCTCCGAGCTCGGCTCCGGTCGGGGCGGTCCCCGCTGCATGTCGTGCCCGGTCGATCGCGACTGACCGATCACTCGCAGCCAGCATCGGGGTCCGCACGGCGCGACTGTGACTAGTGGATCGTGATCTGGCCGCTGATCAGGGCGCCCCGTGCGGACCGCTGCTGCGTCGTGAGCGGGCTGTCGTCCGCGAGTGCCTCATCGAGCCGCGCGGCAAATTCCACGGCCGGACCCTCCAGTGCGGCAGCATCGACCTCGAACTCCCACACCGGGACGATCAGACCGTGAGCCCGGAAGTGTCCGATGAGCTTGCTGGCCTCGCCGAGGGTGTCATCGCCGCGCTGCCGGAGCCGGGCCAGCGCGTCGAGCAGCGTCGGCTCGTCGTGCGTCATGACCCACCGCAGGTAGCGGTGCGGGGCCATCTCGGTCCAGTACGCGGCATCGACCGACTCCAGACGCACCGTCGGAGCAATCGTCTCGTTGGCCTCGGCGAGCAGGTCAGCCGTCCGCTCCGAGTCATCGACACCCTCGACCCAGTAGTCGAAGCCGTCGTGCACCTCGACGTCGAAGTCGCTCGCCGGGTCGATGAGATCCTGCAGCCGCGCGCCGACTCCGGGATCGGCCATGGGCACCGGGTTGCCGGGCTCAGTCTCCAGAGCCGTCTCGATCACGTACGCGTAGTCGCGGCTGATGTCGCCGAAGTTGTGCCCTACCTGCAACCCGAGCCAGATCTCGCCGTTCGGCCGCACGATGCCGGCTCCGTTGCCCGGCAGCAACGAGCAGACCCGAACTGTGCGGTCACTGTCCTTGAGCTTCACCACGGCGGATGCCGACGGCACGAACTCGCGCAGGGCGATCCAGTCGGCTTCGCGGGGGAGTCCGGCGAAGGTGCGCACCACGTACGGCATGCGTTCCTTCTTGGCGGCCTTGTTCTTGAGTCGCGATTTCTTTCCCACGAGGGGCGAGTCTATGCGGTGCTGGCGCCGCGCGGACCGGCGCGGGGCGGCACGACCGCCGCGTCAGTGAGGGGTGAGGACGAGTTCGGCGTTGACGCGCGTCCCGGTGGACATGTCGACCCACCAACGGTCGGCAACCCTGTTGATGATCGACAGTCCGCGACCACTGAGCGAGTCCTCGTCGAACTCGACAGGAGTGAGGGAGCCACCGACACCCGCGTCGTAGACGCTGAGCTCGAGGAGCGTGCCGTTGAGCGACCAAGAGATCTCGATCGTCCCGTCGGGCGTCGGTACGCCGTGGCTGACCGCGTTGGCGATCATCTCGCTGATCACGATGAGCGCGTTGTCGAGCACCACGTCGGAGGCCCGGTGCACCGTGAGGAACGCCGCGAGGCGGGTGCGAGCCACGCTGGGGGTGGACGACACGAATGGCAGGCAGATCGTGTCGTGCGCCTTCATGCGGCCCGCCGATCCGAGGAAGTGGCTGCCTCGGACCACTGACGAGCACATCGACGGTCGCGCATGTAGTCCAAACTAACTACTCCGAGGGGTTCTTTGCCACCCTCTTGGAAAAGAAACACCCCTCGTTCTCATCACACTCGTCGGGGGATGGACCATGGACCCATGAACGAATCCGACATCTCGACCGCTGACATCCAGATCATCCCGGCCTCGATTCCGGCTGACCTCGTGGTCCTGGACGTCCGCGAGGATCATGAGTGGGCGGCCGGGCACATCGACGGCGCCGTCCACATCCCGCTGGGTGACCTACCGGTGCGCGTTGGTGAGCTGGACCCATCCACCAAGACCGTGGTGGTGTGCCACCTGGGCGGGCGATCAGCACGCGCCACCGCTTGGCTGCAGGCCCGGGGTCACGACGTCACGAATGTCGACGGTGGCATGGAGGCCTGGGAACAGGCTGGGCGCCCGGTCACTCGCTGACCCGGGGGCCACCGGTCGATGATCGCGCCGACGGCGTACAGCGGGCGGTGCCGGTGGTAGGCCGTGGACATGACGTCCACGTTCACAGAGGACGCCCGACCTCGTAGACGACCGACAGCGCCGTCGGGACCTGTCCTGGCGGCGCTGCTCGTCGTACTGGGGTGGCGCGGGTGTTGTTCGGTGGTGCAGGTGCTACTTGGCCGCGGCCTTGAGGCGCGACCCGACACTCACCTTGACGCCGAAACCGGCTGGGATGTCGATCGTCTCGCCGGTCGACGGGTTGCGGCCGGTACGAGCAGCGCGCTTGACGCGCTCGACCGACAGGATGCCGGGGATCGAGACCTTTTCACCGTTGCTGACGGAGTCGAGCAGGATCTCGCTGAAGGACGAGAGGACTGCGTCGGCCTCGGCCTTGCTGGTGCCGGCCTTCGAAGCGAGGGCAGCGACGAGGTCGTTGCGTGAGATAGCCACAAAAGCTCCTTGTGAGTGATGGTGTGTGCGCCAACCATCCTATGAAGTTGCGCCGACGGCTCTTCCCCACCCCGGCTGATGTTGTCCGCTTTCGGCCTGCTATCAAGGCCATCCCCCGGGTCTCGGGGCGTCGATGTGGTGGCCGATCTCAGCCAGGTAACGGTCACGGGGCCACTCGGTGACACCCAACGACCCGAGGTGGGGAGTACGCCACTGCGTGTCGATGAGTGCCTCGTCGCCGATCATTCGTGCCAGCGCAACGAGCGCGACCTTCGATGCGTCCGTCGCGTGGTGGAACATCGACTCGCCCGCGAACAACGACCCGATGCTCAAGCCGTAGAGACCGCCGACGAGAGTCCCCTCTGCGTCGCGTGTCTCCACCGAGTGCCCCCAGCCGAGCCGGTGCAGCCTCACGAACGCCTCGCGGATCGGAGAGTCGATCCACGCACCGGGGCGCGAGGGGTCGGCGCACGCATCGATGACCTCCTCGAACGAGTCGTCGACCGTGATCTCGTACCGACGCATCGACCTGCTCAACGACCTGCTGACGCGCACAGCCGAGGGCTCCAGCACACCGCGCTGCATCGGCGACCACCAGAGCAGCTCACCTTCGTGGGGCATCGGGAAGGCGCCGTGGCGGTACGCCTCGATGATCGTGCCCGGCTCGAGGTCCGCTCCCGCGGCCACACAGTCCTCAGGGGGCCAGGCTGTCGGGTCGAACTGCCAGCTGGACGGGGGCAGCGGCCGGGGCTGGGCGGTCACGGCTCGAGCACACGGGTCAGGTGATGGAGGGGGAAGGCGCCCCACTGCGCCCACTCCGCAGCAGTGGCCTCGTCGAGGGACGTCGACCAGCTGACGGCCCGGTTGACAGCCTGGGTCAGGGTGGCCGCGGCGAGCTGGTCGTCAAGATCTGCACTCTGCACTTCCCACACCTCGCGGTAGGCGTTGAGCACGGCCGGCCACGAGTGAGGCGTCATGGTCGTGATCCACCCGTACGGCACGCACATCACCTCGGCGGCATGGGCCCACTGCCCGTCTCCGAAGTCGAACAGCTTCAACCGGTCGCCGACCGCGAAGACGTTCCCGGGGTGCAGATCACCGTGCTGCCACGTGACCGGAAGGGACGACTCCGTCAGGGTGTCGACCGCGCGCGCGATTGCCGGGCGTGCCGTGCGGAGCAGGCCCCGGAGGTCCGCCGAGACGTGGGCGGGGTGTCCGTCGGGCAATGAGGAGAAGACCTCGACCACCCGGTCGTACCTGTCGAGAACCGTCACGGGAGCGAAGTTGGGCAGGCCGGCGATGAGCAGACTTTCGCGATGGTCGGCGGCAGCCCGCTGGATCGCCGCGACCTCACCGAGGAGCCTGCGCCAGTCGTCCTCGGTCAGCTCGTGCGAGTCGCCCAGCGTCTCTCCCAGCTCGCGGGTCAGCATCCATCCCCTCTCCGCGTCGATCGCGTACGGCTTGTCGACCGAGTGAGGAGCGATCCGTGAGAGCTCTGCCTGCAGCCCCGGCTCGAAGGTGAGCCCCACGGCATTCGCCTTGAACCACATCAACCCCTCGCTGGTCGGAACGGTGAGCTGGGTCGACCACGGGCGGATGCGCGGTTGGGCGATAGTCCCCGTGACCCAGTGGCCCCGCAGCTGGAGCTGCTCGGAGATCCAGGCGCTGACCTCGCGCCGCCAGTCGGCCCCAGCGACGCGATCGGAGAAGGGCCGGCCCATGGGGCAAGCCTAGGGCGATGCACCCGCAACGGGTGGAAAGACTACGGATGAGGGATGCTTGGTGCATGGGAATCCGCCACAGTGCCGCCCTCAGTGCCGGAGCGAAGCTGGCACCGCAGGTCGCCTCCGGCTACGTGCGTACAGTCCTCGACCACGCGATCGACGGCATCGGACCCCTGCGGTCTGCCGCCGCGTCCGCCGAGACCAAGCTGGTCGATCACGACGGTGATGTCGAGCGGGCCATCCGCGGGCTCGTCCGCCTCCACTCAACCCTGGCCGGACTGCAAGGCTTCGTCACGAACCTCGGCGGATTCGCGGTGCTCGCGTTCTCGGTGCCGGCCAACGTCGTCGGGGTCACTGTCGTGCAGTGCCACCTCGTCGCAGGCGTTGCCCACCTGCGCGGTTACGACCTCGAGGACCCCCGGGTCCGCAACGCCATCCTCGCCTGCATGCTCGGTGAAGATGCTGTCAAGGACCTCATCAAGGGGCACCGGCTGCCATCCTCGCCGATGGCACTCGCGACGTCGCCCGTCCACGACCCCGAGCTCGACGAGACCCTGTCGCGCGAGGTGACCTCCGAGCTCGTCGGACGCACCGCCGGCAGGCGGGCCATCACCCTTGTCGGGCGCCGCGTGCCGCTGCTGGGCGGCGCCGTCGGCGCCTCGAGCGACGCGTTGGCGACTTGGCAGATCGGGCAGTTCGCCGCCGACGAGCTCCGCGACCGTCGTCTTCACTCGTAGCGCGCATGTCGGTGGTGGCCCCTAGGGTCGTCATCATGACGCTGGAAGCCGTGATCCTCGCGCTGCGCGAGTCGTGGGGGCCCGACACGTGCGCGCCCGAGGACGTCGCCGACTGGACGCCCGACAACCCCGCTCGTGGGCAGTGCGCCACCACGGCACTCGTCATCCACGATCACATCGGGGGCTCACTCGTCATCGGCGAGGTCGTGGTCGACGGCGTGCGGGTCGACTTCCACTGGTGGAACCGGTTGCCCGACGGCGAGCAGGTCGACATCACGCTCGAGCAGTTCATGGCACACGAGCGAGTCGTGGGCGCTCTCGACGTCGTTCGGCCCACTGGGCTCACACGGCTCGACGCGCAATACGCACTTCTGTCGTCCCGGGTGTCGGCCAGGCTTCCCCAGTCCGCCTAGACGAACCCTTCACCGGTTTGGCACGTCCTGTCCCCCAGCGCAGCTCAGCCGCGCGCTCGCACCACGGCGCTCGGGCTCTCTCGCCCCAGCACCCCGGCCATCCACACGCTGGTGGCCACCAGGGCGTCGAGGTCGACACCGTGCTCGATGCCGAGCCCGCTGAGCATCCACACCAGGTCTTCTGTCGCGAGGTTGCCCGTCGCACTTTCTGCATATGGGCACCCGCCAAGCCCGCCCGCCGAGGCGTCGAACGTCGTGATGCCGTGACGCAGCGCGGCGTACGCGTTGGTGAGCGCCTGGCCGTAGGTGTCGTGGAAGTGCATCGCGAGCCGGTCGACCCCGATGCCCGCCGCACCGAAGGCGTCGATCAAGATGCCGACGTGCGCCGCTGTGCCGACTCCGATCGTGTCGCCGAGCGAGAGCTGCGTCGCACCCAGCTCGAGCAGCCTGGCGCCGACGGCGACCACCTGCTCGACAGCGACCGGGCCCTCCCACGGATCGCCGAAGCACATCGAGACGTAGGCGCGCACGTCGACGTCCGCCTCGAGGGCGCGCGTGACGACGGGCTCGAACATCGTCAGCTGCGACTCCAGCGTGGCATTCAGGTTCTTCTGCGCAAAGGTCTCGGTCGCGCTGCCGAAGATGGCCACGTGTGAGCAGCCGGCCTCGAGCGCTCGATCGAGCCCGCGCTCGTTGGGCACCAGCACCGGCAAGGGCACGGGACCGGTGAGTGGCAGGCGAGCCACCAGGTCGGCGGCGTCGGCGAGCTGAGGAACCCATCGCGGGTGCACGAAGCTGGTTGCCTCGACGATCGGGAGGCCGGCGTCGATGAGCCGCGTGATGAACTCCACCTTGGCGTCCAGCGGCACGATCGTCGACTCGTTCTGCAGCCCGTCCCGGGGCCCCACCTCGTAGATCGTCACCGCCGACGGAAGCGAGGCGTCGCGGACGACGCTGGGGCCGGGGCCGGTCATGTCGGATCCACCGTGAAGAGGAGGTGCTTGATGGGCACCTGCCGACCTGCTTCCGCACCCACGAAGGCAACCACCCCGTCGTACGGAGCCACGAGTGCGAGCTCCATCTTCATGGCCTCCACGACGCCGAGCTGCTGGCCCAGCGTCACGACGTCGCCCTCAGAGACGTCGACCCGCAACACCGTGCCGGGCATGGGCGAGACGATGTCCGCGTCGGTCGAGACGCCGCGCTGGTGCCCTCCGCGCATCGGATCGGGGCGGGCGAGGCTCCAGGGTTGTCCCTGCCACCCGATCGTGTTGCCGTCCGCGTCGATGATGGCAAGGGCGGAGGCGTCGGTGGCGGTCTCGTCCACGGTGAACGCGAACGTCCACGACCTGTCGGCCTCGTCGACGAGGGTGACGAGCGTTGGCGCTGGCTCGGCGCCCGAGCGCCAGCCGTCGGCCAGTCCGAAGGGGTCATGGGTCGTGGCGACCTCGTAGCGCGCCCACAGTGCGGCCGCGGCATGCACCGCGTCAGCGGGCACCTCGGGCAAGGTCAGCAGGTCCACCGCGCCGGCTTCGTCGCCGTCCAGCCACGACGTGTGGATGTCACCGCGCGCGAACTCGTCGCTGGCCACGAGCCTGCGGACGAACCCGACGTTGGTCACGACTCCGAAGATGCAGGTGTCGTCGAGAGCCTCGACCATCCGAGCTCTTGCCTCCTCGCGGTCGCCACCCGCGACCACGATCTTGCCGAGCATCGGGTCGTACGCCGTCGACACCTCAGCATCGCGCTCGAGGTCGGACTCGATGCGCGCTCCGCCGGGCCACGCCACGTCGAGGACGTGCCCGGCCTGCGGCAGGAAGCCGGCGTACGGGTCCTCGGCGTAGACCCGCACCTCGATGGCGTGCCCGGTCTCGGTGATCTCGGCCTGGCCGAGGGGGAGGTCGTGTCCGGCCGCCACGGTCAGCTGCCACTTCACGAGGTCGAGCCCTGTGATCGCCTCGGTGACGGGGTGCTCGACCTGGAGGCGCGTGTTCATCTCCAGGAAGTAGGCCTCGCCATCTGCCACGAGGAACTCCACCGTTCCTGCGCCGGTGTAGCCGACCTCGCGACACAGCGCCACGGATGAGTCGTGGAGCGTGCGGCGCAGGTCAGCGCCGATGCCGGTGGCCGGCGCCTCCTCGACGACTTTCTGGTGCCGACGCTGCACTGAGCAGTCGCGCTCGAACATGTGCACGATGTTGCCGGCTTCGTCGCCGAACACCTGCACCTCGACGTGGCGGCCCGCCTCGACGTACTTCTCGATCAGCAAGGTGTCGTCGCCGAAGGCTGAGGCGGCCTCGCGACCTGCAGCGTCGACAGCGGCTTCGAGCGCAGCCGCCTCGCGAACGATGCGCATGCCTTTGCCACCACCGCCCGCCGCGGCCTTGACGATGACGGGATAGGCGTCAGCTGGCACGTCGGCCGGGTCGAACTGCGGAGTGACCGGCACACCTGCGCGTTCGGCGATGGTGCGTGCGCGGTCCTTGCGGCCCATCACGTCCATGACGTCGGCCGTCGGCCCGATGAAGACGAGGCCGGCCTCCACCACTGCCCGCGCGAAGTCGGCGCGCTCGGACAGGAAGCCGTAGCCGGGATGGATCGCCTCGGCCCCGGCGTACCTGGCAGCGGCGAGGATCCGCTCGACCGACAGGTAGGACTCGGCAGCCGGGGTGGGTCCGATGCGCACCGACTCGTCGGCCAGGCGCACATATGGCGCGTCGGCGTCTGCGTCGGAGTACACCGCGATGCTGCGCAGGCCGACCTCTCGGCAGGCCCGGATGACTCGAGCGGCGATCTCGCCACGGTTGGCGATCAGGACCGAGCTGAAGGGCTTCGAGCTGGATGGCATGAGGGTGGCACTCACATTCTGAAGAGCCCGAAGCGCGGCTCAGGGATCGGTGTGGCGGACGCGACCTGCAGGCCCATGGCCAGGACCCGCCGCGTGTCGACGGGGTCGATGATGCCGTCGTCCCAGAGCCGCGCCGAGGAGTAGTACGGCGATCCCTGCTCCTCGAACTGGGCCAGGAGCGGAGCGCGGAAGGCCGCCTCGTCATCGGCTGACCACTCCTCGCCCTTGGCCTCGAGGCCGTCGCGGCGCACCGTGGCCAGCACCGACGCGGCCTGCTCCCCGCCCATCACCGAGATGCGCGCATTGGGCCACATCCACAGGAAGCGCGGGTCGTAGGCCCGGCCGCACATGCCGTAGTTGCCTGCGCCGAACGACCCCCCGATGACGACGGTGAACTTGGGGACGACCGACGAGGCGACCGCGGTGACGAGCTTGGCGCCGTCCTTGGCGATTCCGCGATTCTCGTACTCCTGCCCGACCATGAAGCCCGTGATGTTCTGCAGGAACACGAGGGGGATGCCCCGCTGGTTGGCGAGCTCGACGAAGTGCGCCCCCTTGAGGGCGGACTCGCTGAACAAGATGCCGTTGTTCGCGACGATCGCGACGGGGTAGCCGCAGATGCGGGCGAACCCACAGACGAGGGTCTCGCCGTACAACGGCTTGAACTCGTGGAGTCTCGAGTCGTCGACCACCCGACGGATGACCTCGCGGACGTCGTACGGCGTGCGTCCGTCGACCGGCACCACGTCGTAGAGGGTCTCGGGATCTTCGACGGGCTCGGCCGGCTCGTGCGGCGGGGGGGTGCTCGTCGGGCGCTCCAGCGTGCCAACGATCGAGCGCACGATCTGCAGCGCGTGCTCGTCGTCGTCCGCAAGGTGGTCGGCCACCCCGGACGTTCGCGCATGGACGTCACCGCCGCCGAGGTCCTCTGCCGACACCACCTCGCCGGTCGCGGCCTTCACCAGCGGTGGTCCTGCGAGGAAGATCGTGCCCTGATCCCTCACGATGACGGTCTCGTCGCTCATGGCCGGGACGTAGGCACCGCCGGCCGTGCAGGAGCCCATCACTGCCGCGATCTGGGGGATTCGGAGGGAGGACATCTGCGCCTGGTTGTAGAAGATCCGGCCGAAGTGCTCACGGTCCGGAAACACCTCGTCCTGCATCGGAAGGAAAGCGCCCCCGGAGTCGACGAGGTAGAGGCAGGGCAGCGTGTTCTGCTGCGCGATGGTCTGCGCCCGAAGATGCTTCTTGACCGTCAGCGGGTAGTACGTCCCGCCCTTCACCGTGGCGTCGTTCGCGATGATGGCGCACTCGCGACCGCTCACCCGACCGATGCCGGTGATGATGCCGGCGCTGGGCACCGCGCCGCCATACATCTCCCAGGCGGCGAGTGGGGCGATCTCGAGGAAGGGCGATCCCGGGTCGAGGAGGTGGTCGATGCGATCACGCGGGAGCAGCTTGCCCCGGGCGACGTGCCGCTCTCGTGACGCCTCGCTGCCACCCTCGCGCACGGTCGTGAGTCGGGTGCGCAGCTGCTCGACGAGTTCTCGCATGCCATGAGGTTAACAGCCGTTAACCTCATGCGGCTAGGCTGGTGACGTGGCCACCGACCAAGGGACAAGCACCCGCCGTGAGCAGATCCTCGACACCGCTGCGACGTTGTTCGCAGAGCGCGGGTTCCACGGGGTGTCCGTGCACGACATCGGTGCGGCCTGCGGCATCTCAGGCCCCGCGCTCTACAAGCACTTCGCCGGCAAGGACGACATCCTCACCCACGCGCTCACAGCGATCAGTGAGCGGCTGCTTGCCGAAGGTCGAGCTCGGGTGGCGGCAGCCCCCGCGCCCCACCAGGCGCTGGACGCCCTCATCGGGTGGCACATCGACTTCGCCCTCGGCAATCCGTCGCTCATCGTGATCCAGGAGCGGGAGTGGTCGAACCTCGACAGCGCCGGCCGCAAAAGGGTTCGTTCGCTCCAGCTCGACTACATCGACGTGTGGGTCGACACGATCTGCCAGATCCGTGACGACCTCGACCCGTCCGAGGTGCGTGCGGCGGTGCAGGCGACATTTGGGCTTCTCAACTCCACACCCCACAGCGCACGCATCAGCGAGTCGGCGATGCGTGACCGGCTCACGCTGATGGCGCGATCGGCACTGCGGGCGTAGGCCTCCGCCCACGCACCGTCGCTGCCGCGACACCTGTCAACATCACTGCCCCACCCACCAGCTCGAGGGCCGTCGGAACCTCGTCCTGCACGATCCAGGCCGTTGCGATGCCGACGACCGGCACCAGCAGGACGAAGGGCACCACCGCGCTGGCCGGGTGGCGGGCGAGGAGGCTGTTCCAGATTCCGTAGCCGAGGAGCGAGGCGCCGAGAGCGGTGTAAGCCGTGCTCGCGATCGCCGTGCCCGAGAGGTGTGTGAGCGCGCGGCCGACCTCGTCACCGCCGTCGAGCAGCAGCGACAGGACGAGGGCTGGGACCGGCACCACAAGGGCGGACCACACCACGAGCGACAGGCCTGACGCCACGCCCGCACGGCGAGTGATGACGTTGCCGATCGCCCACGACATCGCGGCGCCGAGCATCACCAGAACCGGCACGATCGGGGCCGATACGCCGTGGGCCACGACCACCAGCGCCAACCCCGCCGTGCCGATAGAGGCACCGACGATCTGACGCCTGGTCGGGTGCTCCTTGATGACGACGGTGGCTATCACGATCGTGAAGATGATCTGAGCCTGCAGCACCAGCGACGCCAGCCCCGACGGCATGCCCAGGTGGAGTGCGAGGTAGAGCAGGCTGAATTGTCCGAGGCTCATGAATGTGCCGACGGCGACGACGGCGCGCCACGGTGCCTTCGGTGGAGGGATGAAGAACACGAGGGGCAGCGACACGATGGTGAAGCGCATCGCGAGGAAGAGCAGCGGAGGAACGTCGGCGAGCCCTTCGTCGATCACCACGAAGTTGGCGCCCCACACCAGCATCACCAGCATCGCGAGCAGGCTGTGCTTGAGCGACATGCTGCCAGTCTCTCTCATTGTCACAATGAAGCACCAGCGATGGTTTGTGAGTGAAACGCCGTACGGTTGCTTCATGATCGATGTGGGAGCACTTCGGGCCCTGATCGCTGTTCGCGACCATGGCAGCATCGTGTCGGCGGCAGCTGCGCTCGACTTCACCCCCTCCGCGGTCTCGCAGAAGATCAAGAAGCTCGAGCGTCAAAGCCGATCTCCCATGCTCGAGCGGGTGGGTCGAGGCGTCATCCTCACCGAACGCGGCCGCCTTCTTGCACAGCGCGGCACCCAGCTGCTCGCTGACCTCGAGCAGGTGGAAAACCTCGCGGTCGGTGGGGCCCAAGAGCTTAGAGGCTCGTTGCGGGTGGCATCGTTCTCCACCGGGTCGCGCGGAATCATCGCTCCACTACTGGCACGACTCCGGTCGTCCGCACCCGATCTCGACGTCACGGTCGTGGAGTCCGACCCACGCGAGTCCGTCACCCTCGTGGAGCGGGGCGGCGCCGACCTGGCGATCGTCCATGACTGGAACACGCTCCCGCTGGACCTGCCGGCGACCCTCGAACAGCTCCGGCTCGTCGACGACGAGGCCGACGTCCTGCTGCCCTGGAACCACCCGCTCTCGATGCGGGACTCGGTGAGCCCCATGGACCTCCTGCACGAACGATGGGTCACGACCCCCGCCGGCACGATCTGCCACGAGTGGCTCGTACACATGTTTGCGCTGCACGGACAGCGTCCCGACGTCCGCTACTTCGACGGCTCCTACTCGACCCACGCCGCGATGGTCGAGCACGGCGTCGCCGTCGCCCTCGTCCCCCGGCTCGGACGCGAGCCGCTCTCGCCGCGAGTCCGCTCCATCCCCGTGATCGACCCGACCCCGCGCCGCCAGGTCAGTGCGCTGTGGCGCAGATCGAGCACCGACAACCCCGCCCGGCAGCTCGTTCAGCGCGAGCTCGAGGACCTCTTCCTGATGTCGATCGAGCCGTGAACCTGGTCTCGAGACAGCCATCTCCCAGTCGTTGACCCACGCGTCGGGTGGTGCGACGAGCAGCCTCCCCGACGGTGGAGCAGGCCCCGGTGCATCATTCTTCTCAGGCATCCTCGAGGGAGCGCCACGACACCAGTGCGGCCGCCAGTGCGACACCGATCGCGACGGCCGAGGTCAGCTGTACGCCGAGGTTGAAGGCCGCATGGGCAGACTGCACAAGGTTCGCCCCCACCTCGTTCGGATAGTTCCGCGCGTACTCAACAGTGCTACCGAGCGTCTCGAACGACGAGTTGGTGTCGCCGTACTGCGCGACCGACGGGATCGTGAGGTGCGAGCGGTAGGTCGATGTCAGGATGCTGCCGAGCACCGCCGTGCCCAGCACCGCACCAATCTCGTACGCGGTCTCGGAGATGGCCGACGCGGCGCCGGCCTTGAACGGGGGGACGCTCGAGAGCATCAGGTCGTTCGTCAGGGTCTCGGCCAGGCCGATGCCCAGACCGAGGACCGCGAAGGCGACCATGACCGACGTCGTGGTCGGCGTGCCGAGGAAGGCCGCAATCGCATAGCCCGAGGCGGATAGCACGAAGCTTCCTGAGACGAGAACCCGCGCAGGGAAGATGCGTACGAGGCGCACCGCGGCGAAGCCGGCGAATACCGTCACGACGAGGCCTGGCAGCAGCACGGTGGCGGCAGCGAGCGGCGACAGGCCGACGACGAGCTGCAGGAACTGCGCCGCGAAGAACACGAAGCCGGCGTAGCCCATCAGGCTCAACAGGTTGGCGACGATGGCGCCGCTGAAGACCCGGTCCGAGAACAGCGACATGTCAATCATCGGATCCCGAAGCCGACGCTGGCGACGGATGAACGCCACCGCGCTGGCCACGCCGACACCGAAGCCCGTCAGGGCAAGGTCGCTGAAACCGTGCTCGGCAACCTGCTTGATGCCGACGACCAGCGGCAGCATCGTCGTCATCGACAGCACGATGCTCACCACGTCGATGCGACCCGGTCTCGGATCACGCGACTCGGGCAGCAGGACCGTCGCGGCCACCAGGAACACGATGATGATCGGCACGTTGATGAAGAAGACGGAGCCCCACCAGAAGTGCTCGAGGAGCCAACCGCCGACGACCGGGCCGAGCGCAGCGCCGCCGGCGAACATTGATGCCCACGTGGCGATGGCGAGCCGGCGGTCGTCACGGTGCGCGAAGATGTTGCGGATCAGCGAGAGGGTCGACGGCATGAGTGTCGCGCCGAAGACGCCGAGCAGTGCGCGCGAGGCGAACAACGCCTCGGCGCTGGGGCTGAACGCAGCGCACACCGAGGCGATGCCGAAGCCGACCGAGCCGATGAACAGCAGCTTGCGCCTCCCGATGCGGTCGCCGAGGCTGCCCATCGCGATCAGCAGACCCGCGAGCATCAGCGGGTAGATGTCAACGAGCCACAGCATCTGCTCACCCGTGGGGTGGAGCGCGACGCTGACCTGGGGCAGAGCGAAGCTCAGCACGGTGTTGTCGATCGAGGTGAGCAGGACCGGGAGCATGAGGACACCCAGAGCAAGCCACTCGCGGGGTCCGGCTCGTCGTTCGGAACTGCGCTCCTGGAGGTAGCGCGGGTCGATCGTGGACATCTTTCCTCCTCCCTTGCGGCCTAAACTACTGTACCGTCCAGACGGTATAGTAACGAGCGGGGAGGTGGTGATATTCCTCTCGCTAGGATGCTCACATGGTGGCCACCGAACGTTCGACTCATGACCGCCTGCTCGATGCCTTCGAGACACTTCTCGTCACTGCCGGCAGCCGGGCCGCCACTCTCGACGCCGTCGCCGCGATGGCGGAGGTGTCCAAGGGCGGGTTGCTCTACCACTTCCACAGCAAGGACGAGCTGGTCGAGGCCATGCTCACCCGACTTCGGGAGCAGGGTGCCGCCGATGCCGCCAAGATGCGCACCGCGAGCAACGGGCCGGTCGAGTTCTACCTCGCTACCTCGATGAACACCGGCAGCGCCTTCGACCGTGCACTCATCGCCGCCGCGCGCATCGCCCAGGAGAACGACTCCCGAGCATCAGCCGCGCTCGCCGACCTCCGAGAAGGCTGGATCGCCGTCCTGCGCGAGCACCTCGGTGATGAGTCGCTGGCGCGCACCATCCAGCTCATCGGCGACGGACTCTACTTCGACGACACCACGGGCCTGAGCGAGAAGAACGCCCTCAAGCACGTGCGCGACGTGCTCAGACGTCTCGACGTGCTCTAGCCCGAACGGGCCGCGCGCGGCTGTCTCCACCCAGCTCTCTGCCACTGTTCACCCGCAGGCCACACGACGGACAGGGCACGGCCATCCAGCAGCCCTGAACTCTGCACATGTCGTTACCCCAGCCACACGTCCGCCGCGCTGTCCACGTCATCGGCGCGGCCGCTCTCGCCGTCGGCCTCCTGGCCGCACCGGCCACCGCCACGCCCGACACCAACAAGGTCCTGGCCGGCCGCCACCACCCGCACGCCCAGAAGATCACGGTCTTCGGGCATCGAGGCGCACCCGGATATCGCCCCGAGCACACCCTCGCTGGTTACGCGTTGGCCATTCGACTCGGAGCCGACTACATCGAGCCCGACCTCGTGAGCACGAAGGACGGCGTCCTCGTCGCGCGGCACGAGAACGAGATCAGCACCACGACGAACGTGGCCGACCACCCCGAGTTCGCCCAGCGCAAGACCACCAAGAGCATCGACGGCGTCAACCTCGCCGGGTGGTTCACCGAGGACTTCACCCTCGCCGAGCTCCGTACGCTCCGCGCGAAGGAGCGGCTGCCCGCCGTTCGTCCGGGCAACACCCGCTACGACGGGCAGTTCAACATCCCGACGTTCGACGAAGTGCTGGCGCTCGTCAAGAGCGAGAGCCGCAAGCAAGGCCGCACGATCGGTGTCGCGCCCGAGACGAAGCACCCGACCTACTTCCGCTCGATCGGCCTGCCCCTCGAGCGGCCGATGCTCCGTTCACTGCGCAAGACCGGCCTTGACTCTGCCCGGTCGAAGGTCCTGATCCAGTCATTCGAGACGACGAACCTGCGTAGCCTCGCCACCCAGACCCGCGTCCCGCTGGAGCAGCTCACCTCTGCCGTCGGCGCTCCCTACGACCTGGTCGTGGCCGGCGACCCGCGCACCTATGCCGACATCATGTCGCCAGCCGGACTGCGCAAGGTCGCACAGTACGCCGACTGGCTCGGACCGGAGAAGAACAGCATCATCCCGCGGGACGCGAAGGGATTTCTGACCGAGCCGAGCCCCGTGGTCGACGACGCTCACCGAGCCGGTCTGAAGGTCCTTGCCTACACGTTCCGCGACGAAAATCAGTTCCTGCCGGCCGACTTCCGCGTCGGTACCGATCCGAACGCCAAGGGTGACATCTTCGCCGAGCTGAAGACATTCTTCGACGCCGGTCTGGATGGCGTCTTCGCCGACTACCCGGACAGCGCCGACGCCGCCCGCGACTGGTACGACGACAAGAACTGACCCCGTTTCTTCCGGGTTGTCAGGGCTTACGAAGCTTGAGGAAGATGCTCGGTCCGAAGTTGCTCTTGGCGAGGTAACGCTGGGTGGCCCGCTCCGCCGCGATCATCGCGCTCTTGGGCAGGGCGCGCTTCAGCTTCTGGCTTCGCAGGTTCGACACCGAGAGCTTGCTCTCCAGCCGCAGCCCCGCAGCCTCCAGCTGCCCGACGACGGTGTCGATGTTGTGGTTGACGAACGCGATCGCGTCCGGTTCGTCCGCCTTGACGGTGCGGATGCTCACCGGCTCGGTCGGCATGGGGGTGCCTTCCTTGCGGTGGCGCCGACGGTTCTTGTAATGGCCGTAGTTGGCCACCTCGATGATCGCGGTACCGCCGGGCGCGAGCACGCGTGAGATCTCGGCGAACTCTGCCGACGGCTCGGGGATGTGGTGCATCACGCGCACCATCGTGACGAGGTCGAGCTCGCCGTCGGCGAACTTCAGGTCGTCCGCCTGCATCTGCACCTGGGCGATGTCGGTGCCCTGGAGCACCTCCTTGGCAGCCTCGAGCTGGGTCGCTGCGGGCTCCGCCAGCGTGACCTTGTCGGAAAAGGTGCGCAACAGGATGCACAGCCGTCCGAATCCTCCGCCGATGTCGGCGGCAGCCGAGAAGTGCTTGCCCTTCAGCAGGCGCCGGATCGCGATGTGCTCGGCGGCGTTCTCGTAGTCACGGTTGTCCCAGTACTTCGTGTAGTCGTAGCCACGCTCGTACTGGTTGGCAACCTTCTTGGAGGGCTTGTCGTCATTCACAAAAGAACCCTAGCAACCGGGCCGGCAGGCTTCGAAAGAACGTCGGCCGTTCTCGTCTCGATCCACATGCCCCGACGCCAGGACCCCCCGCAACGTCGAGCCCACTGCTTCCCCGCGATTCGCCTGACCCAGGCCCGGCGAGGGGTCAGCCGAAGGTGCGCGGGCCGAACTCCGGCGTGCCCTTGGACATACCAGCCTTGCGCGCGATGGTCGTGTTGCGGGACTTGAACATCAGCGCCTGCAGCCTTCGCTCGAGCCGGAATGCCTGCCGAATGCTGCCGTGCCGGTTGGCGTACATCAGCTTCTTCGTGGCCGCGACCGAGTCGGGCGAACGTTCGACGATCTGTTCGACGAGATCGAGCGCAGCCTTGAGGGGGTCGGTGCTGACCTCCGTCGCCAGACCCAGCTCGGCGGCGCGCTCGCCGGTGAACGACTCGCCCGTCATGGCCAGGCGCATCGCCACATCGGCCGGCAAGAGCTCGCCGAACGGCACCGTGCCGGCCATGTCGGGGACGAGGCCCCACTTGGCCTCGAGGATCGACCAGATGGCGTCGGGTGTGGTGAAGCGGAAGTCTGCACCTACCGCCAGCTGCAGCCCGGCGCCGTAGCAGTGGCCGTGGATGACCGCGATGACAGGCACGGGGAGGTCGCGCCAGATCCAGTTGACCTTCTGGAACGTGTTGACCGTCCGAGGGCCCGCGAAGAAGAATCGAGCAACCTTCTTCTTGTCCTTGAAGGCGGCGCCAAAATCGAGACCCGCGCAGAACGACCGGCCGTTGCCCTGCAGCACCACTGCACGGATGTCCCGGTTGCCCCGCAGCGACTCCGCTGCCGAGATCAGTTCCTTGATCGTCTCGAGGTCGACACCGTTGAGCTTGTCGGGCCGATTGAGGGTCACATAGGCGATGGGGCCGTCGATCTCGGTGAGAACACGAGGAGATTCGGTCATCCGCCCAGATTACCGGGCGCAGACGACGTCGATCAGCCGACGAGTGCCCTGATTTGCTCGATCGTGGACTGAAGGGAAGCGCTGGCCTTCAGTGTTTGGGGGCCATCGTGGTGCGGCCACCCCGGCCCGCCGAGCACCATCGTGGTGGGTGGCCCGACGGACTCGACCACCTGCTAGAGGCGGTCGTCGTCAGTACGCGGCAGGGATGCCCAAAT
>NZ_JACMOM010000230.1 GCF_014378035.1 Aeromicrobium sp. | reverse complement strand
TCGCAGGCCAGATGGCATCGACGGCATCGACGGCATCTGGGTCTGGTCCAACTACTGGCATCAATACTTGGTCTGGCTGGCCGGGAGTTGGCGCTGGCTCAACTTTCCACCGACGAACCAATAATGAGTAGCTGAGCAAGCACGCTCACCGGCCCCGCAACCCCGTGGTACGAAACTGCACCAAGCAGCTCGGTAGCTTATAACCCAGAGGTCACAAGTTCTTCGACGGGCGTCGGGGACGTCCCCACTCGTGGTTCTTGACGATCTGCTGGGTGCGCTCAGGCAGGTCGATCGGCGGGAGGTCGTCGTCTCTCCGGTTGAAGACGTCGTCTCGGAGGATCTGTTCTGCGAGCACATTGTGGCCCGCAGCTTCTGTGACCTTGGCGAGGTCGAGCCGTGCGATTTCGTCATACGGTGCGGCATGACAGGCGATCTCTGCCGCTGTGTATGCGGTGGCCGCGTCACCATTGTCGAGTGCATTGACGACCACGATGTGGGCGGTGTCGACGACCGCGCAGGCAGCGGTCTCGTGCAGGCGTTCTCCGTCGAGAAGCCAACTCCAGCCTCGCTCGCGCAGGCGGTCGAAGGGTTCGCCATTGACCAGTTCAAGGGCCGTCTGAAGGTCAGCGATTCCATCAGAGCCACGGGCCTGACCGCGTGCCCGAAGGCGGCGGAAGAGGTCGAAGTCGACGAGGAGGTCTTCAACTTGGTAGCCGGCAACGCCGGTCTGCTCGTAGACGGGGGAGGCGTTGGCGGCGGGCAGGTGAGGGCGACCAGTCCGCGGGTTCGCGGCGAGCCATGCGCGAAGGAAGCTGAGGTCCGTCCGGGCGCGAGATGCACCGATCGAGAAGGCTTCGGCGACCGACGCAGAAGAGACGCCCTGGGGGTGCAGCGCAAGATAGGCGAGCATCTCGACGAAGTACGGCTTGCGCTCGGCGATCTCTGTGTAGGCGCCGCGGGCGGACGCTTTGACGGGACCAAGGAGGGTCAGCTTCGGATAATCGCTGTCGGGGTTCAACCACTCGGTGAGGTCCTGGTCGAGGGTGGGGTCGGTCTCCTCAACGACTTGGCGGGTCTGCGTGGGGGCTACTGGCGCAAGCACGGCGACATCCTCGGTGGTGGTCGCCGCCATGGCCTCGTATGCGTCTGCTGAGTTCGGCAGAAGGGAGCCGACTCCCGCCGGTCCGATGGGCCGGGCTTCGGTGAGTTCGCCCAGGAGCGCACCGGCATCGTCAGCGAGGGCACGCCACGCTGCTGTGGCCTCTGTGCTGGGCATCGGGACCGTTGTTGCCTCCCGTGTCAGGTCGACGATGGCTGCACATGCCTGTGCCTCCTGGGGCGTTAGTCCCGCCGCGTGCAGATCAAGGCCGAGGTGTTGAATGCGGAGTCGCCCGTCAGCGGTGACCTCGAAGATTGAGACGCCCGGCTCCGGCTCTGCATGGATCGTGATGATCGCAGTGCCGGCGCGAGAAGTTTGACCTCTCACGATTTCGGTTATGGCGCGCATCTCATCCGTCTGATGAACATCGGGCGTGATCACTACTGCGTGGAACGGGTCAGGGTCCCCGAACCCCGCCTGCTGAGCAGCATCAAGTTCCTTACGCAGTTGGCCGAGGAAACTGATGTCGTTCGCAACATGGTGGTGGAGGCGTACGGGGTCGAGTAGAGCGAGCTTGGAGGCTATGCCGACGACGTCGGTTGCGACGAGGACTGACCACGGGTTCAGGGCTAGTTCGGCCGCGACATGGGTGGCGAGAGCTTCAGCTCGTGCTGTGTCGCCGGTGACGGCAACGGAGCCCAGCCGCTCGAGGTCGACGAGCCACATGTGTCCGGCGTCATCCTGGCCGACGCTCACGAGCAGCGGGTATGGCGGCAGGACGTCAGCCTCCGGCACAGTTGCGTCGAGATCGGCGTGCCACGTGTCGTCTGCACCGATCCACGGCTTCGGCAAGGTCGTCGCGGTGGCGAGGTGAAGCGTCACTGACCGGTCGTCGAGTTCAACAGTGTCGATCTCTGGCAAGGCAGTCTGAGTTGAGGCGAGGTGACGGAGGAGCCGGTCAAGCTGTTCGACGGCGTTAGCCGTGGGCGCTCCGGTGAGCCACACAGTCTTCTCGACGCCTCGCAATTTAGGTGGTGGCGGCACGATTACATGTCCGGGCCGCCGGGAGCGCTGCTGAGTACGGCGATGTGCGCGTACAGCAACGAGCAGCGAGCCCGCCAAGATGGCGCCCGCCCCCGTGAGCCCGGGCAGGAGCCATCCGGAGCCGCTTGGTTCATCGACCTTGTCGTCGGCAGCGACACTCGCGGTCTCGTCAGTTCGGGGTTCGAGCGTTGGTGAAGTACTGGGTGCTGTCGTCAGCGCAGGCGTCGGTGCTGCCTCGTCGGCCGGCGGATCGATTGCGGTGGGAGGTGTGACGACCTCGGCGTCGGAAGGAGGCATCTCTGGGATGGTGAGCTTCCAACCGGGTCGAATCAGATTTGGATCAGCAATTCTCGCTCCATCTGTCTGGACAGTGTCGTGCGAAGCTTCAAAAATCTCTGGGTAGCGTCGCGGATCATCAAGCGTGTCCGCAGCGATCGCCGAAAGCGTGTCGCCGGGCTCGACGACAATCTCCTCAGCGGCGCGGCCGGTGTCCGGTTCGCTCGCATCGACGGGCACCTTGAGCACCGTGCCGGGCTCGATGAAGTCCGGCTGTCCATGCATGATCTCCCTGTTGAGGTCGACGATCTCGACGAAGCGTGCGCCGTCGCCGAGCATGCGATCGGCGATCCTCCAGAGGCTGTCACCGCGCTTGACGGTGTACGTCGTGGTTGACGTCTGGACTTCCGCTACGACAGGCGCGACTTCGGCAACGACGGGCGATATGTCGACCTCCGTGAGGATCGCCGGTCCGGGGACGGGTGGACCAGCGGCGTGCGCGGCGGCGCTCGGAAAGGCAGTGACCGCCGCCGGCGCAGCCACGAAGAGCAGTGCAGCCACAGCCACGAGTTCCCCCATCGCACGTTGCGGGATCCCGATCCCTGGGAGCAGGGGAGCCCGAAGACCTTTTGCACTCGCGACGGCCTCGACGGCCACAGAGACGGTGACTATCAGCCAGGCGATCCACGCCACCGTTGCAATTGCGACCAGCGCGAACGTGCCGTCGTCCGGGCTGGACAGCAGTGTGGGCAGCTCGCCGATTGTGGCTTCCCACGGAGCATGGTCGGCCGCGACCAGTATCAGCGGCGTTCCGACGACGAGGAGAACGATCACGATGGCTGCCGCAAATCCGTGGAGTCGCTGGCGAAGTCTGGATCGTGTCATTGTTCGGTCCCTCCAAGGCTGCGGATTAGTCGCGCTGAGGCTTCACCAGTGACCGTGAGATCTCCAATGCCGATGAAGCTCAGGAAGGTCGGGGTGTAGGTGTCAGTGACCTCGACTGTGATGGTGTCGCCGCCGGTGATGGTCACGCTGCCGGTGACGTTGGCCTCGGCGAGGTAGCCCTCGGCGGTACGTCTCGAAGCGGCCGTGTCAAGAGCGAGGTAGCGGCCTTCGATTGCTGGCGCCGCCTGCACCTGTTGGCCACCGGTTCGCGCGGCTTGGGCTGCGACATCATGGGCACGTTGCTGGGCGTGGACCTGTCCGCCGAGGTCGACGGCGAGACCGACGAGCATCATCATCACGAAACTGGACGTCACCAACCAGAGGCTGATCGATCCAAGTTCGTCGTATGTATCTCGGCTCATGCTCGTTCCCTCCACGTGTCGAGCGGGCTGGAAATCGTCGCCCCGATAACACGACTGCCTGGGACGCCCGGAACGGACAGATCAGAGAGATCGAGTCGACATTCGACGGTCACCGCGACCGTGCCGATCTCGCCGACGGGTTTGCCGAAGTCGGCCGTGTCAATCGACACGAAAATCTCGAGGCAGTTGATCTGCTGGTTCGCCAGGCTGGCCTGCGCGGCGTCCTTCGCGTCCTTCTTCGCCTCCGAGCTCGTGCGCGCGATCGAGGCGGAGCGGGCTGCGTCCGCTGCTGCTGACTCGATGGCCTGGTGGGACATGGTGGTGCGACCACCGAACATGATGAGCCCGACGAAGAGAACGAACGCGGGCAACCCGATGGCAGCCTCGACGGAGGCCGAGCCGCGATTGTCCCTGCTCGAGCGCCACCTGAGTCTCATGGCGCAGTCAGCCTCTCCACGGGAAGGGAGGCGCTTTGTTTGACGACGGGGTTCCACCCGGGAATCACGCTCAGGCTCCGCCCGGTGACGGTCACGGTGACGGTGGTTGTTGTGCGATTGGCTGCGCTGCTCGCT
>NZ_JACMOM010000229.1 GCF_014378035.1 Aeromicrobium sp. | reverse complement strand
TGCAAGTAGCGCAGCGTGTCGTCCCACTCGATCCCGGTGGCGGGGTCCGCGCCGCGGACGGCTCCGAGCATCTCGGAGGCGAAGAGCACGTTGTCTGCCGGCACTACGTCGAGCAGCAGGTTGATGCCGGGCTGGTGGTAGACCGCAGTGGCGAAGAAGACGTTGCGCCAAAGGCCGGCCGGGTCCTGCCAGCCGTTGCGCATCGCCAGACCACGGAAGCGGCCCCAGTGGTAAGGCACCGCGCCGCCGCCGTGCGGGATCAGCAGGCGAAGCGTCGGGAACCGCTGGAACAGGTCGGACTGGAGCAGCTGCACGAACACGCTCGTGTCGGCATTGAGGTAGTGCGCGCCGAGTGTGTGGAAGTTCGGGTTGCAGGCGGTCGAAACGTGCACCATTGCCGGGGTGTCGAGCTCTTCGAGGGTCTCGAAGACTGGGAACCACGACGGATCGGTGAGCGGCTTACCGGCCCAGGTGCCAGACGGGTCCGGGTTGAGGTTGACGCCGACGAACCCAAGCTCGCCGACAGTTCGACGTATCTCCGCGACGACGCTGTCGAGGTTGCCCCCCGGGGTCTGTGGCAACTGGGCCACCGGGGCGAATGTCTCGGAGTAGAGCTCGGCGACTCGATGCACTAGATCGTTGGAGGTACGCGCCCAGGTGGTCGCGAGTGCGGGGTCGGGCACGTGGTGCTCCATCCCCGACGCCTTGGGGGAGAAGAGCATGACGTCCCCGCCGCGCTCACGCAGGACGCGGAGCTGGTTCCTCTCGACGCTGTCCCGCAGTTCGTCGTCGCTTATGTGAGCCATCGCCGCCTGTTGCCCGGCAAGCTGGGTGTTGCGGAAATCCTGCAGCTGCGGTGGTGCGGTCGTGTAATGCCCGTGGATGTCGATGATCACCCGTCGCTGCCCTTCTCGTGCTCCTTCAACCAGTCGGCGTGGTCGAGGTACCGGACGCCGGCCTGGTCGAGCATTTGGCGCATGTTGTTGACGTCGAGGGCGATCTCGCCGGCGAGGTAGCGGGCGCGGGCGCGGGCCTCCTTCTCCTCGCGGGCCTGGGCGGCGGCCACGACGGCGGCCGCGTTCCGGCGAGGTACGGCGACTACGCCGTCGTCGTCAGCGACGATCACGTCGCCGGGCGAGACGATGCGGCCGGCGATGCTGATCGGCACGTTGACATCGCCGAGCACACCTTTGCTGCAGCCTTCGGCTGATACCGCCTTCGCCCACACGGGGAAACCCATCTCGTTGAGGTCGGCCACGTCGCGGACGCCGGCCTCGATGATTAGCCCGCGGACGCCGCGGGCTTTCAGCGTGGTGGCGAGGAGATCGCCGAAGTAGCCCACGTCGCACGGGGCGGTCGGCACGACGACGAGGATGTCGCCGTCACCGCACTGCTCGACAGCGACGCCGATCATGGTGTTGTCCCCGGGGGCCACCGTCGCGGTCACGGCGTTGCCGGAGACTCGCACGCCGCGCTGGATGGGGCGGAGGTGGGACCCCAACAGGCCGGTACGGCCCTGAGCCTCGTGGATGGTAGCGATGCCGTGCTGTCCCAAGGCATCGACCGCCTCGCGGTCGGCATGAGGAGGGTTGGTGACGACGATCCCGGTCAACGCTGGACCGCCCCTCCGGGTTGCCCGATGAGGTCAGGCATCATCGAGACGTGGATCGCGTCTTCGTCGGTCTCCCCGGCGAGTACGCGGATCGCGTGGTCGACCTGGTCGATGCCGTAGCGGTGCGTGGCGAGCTTCTCCAGGGGGAACCGGCCGGATGCGAGCTGGGCGACGGCGAGCTCGCACGCTTTGAAGGAATGGCCGCGTGCGCTCTTGATCGTGATCGCCTTCTCGGTGATCAGCTTGATCGGGAAGTCCGGGAACGCCGCGAGCTCGCCCTGGACGAGAAGGGTTCCCTCGCGGCGCTTCAGGACGTCGACCCCGAGGAGGACGGGCGCCGTGCCTGCGCGGGAGGTGCAGTCCAGGACGTAGTCCACGCCGCGGCCATTGGTGAGGTCCATCACCTTCTCCCTCGGATCCTCGGTGAGGACGTCGATCACCTCGTCGGCGCCAAGCTCCTGGGCTAGCTCGAAGCGCGCCTTGTCGCGGGTGGTGCCCGAGACGATGATCTGCGCCGCGCCGGCCTGCTTGACCGCGACTAGTTGGGAAAGCCCCTGCTGGCCAGGACCCTGGATAAGGACCGTGTCGTTATAGCCGACGCCTGCAGTGATCAGCGCCCACTCGATCCCGTTCGACAGTGGCATCACGAGGCCTGCCTGCTCAGCGGTGACGGTGTCCGGAATGCTGTGAAGCACGGCGTTCCAGGGCAGGTACATGTATTCGGAGAAGCCGCCCCAGAGCGTTCCCGGATTGGCTGCGGAGGTGTAGCCGAATCGCCGGGCGTCGGGGTTGGTGCGCCAATCGGTGGCCTCGCAGTGGCGGTACTCACCGATGCGGCACCACTCACAGTTGAAGCACGCGACGTAGTGCTCGACGAAGACACGGTCACCCTCCTCGAGGCCGTGACGTGCTCGGAACTTGGCGCCCGCCTCGGCGATCACGCCGACATTCTCGTGCCCCATGATCACCGGCCCCTCGGTCGCGGGGGTCGTCGGCGGATTGGCGTAGAGCTTGACGTCCGTGCCGCAGATGCCGGCCACCTCGATCCGCAGGAGTGCGGAATCCGCGTCAATCTCCGGCAGGTCGAACTCGCGCAGCTCGGTAGTGCCCGGTGCAGTGCGGACGGCCGCGCGGACCTTTGATGTCATGGCGTTCCTCACCTATTGGCAGAATGGTCTGACCAACATAACATTCGAGCGTGAGGTGGGTCACCACCCCGCGAGCCGGAGAACAGGACCCGACATGACCCATTTGAGGACGCTCACCCGAGCCCAGGGTGCCACCAAGGCATTGATCGCCCACGAGGTCGAGCCTGTCGGATGGAACCTGACCTTCGCCGACGAGCCGGTGCTGGCAGGGGGTTTCCGCAAGATGGTGCGCGGCCTGGAGTACGACGTCGCCGAGATGGCACTGACGACATATCTCGCGGCCAAGGAGCACGGCGCCCGGTTCACTGCCCTGCCGGTTCCCCTTGTCCGGGACTTCCACCACATGGCCACCCAGGTGCTCGCGGACGGTCCCGTCAAGATTGCGGCCGACCTGAGCGGGAGGCGGGTGGGCATCAATCGCGGCTACACGGTGACCACGGGCGTGTGGGGCCGGGCAGAGCTCGCCGGCGCCGGGCTCGACCTCACGACCGTGACGTGGGTGCGCTCGGGCGACGAGCACGTGGCCTCATACGTCCCGCCGGGCAACGTCGAACAGGCGCCCGAGGGGCACAGCCTGGAGGAGCTCCTGCTGACGGGCGAGCTCGACGCCGTGGTCGGAGCGGGCATCGACCACGCGGAAGTCGTCCCGTTGCTGGCGAGCTCGCCGGCCTGGGAGCAGCGCCGGATCTTCCCGATCAACCACCTCGTCGTCGTGCGTGACGACCTCGTCGCTGAGCACCCGGGTCTGGCGACGGCGGTGTTCGACGCCTTCGCCAACGCCAAGAGTGCGTACGTCGACCAGCTGCGGCGCGGACTTCAGGAGACCAGGCAGGACGCGACGCTACGTCGGGTCATGGACGCCACGGGTGCCGACCCGCTGCCCTACGGCGTCGAGCCGAACCGCGCTGTGCTCGAGGAACTCATGGCTCACGCGGTCGCGCAAGCCATCTTGACCCGGCCCCTGGCCGTCGAGGAAGTCTTCATCGACGAGACCTTGGAACTGGTCGGATGACCCGCATCGCCATCGCTGCCGACCACAGTGGCGTGGCGCTCAGGGCTCACTTGATGCAGCGGCTGGGGGAGCGCAGCCATGTCGCCGAGGACCTGGGCGCCGACAGCACCGAGGTCACGACTATCCGGAGCTTTGCGTCCCGTCGGCAGTCGGGTGACCAGCGGGGCGGCCGACGTTGGCGTCATGATCGGGGGCAGCGGCCAAGGAGGTGATCGCCCTCCACACGTTGGTGGGCGTCCGTGCTGGCCTGGCCTTCTCCGCTACGCCGTGACGATCTCGCGCGGCAACAACGACGCCAACGTGCTGGTGCTCGGTGCCAACCTGAGCACGGACGCCGACGTCGAGGAGCTGCTGGAGCTCTGGTTGGCGACACCCTTCAAAGGCGGCGTACATGCCGAGCGTCTCGCCCAGATCGGCCGACTCGAGGCTGGCCGATGACGCGAACACCGCCGGTACGGAGCTCGAGCCCGGCGGCCTCGACGTCGCTGAGACGCTCAAGCGCTTGGATGAGCATCCGCAAGGTGTTGCCGTGGGAGACGACCAGCACAGTCTGGCCGGCGTCGAGCGCGGGGAGCAGTTCGTCGTCCAAGTAGGGGCGGAGCCGCAGGCGAACGTCGGCCAGGCTCTCGGCCCTGCCCGCTGCATCGGCCGGCGGCCGGTCGTGGATCCCCCGCCTCCATCGGGCGACGCGGGCAGCGCCGTACCGCTCCGCGGCCGCTGCCCGGGACATGCCTTGGAGGATTCCGTAGTGCCGCTCGTTCAACCGATCGGTGCGGAGCACAGGCACGTCCGAGCCGCAGCACGCGTCGAGGACAAGGTCGGTGGTGCCGAGTGCCCGCGTCAGCAGGGACGTGTGGGCGCTCGTCGGCACGATTCCCTCGCTGCGCAGCCAGCTCCCGGCTGACCGGGCCTCCTGACGACCGGCCGCGGTGAGCGCGACGTCTGCCCAGCCGGTGAAGCGGTCGTCGGCGTTCCACGCGCTTTCGCCGTGGCGCACGAGGATGAGCACTGACGGCCCTAGTGCTGTGCCAGGAAGTCGAGCACTCGATGCTGGGAGGCTGCCGGCGTCTGGTCCGCGACCGGGACGTCCCAGTAGTCCGTGACCGGCAGGCACTCCTGGAGATGGCGAGCGGCCGAGCGGGTGTGCGAGGCGTCCTCGCCCGGCACGATGAGCGCCGGTATGTCGAGCACGTTGAGGTCCTCGGGCTCGACACCGGGCACCGTGTCCCGGTCGAAGAGCACGCGCGAGGTGCCGCTCACGATGGCAAGGTAACGCTCGAGGTCTGCGGCGGCGTAGGTCTGGGCGAACTCGTCGTCGGTGCGCAGGACCGCTGCCCAGGGACCGACCCGCGGGTCTTTGCTGAACCCGGCGCCGGACTGTCGCGCCAGGTCGATGACGGCCTGCAGCCCGTGCTCGACCACGAAGCCGATGTGCCGGTGGAACCGCAGGTGCTGGGCTGCGCGGTAGGTGTAGCCGCCCGCGGGCGAGAACAGCACCATGCTCCGCACCCGGTGGGGGTGGGCGACGGCGACAGCGGCCGCGGTCGAGCAGCCTACGCAGCCGCCCATCGTGTGCGCGCGTTCCACACCGAGGTGGTCGAGCAGGGCCACGGCCTGGTCGACGTACTTGTGCCAGGAGAGACGCTCCAGACGGCCGCCGGACTGGCCGGACTCGCGGCGGTCGAACACGATGCACGTGTGCTGCCGCGAGAGCGCCCCGACGAATCCGAGGTCCTTGTAGCGCCCGAAGGTGGTCCAGTTCCCGAGGCTGGAGTCGAAGCCGCCGGGGCTGAACATGAGCAGCGCCGGGCCCTCGCCGATGGTCTGGTAGCGGGTCCTGATGCCGTCGAGGTCGACGATGGGCATGGGTGCTCCTAGTGCGGCACGTGGGGTGGGCTACTTCTGGCCGCGCAGCTTGCGCGCGCCACGGACGTCGGCGGCGCACTCGACGAGTGCGTCGTAGGCGATCTTTGCCACATTGGCATAGGTGTCGGGATCCCGGTCGACGTTGACGGCGTCGTAGCCAATCGCGGCCGTCACCATCCGGATGCGTCCGTCGAGCCAGGGGCCGCCCCCGAACCCGCCCAGCACGGGGATGCCGACCGCCTCGACGACCGGCGGGCCCACGACCGGGCCGGAGTTGGTGAAGTTCAGGGCGACCGCGCCGGCCTCCTCGAGTCGCTCAGCTTCAATGACGAGGGCGGACAGCATCTCGTCGGGGAGCTGCGCGGTGCTGGCCGCGGAGTAGTCGATGCCGTACTTCAGGGAGGTCTGGGGTGTGATGCCGAACTGCGCGAACACCGGGATGCCGGCGCGGGTGATCGCTTCCACGGCCTCGGGGTAGTCCGAGGCGCCGTCGAGCTTGACCATGTCGACCCCGGCCTCCTTGACCAGCCGGATAGCTGCTTCGACCGCGGCCGCTGAACCGCTTTGCAGCGGCCCGAACGGGAAGTCGACCGAGAGCAGTGCGCGACGGACGCCGCGTCGCACGGCCTTCGCGACGACCAGGAGCTCGTCCATGGTGATCTCGAGTGGATGTGGCTGCCCCCACAGGTTCACCCCAACCGTGTCGCCGACTGAGATGATCTCCGCGCCGGCGCGGTCGGCCAGCTGTGCCATCTGGTAGTCCCAGGCGACGAAGCAGACGCTTTTCTCTCCCGCCGTCTTCATGGCTTGCAGCGACGGGACGGTGACCTTGGGGCGGGCGGCGCTCATGCGCGCGTGGCCAGGAGGAGCTCGATCAGGTCGTCCGGCTCGGCTGGGACGAGCAGTACGCGGGCGTAGGGGCGCAGGTGTTGGAGTGCCTCGCTGTTGAGCTGGTCCGGCGTCATGGCAAGCCCCGCGGTCATGATGCCGAGGTCGTAGCATGCTCGACCGATGTGCGACACGGCCGCGGCGTTGGCTCCGGAGACTGACACCATGATCAGGGTGTTGGACTCGGAGATCTCGTCCGTGAGAGCCACGTCCTGGCCGTCCATCGTTACCAGCCGGTCACCGGGGTCGGTGGTCGAGTAGAAACGCGCTTCACCCCACTGCCCGTCTGCCGCCATTCGCACGATGGCCTCGGCCTCGGGGTCGAGGGCGACGACGCGGGTGTTGCGCGCTGCGGAGAAGGGGTAGTCGATGCGGTAGGCAGCCTCTTTGGCGGTAGTTGCCTGGGCGCAGGCACTTGGCCCGACCGGAATCGAGAGTTTCTCGAACATGGTCGGACCCTAGACCGAGGTGTGTGATTTGCCGGGCTCTGACTTCATCGCCTCACCGATACCGTCGACGAACGACTGGTCGCGGGGGAGTACGACGGCCACGGAGCGGACCCTCTGGTGCTGGGCCTTGTTGCCTACCGGCTCCTGACCGTCCTGCAGGGTGAGCGCCGCCTTGCGGAGCTTTTGCCGGGCCTTGATGATGCCGGCGTCGGTGGCGACCAGTCGTTCCTTGGTCCGGTCGACGACCGGACCCATTGACTCCTGCAACGACGAGTCCTGGAGTGCGATGCCGGCGATGCCGGAGTACGTCTCGCCGCGGCGCTGGGCGTCGCGGTCCATCAGGTAATCGTTGTCCCTGTTGGCCAGCGGACGGTAGGCGGCATCGTTGGCGCTGTGCACGCCCTTGCCCTCGCGCATTGCCTGCACCTCGTCGAGGGTGAGTTCCCGCGTTGGGTGGTAGTCGAAGCTGTATGCCCAGCAGTTCTCGTCGTCGATGGGCACCCAGAAGTGACCGTGGATCGGGTGGTCGCCGCGCGGCGGGACCATGGTGAAGTTGGGTAGCACCCATGGGGTGACGCGCCAGTAGTACGAGTCTTCCTCGGCGTTGCGCCGGGCGGCGATCAGTAGCCCACCCTCGTGGTCGACGACCTCGAAGAACGGCTTGAGGTCGCCGGCGTTGTATTCGTTGCCCTTAGAGCCCATGAACAGCGGGTCCGTGTTGAGGTTGCCGCCGTGGAGGAAGGACACGTGGCTGGAGTCGATGCCACCTTCGAGGGCCTGGAGCCAGTTGCACTCCTGCAGCCGCTTGGAGGTGAAAACCTGCTTCTCGGGGACCGTGTAGGGCTCCCACTCCGGCAGGGGAGGCTGGTGGGCCAGGTCGCCGAGATAGGCCCAGAGGACGTCGCCGCGCTTGGCCAGCGGGTAGGACTTGAGTTTGACGTTGGCGCAGAAGTTGCTGGTCTCGGGCTCGCTGGGAACCTCGATTGCTTGGCCCGTCACGTCGTACTTCCACCCGTGGTAGGGGCATCGCAGGCCCCCTTCCTCGTTGCGGCCGAACCACAACGACGCACCCCGGTGCGCGCAGAACTCGTCCATCAGACCGTAGTTGCCCGAGGAGTCGCGGATAGCGATGAGACGTTCTGACAGAACCTTGACGCGCACCGGGGGACAGTCGTTGTCAGGAAGTTCTTCGGCAAGGAGGACGGGTTGCCAGTTTCGGCGGAACAGGTCACCCATGGGGGTGCCGGGTCCGGTCTGGCAGAGGAGGTCGTTGATCTCGGGACGCAGCATCGTGTGGTTCCTCGTCGAAGATGAGTGGTGGACAGCGTTGCCGGCGGCAGGGGCGGGTTAGGGCTGTGTTGGCGGCACGTCGACGGTGAGGCCGTCGAGCTCGTCGGTCAGCACGATCTGGCAACCCAGACGGCTGGAGTCGCGAAGGTCCGAGACGCCGAGGTCGAGCAGGTCCTCCTCAAGGTCTCCTGGGCCGCCGACCGCGTCACGGAACTCCTCGCGGACCCAGACGTGGCAGGTAGCGCAGGAGTTGTTGCCTCCGCACTCGCCGAGGATTCCGGGTACGCCGTTGCGCAGGGCGGTCGACATCACGCTCTCGCCGCTCACGGCGTCGATCGTGCGCTCGATGCCGTCGCTTCCCGCATACACGACCTTGGGCACAGTAGTTCCCTTTCTGACTAATGGACTAACCATTACTTATGGCGGGGTCCTCGTCAAGCGCTGGACGAAATTGCCGGAGATCGCTCGACCCGAGCGGGCGGTGACCCGCGGCCTGGTGGCCAGGTCACGGTGGGTCCGGCCCGAGCGGACCTGCTGTCAGAAGATGCGAGTCTTGGGGGGCCGCGTTCGGGGAACTAGCGCGGTGCCGCCTTGGAGAGGAAGCGCCAGGCAACCGCGGTGGTGGCGAGTGAGGCGCCGGCCCCCAGACCGACGGCAGCTCGGGCGCCGAGCTGCTCGGAGACCCAACCGATGAGCGGCCCGCTGACCGGTGACGTCCCGTTGATGGCCATGATCAAGAGGGAGATCATGCGGCCCCGCACTGCAGGGTCCGCCTCGAGCTGAACGAGTGATGTCGCCAATGCGCGGAAGGTTGTCGCGGCGGCGCCGAGGATCACCATCGCTACCAGCGCGAGTGCGAGGCCGGGCGCTGCGGCGACCAGGCACAGTGCGATGGAGAACGCCGTGCCCCCGATGAGGAGGGTGCGTGAGGTGGCGACGAGGACTCCAGCGAGCGACAGGCTGCCGATGACGGCGCCCGTGCCCATGGCGGCGAAGAAGAACCCGATCATGGCGGGGTTCGTGGAGTGCTCGCGTGCAAGCAGGGGCACCGCGGTGGTCCACTCGTAGGCCACCAGACCCGTGAGCGTCATCAGCCCGAGTGTCGCCGCGATGACCGGAGTGCGACGTGCGTAGACGAGGCCGGCCCTGAGCGCACGGGGTTCGGCTCCGCCGAGGTCACGTGTTTGGATCTCGCTGGGCCGGATCCGCCGAAGCGCCAGGATCATGACGAAGGACGAGAAGGCGTTGAAGGCGAAGCACGCGCCGACGCCCACGAGGCTGATGCCGATCCCTGCTGCTGCAGGGCCGAGCACCTTGCCCGCATTGAACATGGTGGCATTGAGTGCGACCGCGTTCGTGACGTCGCGGGCAGGCACGATGTCGGCGGCGAAGGTGTGCCGCACGGGCTTGTCGAAGGCGTCGACGACGCCGAGGACGACGGCCAGCGTCATGATGACGGGGACGGTGAGGTTGTCGAGCCATGCGAGCGTGGCTAGGGCCAGCGCTAGAACTCCTGTGGACACCTGCGCCCACAGCAGCATCGTGCGTCGGCTGATTCTGTCGGCAAGCAGTCCTGCCCAAGGCGTGAGGACCAGTGTGGGCAGCTGTTGCAGCCCGGCTGTGATCCCCAGCAGCGTGCCCGATCCGGTCAGTTCGAGGACCAGCCAGACCTGGGCGATCTTCTGGACCCAGTTGCCGATCGTCGAGATGGTCTGGCCGGTGAAGTAGAGCCGGTAGGCGCGGTGCCCGAGTGAGCGGAAAGTCGTCTCGAGATAGCTCACGCGCGATCGGCCAGGCGGATCAAGATGCCGATCGCGCCGAGCAGGAGGGCCAGGTCGGCCTCTCCGAGCGACTCCATGCGTAGGCGGAGATAGTCATTCGACTCCCAGGCCAGGTCCGCGAGCAGCGTCCGGCCGCCGCCCGAGATGCCGATGATGCTGCTGCGAGCATCGCTGTCGTCCTCGGTGCGAACGACGAAAGCGCGTGCCTCGAGGCCGGCAACCAGGCGGGTGACCGTGGACTTGCTGATCTGTTCGCGACGAGCAAGCTCGCCGAGGCGGAATGGGCCGTGGCGATCGAGTGTGAAGAGGGCGGAGTACTGCGACGGTGTGACTCCTCCGCCTCCGCTACCGGTGCTCTTGCGCAGTTTGCGTTCGAGCCGGATCACCGCGAGGCGCAGATCATCGACTTGGCGCGGCTGGAGCGAGGGGCCCATGAGCAGATAGTACGCGATGCGTACTATCTGGGGAGCTCGGACTATGGTTCAATGGTCCTACCAAAGGATAGGGGACGTCGTGTTCAGTGATGGAGTTCTGATCGTCGGCGCCAGCCAGGCCGGCGCGCAACTCGCGACCTCGTTGCGTGACCTCGGCGCGTTGTGTCCCATCACGCTTGTCGGCGCCGAGCCGCACCTGCCCTACCAGCGGCCGCCGCTGTCGAAGGCTTTCCTGTCCGGCAAGGTGTCAGCAGACGAGGTCCTCCTGCGTTCGGCCAGCTACTACACCGAGCGCGACATCGATGTCGTCACAGGGCAGTGGATCGAGAGCATTGAGGTCATTGGCTCAGGAGGCACGGCGACCAGCGCACGTGGGCGCACCTTTGCCTTCGATCAGCTCGCGCTCACTGTCGGTGGGACCCCGCGTCGTCTCCATGTCCCTGGAGCCGACCTCGGCAACGTGTTCTACCTACGCGACCTGCCGGACGCTATCGCCCTTCGTGACAGCATTTCCGCAGCCGACCGAGTGCTGATCGTCGGCGGCGGGTTCATCGGCCTTGAGGCAGCAGCGGTAGCCAACGCCATGGGTAAACAAGTCGTGGTTGTCGAGGCGCTTGACCGGTTGATGGCACGAGCCATGGCGCCCGTCGTGTCCGACTTCTACCTCGATGCCCATCGGCGACGGGGAGTGTGCGTGATGCTCGGCACCGACGTCGTCGGCATGTCCGGCAACGGCACCGTGTCCTCTGTCGAGTTGTCTGACGGTTCGAGCCTGCCAACGGACCTCGTTCTAGTGGGAGTCGGACTCGCTGCCCATACCGAGCTGGCCGAGCAACTCGGGATCGAGGTCTCAGGCGGCGGCATTGTTGTCGACGAGCAGGGGCGCACCAGCCGGACTGCCGTGGTCTCTGCCGGCGACTGCACCACGTTGCGAGCGGCGGGCGGGCTTCGGCGGATCGAGTCGGTCGCCAACGCCATCGCTCAGGCCCGCGCCGCCGCGGCAACGCTGGCGGGCGTCCCCGGCCCGCCCCTGGCGGTTCCGTGGTTCTGGTCCGACCAAGGCGACCTGAAGCTGCAGACAGCCGGACTCAGCGCAGGCTTCGACGACGTCGTGCTGCGTGGCAACCCTGAGAGCGAACGGTTCGCCGCGCTCTACTACCGTCATGGCGAACTGATCGCGATCGACGCCATCAATGCGCCGCGCGACTACATGGCCGTGCGCAAAATCCTCGAGTCCCGAGGCTCAGTGCCACGAGAAGCCGCGGCTGATTCCACCCTCGCACTCAAGAGCTTCATCCGCGCCTGAGCGGCGCATGGCGGTTCTCGAGCCGGGACGTCGCGACGGGCGCGTCGGGTCCGGCCCACGCGTGCCGCGTCTGATGGAAACTCTGCTGAACCGGCACACGTCCGCTGGTTGGTGCCCGCATCGTTTGAACCGCGCGGCGAGAGCGCCACACGGGTTCGGCGCGCTTCCCCGGTGCGGCATGGCCCGGTCTCGCGACGGGGATGCGGACCCGGGATAGATTGGCTTGCCCGTCGGTCGCGGCCGCCCGGCGGGTCATCGACGGTTTCGGGTCGGCGTCGTTCAGTCGTCCGGGTCTGGCCGCGGGCCGCAGCCGCGGATCCGGTTGAGTGCGTCGAGGTTCTTTTGGTCGGCGTCGGGCAGTGCATGGAGGGACTTCTGGGTGGTGGTGATCTGGGCATGACCCATACGGTCCATCACGGACTTGAGGTCGGACCCTCCGGCCAGGAGCCACGATGCGTGGGCGTGGCGCAGGTCGTGGACGCGGACGTGGAAGTCCACGCCGGATGCTGCGACGGCGGGTCGCCAGACGCGGGTGCGGAAGGTGTTCCTCGAGAAGGGGGTGCCCTCGCGGGTGGCGAACAGCAAGTCACCGGCCTTGAGGCCCCGTGTCGTGATCGAGTCTGCGAGCTGGGGGACAAGGTCGGGTGGCAGGCCCATGGTGCGGGGTTCGTTGTCCTTGGGGTAGGGCTTAGTCAGCATCCGTTGGCCGGTGGGGGAGTTCTTGATCGACACCTCGACAATGGTCGCCTCGACGGTGAGCCTTCCCGTCTCGAGGTCGAGGTGGCGAGGTTTGAGCGCGATGAGCTCGCCCCACCGCAGGCCGGTGTTGATCGCGGTCTCCACCATCAACCGATGCTGCGCCGGCAGCGCGGCGAGGATCGCGTCGTACTCCGCAGGCGTGAGGGTGCGGCTCTTCTTCTTGACCCTCTTGGGCAGCTCGGTACGCGCACACGGATTGAACGTCACGACCCGGTCGACCAGGGCGCGCTCGAACACCGACTGCAGCATGGTGTGGTACTTGCCCACCGACGCGGCGGAGAGGCCGTTCTCGGTCGCGGTGGTGACCGAACGTTGCACTTCGGAGGGCAGAATCTTGCCCATTGGGCGACGGCCGAAGGTGGGGATGAAGTGCTTGTCCAGGTAGGACCGGTACGCCGCGCGGGTGGAGGTCTCGACCTGCTTGGAGAGCAGCCACACGGTCTCGACATACTCAGCGAACGTGACCTCGCCTCGGGAGTGATCGTGCCAGGCGCCCTCGCGGACTTTGGCGTCATCCCGGTTGGCGGCGCGTTCGGCGGCACGGCGACTGGAGAAGGTGCCGGCGGAGCGTTGTCGACCTTCGGGGTCGCGGTAGCAGGCCACGAATCGTTTGTCGCCGTCGTCGGTTATGCGTTCTTTGATCCAAGCCATGGGTGCCTCCCGAGACTTAAGAATGGTGATGTCCGCGCAGTGTCCGCAAACGTTGCCCCGAAGGCCAGTGAAGGTCGGCGAAGGTTGGCGGGAACTGAATGTGCCTTTGAACTGGGACTTTACCCTCACATTGGCCTAGAGTAGAGGTGAATGTGAGCCGCCATGTGAGGCTGATACGGCACTCATAACCCAGAGGTCGCAGGTTCAAATCCTGCCCCCCGCTACAAAGTAAAAGTGGAGGCCAGAGGCGGTTTTGGGTGAGATCCGTAGCCCCCCTCTGGCGTTTCTTGTCCGCAGTTTGTCCGCAGCTGTCAGCAGCCGGTATAGGGATCGTGGCTGCGAGGGCTGCCGACGTGGCCGCCGAGGCGTCGTACACGAATCTGGATGCGCCGGGACAGCCCTGGACGAGT
>NZ_JACMOM010000037.1 GCF_014378035.1 Aeromicrobium sp. | reverse complement strand
TCGGCAGCCGCATCTTCGGCATCTCTTCCACGATCCCTCCCGACAGCTGGTACGGCACCCTCCTCCAGGGCACCGTCAACTTCCAGCCCGATCCGTCGTGGCTGCAAGGCATCGTGTGGATGTCCTATCTCGCGATCGTGCTGACGCTCTACCTACGCAAGCCCAAGCCCACCTCAACGCCCGCGCCGAGCAAGCAGGCTCAGAGCGTCTGACTGGGTGTGCCCGGCTAACGTGGTCGCATGAACGCGGCGGTACGGGGGAGCTACGATCCCCGCTTCACGGCACTTGCCGACCTCCTGCACGCCCACGTCGGCGATGGCATCGAACGTGGTGCGAGCCTGTGCGTCATCCAGGACGGCGAGGTGCTCGTCGACATCTGGGACGGCTGGTCCGACGTCGAGCAGACTGCGACGTGGCAGCGCGACACGATCACTCCCGTCTGGTCGATCACCAAAGTCATGGTCAACCTCGCCGCACTGGTGCTCATCGACCGAGGCGAGCTCGACCCTGACTCCCCCGTCGCCGATTACTGGCCCGAGTTCGGCGCTGCTGGCAAGCAAGGAGTCACTGTCGCCCAGATTCTCGGGCACACCTCGGGCGTCTCCGGCTGGGCGCAGCCCGTCACGGTCGATGATCTCTACGACTGGTCCCGCTCCACCACGATGCCCGCCGCGCAGGAGCCGTGGTGGGAGCCCGGCACGGCGTCGGGCTACCACCTCCTCAACCAGGGGCACCTCGTCGGTGAGGTCATTCGCCGCATCACCGGTGTCACGGTCGGCGAGTTCTTCGCCAAAGAGATTGCCGGCCCTCTGGGGGCCGACTTCCACATCGGGCTCCGACCGGACGACGACAAGCGTGTGTCGCCAGTGTCACCGCCACGTCAGCTCGACCTGGACCTGACAGCCATCGACCCGGCTGGCATCGCGATGCGCACGCTCACCGGCCCTTTCGTCAACGCCCGCGAGGCCAACACCGAGCGCTGGCGCCGGGCCGAGATTCCGGCCGCCAACGGGCACGGCAACGCCCGGTCGATCGCCCGCGTCCAGTCGCTGATCTCGCACGGTGGTGAGGTTGATGGCGTGCGCCTCCTGTCGCCAGCCACGATCGAGCGCATCTTCGACGTCCAGGCCAGCGGCATCGATCTCGTGCTGGGCGTGCAGAGCACGTTTGGCCTAGGGTGGGCGCTGCCCGAACCCGCCACGATGCCATCGGTTGCCGCGGGCCGGCGCTGCTACTGGGGTGGTCTGGGCGGCTCGATCGTCATCAACGACCTCGACAACCGCCTCACGATTGCCTACGCCATGAACAGGATGCTCTTCGAGTACGCACCCGGCACCCGCCTCACCAGACCCTGCGGCGACTCGAGGTCCGATTCGTACGTCGACGCCATCATGGCCGCCCTCACGATCGAGACGGCGTCATGAGCGACTTCAAGAGACCCTCGCTGCCCGGAGCGGCGCTGTTCGAGGCCCAAGCCGGCGGGGCCGACCCTGCCGAGATGGCGGCGGCGGGCCACCGTATTGCCACCCTGCTCGTGCGTGGCCCGCGCACCGACACCGACCAGGGTCTCGTCGACCGGGTGCTGCACCTGGCCGACGAGGGGGGGCTCGGTGTCATCGCCGACCTCTGGTCGCACGCCGCGTCAGACAGCCTTGCCGGCGCTCTCTGGCGCCTCTACCTGCTGCGCACCTGGGTCTACCGTCAGCCCGACCAGGCCGCGCGCGAGTATGCCGAGGGCAAGGCCTACGCACCCGTCCGCGAGGTGCTCGCCGGTGTCGTCGACCCGCCCGGCCCCGAAGAGGTCATCGCCCTTGTCGACACCGTCGTCATGGGCATCGTTGGTGACGACTTCGATGTGACCCTCGACCGCGCGGCCGCCTTCGCGCACATCGTCGGTGTCGGCCGGGCCCAGCTCGATGCGGGAGACCCCCACAGCGCCGCCAAGCTCGTCGACACCGCAATGCACCTGCACCGCGCGGCCGAGATGGAGCGATCTTCCGAGTTGCACTGATGGCCGTCCGGCTGGTGCTGACTTGTGTTGGACGATGCCTCGGTTAGGCTTGCACGAGCGTCGGGCTGGTTAGCCCCGGGTCCCAAAATTAGCCGCTTCGAGCGGCCACGCGCCGTGAGGCGCTTCCCAGCCCGACGCGACCTCGTTTCTTCCGTCGGGCACACCTCACGACGTTCGCGGCACAGTCAGTTACCGGCGAAAGTCGTGTACGACTGCTCCGGGCGGCCGATCTCCGCGAGATCGTCGAGGTCGTCTTCCGACGGCATCCACCGGCCGGCCGCAGCGTTTGCTTCCACCTGTTCGGGCCTCGTCGCACCCGCGATGACACTCGCGACCCCGGGTTGCTCCGCCAGTCCGCCGATGGCCAGCTCGAGCACCGAGATGTTGCGTTCGACCGCGAACGCCTGCAGCGCGTCGATACGGTCCCAGTCCGCATCGGCGAGCCGCTGGGCCTGCGCCTCGAGACGCGAGCCCGACGGAGCAGGTACGTCCCGACCGTACTTGCCGGTGAGCAGACCGTAGGCGAGCGGGAAGTAGGGAAGGATACCGACGCCCAGCGCGAGGCAGGCTGGCGTGAGCTCGACCTCGGCGGTGCGGTTGTAGAGGGAGTACTCGTTCTGCGCCGTCACGAAAGACTCGAGGTGGCCTGTCTTGGACGTCCATGCCGCGTCGACGAGCTGCCAGGCCTGCAGGTTGGAACAGCCGATCGCGCGGACCTTGCCCTCGCCGACGAGCTCGCTGAGGGCACCGAGAGTCTCCTCGATCGGCGTCAGTGGGTCGGGGGTGTGCAGCTGGTAGAGGTCGATGTGGTCGATTCCCAGCCGGCGCAGGCTCGCCTCGGCCGCCGAACGCACGTACGCGGCCGAACCGCGACGACCGTGGTCGTCACCGCTGCGACCCTGCATGTCCATGCCGAACTTCGTCGCGACGACAGCCTCGTCGCGCCGTCCGGCGAGCGCCCTGCCCAGCAGCTCCTCGCTCTCACCGAGCCCGTAGGCATCGGCGGTGTCGAAGAACGCCACGCCATTCTCGATGGCCGCGTCGACGACTGCCCGTGTCTGATCGACGTCGATCCGAGTTCCGAAAGCGTTGCACCCGACCCCCACGACAGGCACCGTGATGCCGCTGTTGCCAAGGGGGCGAAGCTCGGACGTCATGCCCGCAGCCTAGGCAGCACGAGGCCCATGCCCGGGGATGAGCGCCCTGAGCTGGCGTGAATGTGACTCAGATCACATCATGCTGACGTCACGGAGTGCGTGCGCAGCCGTCCCCTTCTTGTCGCCTCGCCAACTCCCCAGGGGGAGTGGCGGGGCGACACTCTCTGCCCGAAGTGTCCGTCACGTACGATCGACGCATGCTCATGTCGTCCTCAGCGCGCAGGCTTGCAGCCGCGCTGACGGCCACTTTCGTCGCGGTGCTGTTGATCATGACCGGCGGTACATCGCGGCCTGTCGCCCCGGCACAGCGCAGCAGCGCTGCTGCTGGCAGCACGGCCGCGACACCCCATCTTGCCCGCACACCTCACATTGTCGCGGCGAGTGGGCATCACTCTGCTCCGTCCGTGCCTCATCTCGATCTCGCGTCGGCCCCTCCGCACTCCCCCGACCTTGTCGGCCGCGTCGATGGGCTGAGCCCGACCGACGCCGCAGTAATGCGCCTCGGACGCGAGCACGTCACCCCCAACGGACGGGCGCCGCCGGCTGTCTGAGCCTGCCGCCCACCCATCCGTCCGCGCCGACTCCGGCGCACCCTCGAAAGTTCACCCATGCCTTCCCGTGCCCCGCTGTGGCGCGCCGTCGCTGCATTCGCCGTCGTCGCCATCTCTCTCCTTCTTGCCCTCACCAGCTCTGCCAAGCTGGGCCTCGACCTGCGGGGCGGCACCCAGATCGTCCTGCAGACCAAGGACTCCGACCGCGTCAAGGCGGACGCCGCGTCCACCGACCGCGCGCTGGGGGTGCTCCGCGGACGTGTCGACGCTCTCGGAGTCGCGGAGCCGACCCTTGCGCGCTCCGGCGAAAAACGCATCATCATCGAGCTACCCGGCCTGCAGGACCCCCGCGAGGCAGCGAAGGTCATCGGCCAGACTGCCCAGCTGTCGTTCCACGAGGTGGTCGGCATTCCGACGGAGGGCCAGAAGGCCGCCGCCGGTGAGACACTCCTGACCGATGAGTCTGGCCAGCCGATCCTGGTCGGCAAGACGTTGCTCGATGGCAACGGCGTCAAGGATGCCGACGCCCAGACCGAGCAGGAGGGCCTCGGCCAGTGGGTCGTCAACGTGGCGTTCAACGGGCAGGGCAGCAGTGGTTGGAAGCAGCTCGTCTCCGACGCCTGCGCCAACACCGAGGCAGGCAACCGTGTCGCGATCGTGCTCGACGACAAGGTGATCTCTTCACCGGGTGTCGTGCCCGAGCTGTGCAGCTCGGGCGGAGGTGGCAGCACCAGCATCACCGGCAGCTTCACCCAGGCCGAGGCCAAGGACCTGCCGGTGCTCATCAAGGGCGGGGCGCTCCCGGTGCCCGTCGAGGTGCTTGAGCAGAGGACCGCCGGGCCGACGCACGGCAAGGTCGCCATCGCCGCGTCGATCGAGGCCGCCATCATCGGCAACATCCTCACCGGGATGTTCATCATGTTCGTCTACCGGCTCGTCGGCCTCCTCGCGACTGTCGCCCTGGGCGCGTATGCC
>NZ_JACMOM010000228.1 GCF_014378035.1 Aeromicrobium sp. | reverse complement strand
TGAGCTCTTTCATCTCCGACGGCTCCATCCAGTTGTTCGTCGGGCCGCTGTCGGCCTCGTCGACACTGCAGATGAAGGTGCGGTCCTCGACCCGGGCGACGTCGCTGGGGTCGGACGCGCACCAGAACGAGTTGGGCTTCTTCTGCTCGTCGAGGCGCACGAAGGTGCCGGACGCGACGAGGTCGTCGGTCAGGGAGACCCACTCCTCGGGCGTGCCCTCGACCCAGTGGATTCGAGCTGGTTTCGTGAGGGCGGCTACCTCGTCGACCCAGGCCTGGAGGTTGGCGTGGGACGTTCGGTAGGTGGAGCTGACGGTCTCAGAGGTCATGTGTGAACTTTTCCTTCTCGCGCATCGCGGCCAAGCGCAAACTGGCTCGCACTCCCTGGGCGGTGGCACCCCGGGTAGCTGATGTGTGATGTTCCGCCACCGACGGGCGATGGCGATTGGAGCGACTTTACGCTCAACTACCCCTTCATGGGTACGCCAACCGGGTGAACATAGTCACACCTTTGTCGGGAGGACTTGCCCACGTGGTCACACTCCCTCCCGACCCGCGATGTCTCTACCTGATGTAGGCGAGTCTCAGCAGGAAGCTGCCGGAGGTGACTGCTGGCGTCGCGGTGGTGCGATTCCACACGTGCGGTCCGGAGCCCGAGAAGAAGGACTGCGAGCTCCGCACGCTGTCGTTGCGCGGCTGCGACTTCAGCACTGCGATCACCTGGGACACCGTGAGCGGGGTGGTGTCGTAGAACCCCTCCCCGTCCCCCTCGCTCGGCGAGATCGTGAAGTCCGCCTCACCGCCGCTGGAGCTCTCGAGTCCTCCGTCGAAGCTCACCTGACCGGTTCCGACTGCGCCGGTCGCCACGCGAATGTCGGCGCGCTTCAGCACCGGAGTGGCTACCGATCCGACTGTTGGTGTCAGGTGGACCTGGACCCGGAACGGCTTGCCCTTCCTGGCGGTGACCTTGGAGTTGATCTTCGCCTTGACCCACTGACCGTTCTTGCGGATGTCGACCTGCGAGATGCGCAGCCCCTTGTAGTCCGGGCGCAACGTGGAGCTGATCGTCACGGAGTTGATGGTGACCTTCCGGTCCGATCCGAGCTGCAGGAACTCCACGTCGCTGGCCACGTCGAATGGTGCCTGATCCGCGAAGAACGAGTCGGTCGAGATCAGCTGCGTCCGGGAGTACGTCGCCGGAGCGCCGCCCTGCGGCGTGTAGCCGATCTTCCACGTCATGAGAGCCTCGCCGCCCGCGCTGTACTGATCGAGGTCCGCGATGACGTCGTTGACGACCTGGTTGCCGACGGCAGTACCGAGTGCCGCTGGCACGGACACGTGGGTGGTGGCCGACGACGTGGTCGCACCGACGGTCGTCCGGGAGGTGACCCTCGTCGTCGCCGGGAACTGGCCGATGACGCCCATGACGCCGCTGAGTCGATCCTGCGTGATCTGCCCGACCGGGGTCATGTCGATGTTGGCGATCTTGTACGAGCCGGAGGCGCTGTCCTCCTGGATCTGGACGGCTTTGGCGGCGTGGAACGTCTCGGTGGAGGAGCCGCTGAAGTCGTCAGGGTGGCCAAAGGCGAACACCTTCTCGCCGTTGTCACCGCAGATCGCGGTGATGGTGCCGACGGATCCCATGGTCACATCGCCGTAGGACCACGCCGTGGCGATGTTTCCGCCGGGAACGATGGCCTCGGCCGCGTCGAGAGGCGCGGCTGCCTTTGCCGCAGTCGCGAATCTCACCTCCTTGCCTCCGGTCTTCTTGGCAAGAGTGCGGGACTTGGCGGCCATCGCGGTCGCGGTCGCAGCAGCTCGACGGGAGCCCACCGAGACGCGAGGCAGGGTCAGCGGGTGGATCGTGGAGTAGTCAGCCGCGCTGTCGGACGGAGTGGTGCTGGCCTTTGCCAATGACGAGCGCATCGAGGTTGGTACCTCGGCGCTGGTGGCCTGCGTGGTGACGGCCGACGGCTTGTCGACGTTGATGATGTCGGCCGCGGGCGTGACACCGGCAAGGTTGCTCGGCGCGCCGCTGAAGCCGTACGAGACCGAGCCGATCAGGTTGTCGTCGTTGTCATAGACCGGCGATCCGGACATGCCAGCCCAGATACCGGCGTCGACGCTGCCGTCGGGCTTCGTGACACGGCTGCCGGTCATGCGGAACAGCAGGATGTCCTTGCCGCGTCCTGCGCCGCCCACGAGCGTGTCGACGTAGGTGCCGGCGAAGGCCTCCGGGGTGATGCCGTGCGTCGTCGTGCGGCCATGGACCACCTGCCCGAAGTCGCTGTCGTCAAACCCGCCCGTCCAGATCGGCGTACCCGCGCACAGTGTCGTATTCACATCTCCCGGGGCGGCGTGCGCGACGCTCGTGGTGCCGGCAACACCCCCGATCGCCAAGGCGATGACTGAGGTGATGCTGGCAGCTGTGCGCAGCGGGCGTGGCGACATGGGGTTCCTCCCCGCTTGGTGACAGGTTGTGGCTTGCTTACAGTAAGGGGCAGGGGAAGATCCGGCGGGCAATCGGCCGAACCGTAGCCGGATTTTTACTCGGCCGTTGCTCGCGCTAGAATCATCGAGGTCCTTCGGGGCGTGCGCCCGTAGCTCAACGGATAGAGCATCTGACTACGGATCAGAAGGTTAGGGGTTCGAATCCCTTCGGGCGCGCAAACAGAAGCCCCTCACCCGCGAAGACGCAGGTGAGGGGCTTTTTTGTTGGTCGCCATCTATTGCCAGATCACGGTTCAGTCACGCGCGTGAGCGAACCGTGGGGGTGTCACGCCTTCGGTGCAGAGTCCGGTGCGTCGAAGCCGTCGGTCGGCGGTACTGACGCCGGTGCCGCTGCCGGTGCCGGTGCCGGTGTCGGCGGAGGTGTCGGTGTCGGCCTGGTCGCCTGCGGGAACGGAGCCGGGGGCGGCGGCGGGGTGCTCGACTTGCCACGCACCGCAGCGAACGCAGCGGCACCGATGCCGGTGATGGCACCGAGGATCGCGACCTTCTTCAGACGCGACCGCTTGGGCTTGACCTTCTCGGGCAGGCGCTCGCTCACCGACTCGGGCAGACGCTCGAAGAGCTCGTCGCGGATCTCGAGCAGCTGGTCCTTGTCGGGCAGCGCCGCGCGCAGCTGATCCTTGTCGGGAATGGCGGCGAGCAGCTGGTCGCGGACGCCGGGCGCGCGATCGGCGACCTGCTTGCTCAGCTCTGCGGTCTGGGTGGTGAGGTCGTCGAGGCGTTCCTCGAGCTGGTTGCGGAGGTTCTTCTTCTTCTTGAAGCTGGGCATGGGGTTCTCCTCGTGATGTGTAGTGGTGCGATGTCGTGCTGCGGTCACTCCAGGACGACCTCCCGTGGAGCATTGTCGGCCCGGATGCCTCGCCAGCTGGGCTGGCGCAGGTGCCCACTCTTGGTCCACTCCGCGAACGACACCTCAGCGACGATGCGGGGGGTGACCCACCGCGCGTCACGGGCGACGTCGCGCGGCACGTCGATGAAGGGGCTCGTCTTGCGGGCAGAGCTCGAGAGGCGGCGCTGGAGGTCATCCAGCGTGCTTTCCCCGAATCCCGTGCCCACCCGTCCAACGTACCGAAGTCCACCATCTATGGGGATGCCGAGCAGCAACGAGCCGATGCGACCGCCGCGAGAGCCCTTGCCCGGACGCCAACCCGCAATGACGACCTCCTGCATCCGGTGGTGCTTGATCTTGGTCCACGACGCCGATCGTTTGCCACCGCGGTAGCGACTCTCGCGTCGCTTCGCGAGCACACCTTCGAGGCCGAGCTTCTTGCTCGACCCGACCGCGTTCTGCAGCGAGCCGTCGAACGCCTTCGGTACTTGGACGACGCCGCCATTGACGCCGAGGTCGAGCAGCGCCGCACGGCGTTCGTCGTAGGTGTCGTTGAGCCGTGAGTCGCCGTCAGCCCGCAGGAGGTCGAACACCATGAACGCGACAGGTGCGTGCCGGCGAGCAGCGTCGACCTCGGCTGCCTTCGTCAGGCCCATGCGACCCTGCAGCAACCCGAAGTCGGGTGCTCCGGCGGCGTTGAGCGCCACGATCTCGCCATCGAGCACGGTGTCGGTGAGGTTGAGGCTGGCCAATGCTTCGACGACCTCCGGATAGCCGGGGGTGACGTCGTGACCGTTGCGGGTGAACAGGCCGACGTCCACGTCTTCCACGACGGCGATGGCACGGATGCCGTCCCACTTCATCTCGAAGGCCCAGTCGTCCTGGTCGTCGATGTCTGCCTCCGAGCCGAGGCGAGCGAGCATCGGAGTCACGAATCCACTCTTCATCGACCGGGGTCTGGTCGATTTGGGTCGTTTCGGGCTTGAGGCAGGCTTGTCGGCCGGGGCCATCAGGTGGATCAGCCAGTTCTTGCCGGTCTTGATGAGGGCGTACCTCCGCGGCCCGTCAAGGCCGCCGCCCGGACGACCGGTGAGGGTCACGATGACCTCGCCCGGCCGCCACTTCTCGAGGTCGTACGTCCCGGAGTCCCAGATCGTGACCTTGCCGCCGCCGTACTGGCCCTTGGTGATCGTGCCCTCGAAGGTGCCGTAGTCCAGCGGATGGTCCTCGGTCTGCACGGCAAGGTGGTTGGTCGTCGGGCTCGTGGGGACGCCCTTGGGCAGCGCCCACGACACGAGCACACCATCGTTCTCGAGCCGGAAGTCCCAGTGCAGGCTGCTGGCGTGGTGCTCCTGGATGACGAAGGTCCGGCCCTGTCCGTCTCCGACGTCGGGCGACCCGTTCGGTACGGGCTCCGGCGTCCTGCCCGCGTCACGCATCGATCGATACCTGGTCAGCTTGTCGGTCGTGGCCGTTGCCGCCGCCGTGGCCGTCGCCGTGCCCAGTGCGGCCAGGGGGTCCTTGCGGCGGACCATGCGCGAGATGACCTCGTCCATCGTGAGGTGGTGCAGGTCGGTGTCATTGAGTTCGCGCCACGTGCGCGGCACGGCGACCCGTGGCACGGCCGTGCCGCGGAGCGAGTAGGGCGCGATGGTGGTCTTGTTGCCATTGTTCTGGCTCCAGTCGACCAGGACCTTGCCTCCCCGGATGCTCTTCTTCATCGAGCTCACGACGAGGTCAGGCAGCTCTGACTCCAAGGCGCGGGCCAGCTCCTTGGCGAAGCCGTTGACGTAGTCGGAGTCGTGCGTGCCGTCCAGGCCGGCATAGAGGTGGATGCCCTTGCTGCCGCTGGTCACCGGATGGGTCTCGAGGCCCAGCTCCCGCAGGAGATTCTTCGCGTGCTTGGCGACGGCGACGCACTCGGGAAGGCCGACGCCGGGGCCCGGGTCGAGGTCGAGCACCAGGCGGTCGGGATGCTGCCGCTCACCCTGGCGATTGACCCGCCACTGGGGCACGTGGAGCTCGAGCGCGGCGACCTGCCCGGCCCAGGCAAGTGCCGCAGCATCGTCGAACACGGGGTAGGTGTTGGCGTGGTCCGAGTGGTCGATCTCGACGCGCCTGATCCAGCTCGGTGCAGAGTCCGGGAGGTTCTTCTCGAAGAAGACGTTGCCCGGCCTGCCGGCGTCGCCCACCCCGTCGACCCATCGCTTCCGCGTGACGATGCGATCCCGCACGTGGGGGATGAGGTGGGGGGCGATCTGCACGTAGTACGCGATGACGTCGGCCTTGGTGGTGTGCGACTCGGGGTACAAGACCTTGTCGGGGTTTGTGAGGCGTAGTCGGTGGCCTCCGACCGACACGGTCTGGATCTCTTGCGTGCGGGCCATGGGACGTCCTCTCGCCGCTGGTCTTACCCGGGTACGGCCGGACGAAACATGCGGGAGGCGCTCCGGGCAGTCCGCACGACGCGATCAGGCTCGGGCCGTTGGTCCTCAATCGTGAGTTGGGGTTGCGGTGGGAATTGAACCCATGCCAAAATACTGAAGCCGGTTGAGCAGTAGCCGCGCACGGATCGAGACCCGAAGAAGGTCATCGTGAACAGCGCTACTGCATTCTCCGCTCCTGCTACCGGCCGCCAGGCCGCTCGTCATGAAGACGACGACACGCACGAACTGATCGAAGCCGCTGGCCGGGCCAGTGGCGTCGAACAGACCATGCTCGAGGAAGAAGTGGTCCGCCGTCACCTGGGCCTCGCACGCAACCTCGCTTCCCGCTACGCCGGGCGAGGCGCTGAGCGCGACGACCTGATCCAGGTCGCCAGCTTCGCCCTTGTCAAGGCCATCCGAGGGTTCCGGCATGACCGCGGCGAGTTCGTTCCGTTCGCGACCGTGACGATCCTCGGCGAGATCAAGAAGTACTTTCGGGACCAGTGCTGGGGCGTCCGCCCCCCGCGACGCATCCAGCAGCTTCAGGCTGACATTTCCAAGGCCACGGAGCGGTTCCTGCAGACCGACTCCCGTCCGCCCGAGGTGGCGGACATCGCGGCCGAGCTCGGCGCGGACATCGTGGACGTGCGGGAGGCGATGGCGGCACGCGGCTGCTTCTCGCCCTCGTCGCTCGACCAACCGGTGCGTGACGGTGGGCAGCCCCTCGGCGAGACCATCGCCTTCGACGAGTCGGCTTTTGCCTTCATCGAGGAGTGGGCCACGGTGGGGCCGCTCTGCAGCGCACTCGACGACGAGGAGCGGCTGTTGCTGCGCCTGCGATTCGTGGAGGACAAGACGCAGCAGGAGATTGCCCTCATCGTCGGGGTGAGCCAGATGCAGGTGTCGCGCCGTTTGGCCCGGCTGCTCGAGCAGCTGCGGTCGAGGGCGATGCTGACAGAGGCCGCGTAGTCACGCGGATCTCATTCGGTTCTACCCCGAGCACGTCTCGATTCAGCGCAAAGTCGAGCCAGTCTCGGGGTAGAACGTCTGCGAGGCGAACGCCGGCCGGCGGGGCGACCTCGCGCGGAGCGCCAGACGGTCGGCAATGGTGCTTGCGAGGTCGTGTGCGGGCGGCACAAGCTCGGGCGGCATGGGTGCGGTGACGTCGGACAGGGTGACCTGCAGGGCAGGGTGCCAGATCAGCGACACGTCGTGGGTGGCGCCGCAGCGCCGGCACTCGTCGCTCGTGCGGGCTGAGGAATCGGCGTCGGGTGGAACCTCGCACACGGCGACGACACGCGAGGAGGCTCCTGCGCCGTTGATCAGCCCGTCGAAGGCCGACCTGCCCGCGGGGGTGTCGAGGCGGATGATGGCGTGGGTCGAGGAGGCAAGCCACCCGCTCGGCACGGTCACCGAGTGGGTGCTGCACCCACGGCGACCCAGCTCGTCGACCAAGGCCACGTCAAGCGGGTCACTCTCGCCGAAGAGCGTGACGGTGGTCCCGGACAGGTTGAGATCGGTGATGATGAGGTTCCCTTCTGCGAACCGGGAGTCATCTGGCGCGATCCCCGGGTGAAGGCCTAAAATGGCTTCTGTCGTTGACTTGGTCCGCGACGTACCCAGCGCCATGGCCGCCAAACCAATGACCCCATCGACCCTGTATTTTTGAGGCGTGTCGTGGTTTTCCTGACTCGCCACTCGATCACTAAGGAGCGCACCAGTGGACAGCTCGACGTTCTTCTCTCAGATGGCGCTCGACCTCCACGAAGAGCCGACGACCGAGGCCACGATCGAGCGGATCACCGAGTACGCCAAGATCGCAACCCATTGCGATGATGCTGGCGTCATGCTTGTGCACGCGCGCAACCAGATCGAGACCGCCGCAGCCACGTCACAGCGGGTGGGTGAGTCGCACAACCTGCAGATCATCCACGACCAGGGCCCGTGCCTCGACGCCATCGAGGGACAGCCCATCTACACCTCGGGTGACGTCGACGCCGATTCCCGATGGGACAAGTGGGGGCCGGCCGTCTTCGAGCTCGGAGTCCGAAGTGTGCTGAGCCTGCGTCTCGAGACGTTGTCTCGACGCTACGGATCGCTCAACCTCTATGCCGACAGGGCCAACGCCTTCGACGAGGATGACCTCGCCGTCGCCACGATCTTTGTGCGGCACGCCACGATCGCGCTGGCCAATGCGCACAACGAAGAGGGCCTGCAGAAGGCCGTCGACGCTCGCAAGCTGATCGGTCAGGCGCAAGGCATCCTGATGGAACGGTTCAAGATCGACGCCGACCGGGCGTTCGAGTTCTTGCGCCGTCAGTCGCAGGATCACAACATCAAGCTGCGCCTCGTCGCCGAGTGGGTCGTCGAGCACCGCAACTCTCCCGATGCCACCTTCGTCACCAGCGTGCCCGACCTCACCCAGGTGGCCGCCAACTAGCTGGCGGCCTTGCGGCTCGGCTTCTTGGCAGCCTTCTTCCTGGCTGCTGGCTTCTTCGCCGAGGCCTTCTTGACGGCAGCTGTCGTGGTGGATGCCGCCGACTTCTTGCTGTCGATGCTGCGCCGGAGCGCTTCCATCAAGTCGACCACCTCAGCATCCTCCCCGCTGTCCTGCTCGCCGAAGGTCGCCTCGGTGTCGAGCGACGCGCCGTCCTTGAGCTTGGCCTCGACGAGCTGACGGAGCTGGTCCTGGTAGTCGTCAGTGAAGGCACTGCTGTCGAAGTCGGCAGCGAGGGAGTCGACGAGCTGAGCAGCCATGTCGCGCTCCTTGGGAGTGATGCGCGGCGTGGTGTCGAGAATGTCGAAGGCCGGCTTGCGTACCTCGTCGTCCCAGAGCAGCGTCTGCAGGAGCAGCACGTCGCCGCGGACCCGTAGTGCCGCGAGGCGAGTCTTCTGCCGGAGCGCGAACCGCACGATCGCGGTGCGGTCCGAGTCCTCGAGCGCGCGGCGCAACAGGGTGTACTGCTTGAGCGCCTTCTCCTCGGGCTCGAGGTAGTAGCTGCGGTCGAGCCGCAACACGTCGACCTGGTCGGCCGGTACGAACTCGACGACCTCGATCTCGTGATTGCGCTCGGCCGGCAGCGAGTCGAGGTCTTCCTCGGTGAGGACGACGGTGTTCTGCCCATCGTCATACGCCTTGTCGATGTCGCCGTAATCGACGATCTTGCCGCAGATCTCGCAGCGCCGTTGGTAGCGGATCCGACCGCCGTCCTTGGCGTGCACCTGATGCAACGACACGTCGTGGCTCTCGGTGGCGCTGTAGACCTTCACCGGCACGCTGACCAGCCCAAAACTGATGGCACCCTTCCAGATGGATCGCATGCACCAAGTGAATCGTGACCGGTGCTGACCCGCCACCCAGACCACCGGAGATCTGCAGGTTTCCGTTCGGTGAACGGGACTCTCCACCTCCGAGGCCTACCGGCGCAGAAGCCTTCTCCATCGTCGGGTTGGGCTTTCGCTCTTGGTCGGGGTTTGTCGGGATACTTCTACGTCGCCCGGGTCGTAGGGTTCCAGGCCGGCATCGATGCGCGGCCTCAGCTCGGCTACTGCGGTGGCGGGGTCGTCGTACGTGATGCCGGTGAGCTGGTTGGGGGAGAATCGCCACCACCGCTGAACGAGCAGCTCGTCGCGCAGATCGTCGGCCACGCGCGGACGGATGACCTTGGCCGGGATGCCCCCGGCTATCGCGTAGGGCGGGATGTCCTTCGTCACGACCGCATTGGCGGCAACGATGGCACCGTCGCCAATCGTCACGCCGCGCAGCACGACGACGTTGGCACCGATCCAGACGTCGTTGCCGATCGTGGCGACGTCACCCGCGACGCTTCGGAACGACTGGCGCCCTCCGGCCTCCGGGTCGATGACGTCGCCGGCGTCGGCGGACGGGTGCCAGCCCCACGTGGAGCGCCTGTACTGGAAGGCCGAGATGCTGAGCCACGTCGTGGGGTGGCCGGTGGCGCCGAGGAGGCTGCCCGGCCCGACCTCGCAGTAACGACCGATGGTGGCGGCCTGCATCTCGACCTCGCGACCGAACTCGGTGAACGCACCGATGTGCGTGTCGGCACGGATCACGAACGGCCCGAGAAAGCGCACAGGGGGTTCGACGAAAAGCCGTGAGCCGCCGATGCGCTGGACATGTTGCCCACCGCGGACGTGCTGGTCCATGCGTGCTCCCTCGCGTCGTGCCGCTGTGCGGCTCCCAGTCAGGCTATCGAGTCGTTCGCGCGACCGGTGCGCTGACAGGATGACGGCATGACCGACACGACACAACGCTTCACACTGCGCCAGAAGATCACCCTGATGGTCAACCGCTACGAGTTGCGAGCTCTCGGGCCTGACGGCGTCGAGGGGCCGCTCATCGCGCTGGCCCAACAGAAGCGGATGGCCTTCAAGGAGGAGGTCACGTTCTACGCGGACGAGGCGCGCACGCAGCCGGTCTTCGGGTTCAAGGCGCGCACGCGGATGGATCTTGCGGCGACCTACGACGTCACCGATGCGCAGGGTGCGCCCATCGGGGAGTTCCGCAAGGATTTCGCCAAGTCGCTGATGCGCTCGACGTGGCACCTCAGCACCCCCGCGGGGATCGCGGCGGTCGGGCAGGAGCGCAGCCAGGGAGTGGCGATCGCCCGACGGATCATCAGCATGGTCGGGGAGATCCCGATCCCGCTCCGGTTCCACTTCGACTTCACGACCCCGGCCGGTGAGATCGTCCTGTCGTCGGAACGTCAGCGCTCGATCCGCGACCGGTACGAGCTCACGCTACCGACGCTCAAGGACGGCACCGCCTTGGACTGGCGGGTCGGTGCGGCGATGGCCGTGGCGCTCGATGCGCTGCAGGCGCGATGACGGTTATCGTCGACTCGTGACCCGACTATGGCATGGCCTGATTGCCGCCCTGGCGGTATTCGCTCTCGTCGGCCAAGGGGTGCTGACCATCGACCGCGACCGGTCATTCGCCAACTACGTCAGCTACTTCACGATCGAGTCGAACGTGCTCGTGCTGGCCGCCGCCGTGCTGATCGCCCTGCGACCAGATCGCGGTGGCACGGCTTTTGGCATCCTGCGCCTCGGCAGCCTCACGGCGATCACCATCACCGGCATCGTCTACGCAACGGTGCTCGCGGGGAATGCCAGCTTCAGCGGCATCGAATGGTGGTTCGACAAGATCTTCCACTACGTCGTGCCGGCCATGTCGGTCATCGGCTTCCTTGCCTTCAGGCCGCGCACCCGGCTCGACCGCAGCGCCCTGTGGTTCCTCGCCTTCCCCATCACCTGGCTGATCTACACCCTCGTGCGGGCCGTCGTCGTCGAGCCGGTCTACGCAGTGACGACCACGACGAATGCGCCGGTTCCGTACGACTTCCTCGACGCCGCCGAGCATGGGGCAGTCTTCGTGACGTTTGCCTGCGTCATCATCACGGTGGCCATGCTCGGCCTCGCGACGGTCTATCTCCGACTCAGCCGACCGACCGCTGACCTCTAGGTGCGGATCAGGCGGGCCAGTCGATGCTGAGGTACTGCGTCTCGGTGAACTCCTCGAGCCCGGCGCGCGCGCCCTCGCGCCCAAGGCCGCTCTGCTTGGTGCCACCGAACGGGGCAGAGGGGTCAGAGACCAGCCCGCGGTTGATACCGATCATGCCCGCGTCGATGCCCTCCCCGATGCGCATTGCCCGCTGCAGCTCACCGGCGAAGACGTAGGCAGCCAGACCGAGCTCGGAGCAGTTGACGAGTCGGAGCATCTCGGTCTCGTCGTCCCACGTGATGATGGGCGCCACGGGCCCGAAGATCTCGCGGCTGACGATGTCGGCACCGGCGGGCACGTCGGCGAGGACCGTGGGCGGGTAGTAGTAACCCTTGCTGTCCGGCGTCGGCGACTGGTGGGCGATGCGGGCACCCGCGGCGACGGCGGACGCGACCAGTGCCGCGACCCCGTCCACAGCCTTCGCAGAGATCAGCGGCCCGACGTCGCAGCCCTCGCTCGCGGGTCCGACCTTCAGCTGCTCGACCGCCGCGCCGAGCTTCGCGGTGAACTCGTCCACCACCTCCGCGTGGACGTACAGACGGTTGGCGGCAGTGCACGCCTGACCCCCACCGCGGAACTTCGCCACCATCGTGCCGGCGACGGCCGCGTCGATGTCGGCATCGTCGGTCACGATGAGCGGCGCGTTGCCGCCGAGCTCCATGGAGGCGTTGACGATGCGGTCGGCGGCCTGCTTGAGAATTATCCGCCCGACGCCCGTCGAGCCGGTGAACGAGATCTTGCGCACCCTCGAGTCGGCGAGCCAGGCCGTGACGACGCCAGCGGCATCGGTGGTCGGGACAACGTTGACCACACCGTCGGGCACTCCGGCCTCGACCAGCAGGCGGGTCACGGCGAGTGCGGTGAGCGGAGTCTCCGACGCCGGCTTCAGCACCACGGTGCACCCTGCTGCGAGCGCGGGAGCGATCTTGCGGGTGGCCATCGCGGCAGGGAAGTTCCACGGTGTGACAAGAGCCGCGACACCCACCGGGCGGTGCGTCACCACGGTGCGGGTGCCACCGGCAGGTGACACCCCGTAGTCGCCGCCGGCCCGGACCGTCTCCTCGGCGAACCAGCGGAAGAACTCAGCCGCGTAGGTGACCTCGCCGCGGGCATCGGACAGTGACTTGCCATTCTCGGCACAGATGAGTGAGGCGAGCTCCTCGGTGTCGCGGACCATGAGCTCAAACATTCGGCGCAGCATCTCCGACCGTTGGCGTGGCGGAAGCAGGCGCCAGGCCGGCAGCGCGTCGGCCGCCGCGTGGACGGCGGAGATGGCATCGGCCGCAGTCCCGTCCGAAACCTGAGCGAGGACGGTGCGGTCCGCGGGGTTCTCGACGTCGAACTCGCCACCGGAGGCCGCCAGCCATCGACCTCCGATGAAGAGGTCGTGCGCGGCGGTCACGCCCGGGTGCCGGTCAACGCGGTCGCGACGACGTCGAGGCCTTCGGTGAGCAGGGCGTCGCTGATGGACAGCGGGGGTAGGAAGCGGAGCACATTGCCGTACGTCCCGCAGGTCAGGACGATCACCCCGGCCTGGTGTGCGGCCGTTGCCACCGCCTTGGCGAGGTCGGCGTCGGGCTCGTCGGTCCCGCTCCTGACCAGCTCGACGGCGATCATGGCGCCCCGGCCGCGAACGTCGCCGATCCGGTCATCGTCGGCCTGCATCCGGTGCAGCGTGTCGAGCATCAGCCCGCCGATCTCCCGGGCGCGTTCAACCAGGCCGTCAGTCTCGATGGTCTCGATCGTGGCGAGGGCGGCCGCGCAGGCGATCGGGTTGCCGCCGTAGGTGCCGCCGAGGCCACTGATGTGGGCGGCGTCCATCATCTCGGCGCGACCCGTCACTGCGCTGAGCGGCAGACCGCCGGCGATGCCCTTGGCCGTGACGATGAGGTCGGGCACGACGCCCTCGTGGTGGCACGCGAACATCGCGCCGGTGCGGGCGAACCCGGTCTGCACCTCGTCGGCGATGAAGACAACGCCATTGGCGGTGCACCAGGCTGCGATCGCGGGCAGGAAGCCGTCGGCCGGCACGATGAACCCGCCCTCGCCCTGGATGGGCTCGATCACGACGGCAGCGAGGTTGCCGGCACCCACCTGCTTCTCGATCACATTGATCGCGCGGTGCGCTGCCAGCTCGCCATCGACGGCACCTTCCTTGGAGAACGCCGCGTCACGGTACGGGTAGGACATCGGTGCGCGATAGACCTCGGGGGCGAACGGACCGAAGCCGCTCTTGTAGGGCATCGACTTCGCAGTCATCGCCATCGTGAGGTTGGTGCGGCCGTGATACGCGTGGTCGAAGGTCACCACGGCCTGCTTCTTCGTCCAGGCGCGAGCGACCTTGATGGCGTTCTCGACGGCCTCGGCGCCGGAGTTGAACAGCGCAGACCGCTTGTCGTGGTCGCCAGGAGTGAGCCGGTTCAGTGCCTCGGCAACAGCGACGTAGCCCTCGTAGGGAGTGACCATGAAGCAGGTGTGGGTGAACGCCTCGACCTGCTCACGCACGGCATCGACAACCCGCGGTGCGCTGTTGCCCACGGTGGTCACGGCGATGCCCGACCCGAGGTCGATCAGTGAGTTGCCGTCGACGTCCTTCACGATGCCACCGCCCGCCTCGACCGCGAACACCGGCAGCGTGGTGCCGACACCCTGCGCGACGGCAGCGAGCTTGCGGGCCATCAGCTCAATCGAACGGGGTCCGGGAATGGCGGTGGCGAGGTGGCGGCGTTGCTCGAGTGAGGCTGACATGAGTCCATTGTCGCGATACAGGGCTATGCCGTCCAATACTCAGAACTCATCGAGACTATGCTCATGCAGCATGGAGCTGCGCACCCTTGGTTACTTTGTCGCCGTCGCCGATGCCGGGTCGGTGAGTGCGGCCGCCGACGTTGTCCACGTGACCCAGCCGGCCATCTCACGACAGCTTCGTCAGCTCGAGCGCGAGCTGGGAGTCGACCTCTTCGTTCGGAGGTCCGGTCGCCTCGGCCTGAGCGCTGCGGGCCGCCAGTTCCTGCCCCACGCGCGCGACGTCATGAGCCGGGCCCAGGGAGCGCGCGACGCAGCCAGGTCGTACGCGGCCGGGCGACTCGAACGACTCGCGATCGTCGCACCGACGACGACGTTGACCGACGTGATCGCCCCGTTCCTCGCGACGCTCGGTCCCGACGACCCGATGCCGACGGTCGTCGAGTCAGACCCCCGCGAGGCATACGACGCCTTGCGGCACGGCGCAGATCTCGCGATCGTCACGGAGCCACCGCGAGAACCCCTCGCGAGCACACCGATCGCCGTGCTGCCGGTGTGGGCCTACGTCCGGGCCGATCACCCGTGGCACAACGACGAGACAGTGCCGCTGAAAGACCTGGCAGGGGAGACGATCCTGGCGCTCGCCCCGACAACCAGGCCTCGACAGATCTTGGACACGGCGCTGGAGCGGGCCGGGGTGGTGGCGGAACACGTCGTCGACTGCAGCAACCCGCAGGTGGCGCAGGCACTCGCGGCGGCGGGCCGAGGCGTCGCTGTGGTGTCGGACGATCCACGGTTCGGGTTGCACCCGCTCCAGATCATCGACCGCGACGGCCCCTTGCGCATCGGCCTGTTCGCCGCATGGGAGCCGCACCATCACGCCGCGGCGACGCTGGCCGAGTTCGCCACGCGGCTGCGGACCTTCTGCATCGAGCGCTACGGCTTGGAGGTCGCGCCGGAGGAGTGAGCACGGGGTGACTCGAGCAGGCCGCGGGCATCGGCACCCCGCTCGAACAGGACGCTGCAGAACGGCGGGATGCTCGACGCCAGCGCCACGAGGGTGACCTTGCGGCTCCAGCCGAACGCGCGCCGGGACACGAAGCACATGACGACGAACACGACGAAGACGACACCGTGGATCATCCCGGCCACGGGCACGCCGCCCTCCCGCAGACCGAACGGCTCGGACTTGGTGGCGTACTTGCAGAACATGGCGCTCAGGAGGAGGGCCCACGACAGGGCCTCGGCGATGGCAACGGCGCGAAAGGCAGTGCGGGTGGCAGTGGGATTCACATCACCACGCTACCCGCGTAACCCCGCGGCAACGTGGGCCGGAGAGAATGGTCACATGGCCTTCCTGCTGCGCGTCGAGCTTCCTGACGTGCCCGGCTCCCTTGGCGCACTCGCCACCGCACTCGGTGGGGCGGGCGCCGACATCGAGGCGATCGAGATCGTCGAGCGCCGGGCTGATGGCATCGTCGTCGACGACGTGCTGCTCGAGCTGCCGCCGCACGTCATGCCCGACGCGCTCATCACGGCCTGCCACCAGCTGGACGGGGTCAAGGTCGACTGGATATCCCGCTACAACGCGGGAGCCAACCTGAGAATGGATCTCGAGGCGGTCGAACAGTTCACCGAGGATCCCAAGCGCGCCATCGAGCAGCTTGTCGAGGTCATCCCGTCCACGTTCCGCACCGACTGGGCGATGGCCCTGCATCGGGTCGATGGTGAGGCCGTGGTCATCTCCAGGTCATCGACGGCACCCGAGCTGGTGGCGGTCGCCTCGGACTGGCTCGGTATCCGCAAGGCCAAGGTGCTGCGGGAGGTGCCTGAATGGGACTCGACCGTGCTGGCAGCCAGCCCCGCCCGCGACCGCCACGGCGATGGGCTCGTGGTGGTCGTCGGGCGTCACGGAGGACCGGAGTTCCTTGCCTCCGAGCTCGCGCGGCTCGGTCACATGGTGTCGCTGGCTGCGTCGGTCCAGACCGTCTGACAGTGCTCAGTCGGCGGGCTTGGTCTCCGGCACGTGCGAGTGGTGGAAGCGCCCGAGGGCGTCAACCTCCTTCTCCATCTGTGGGACCGACTTTCCGGCGATGCGCTTCATGACGGGCCACACGAGCGGTGAGTTCGTCAGCGCCTTCGTCCAGTTGGAGATGACGACACCCTTCGGCACGTAGACCCGGCTCTTGCGCTTGGCGAAGCCTCGCAGAATCAGCTCCACGCAGTCCTCGACGCTCGTCGTGCCGTTGGCGGGGTAGGGCAGCTTCTTGCGGATGGCCCGGAATGACGGCAGGTCGTGCTCGGCGTTGCGCACGATGTCGGTGTCGACCCACGACGGGTGGCAGATGCCCACAGCGACCCCCAGGTGGGCGACCTCCTGCTTGTAGGCCAGACCGAGCGACTCGGCGCCGGCCTTGCTCGCGTTGTACGACGCGAGGCCCGCGAGCGGTGTGAACGAGGCGAGCGAGGCGACCACGAGCGCGTACCCCTTGGACGCCACGAGGTGCGGGGTGGCGTACTTGAGCGTGCGGAAGACGCCGTTGATGTTGATGTCGACGACACGTTCGAAGGCGGAGTCGTCGATCTGGCGCACCGTGCCGTACGACGCGATGCCGGCGTTGGCCAGGACGAAGTCGATGCGGCCGAAGTGCTCGGCGGCGGCGTTGATCGCGGTGGCCAGGGCCTGCCCGTCACGGACGTCGGCCTCCCACCAGGCGGCTGAGTCTCCGATGTCTGCGGAGACGGCGGCGAGGAGCTCGGGCTCCAGCCCTACGAGGGCGACCTTGCCGCCCCGCTCGACGAATCCGCGTGCGACGCCCTCGCCGATGCCGCGCGCGCCTCCGGTGATCAGCGCAACCTTGCCGTGGAATGTGTCAACCATGGCTTCAACATACCGTCGGTATCTGAAAAAAGCCATCGAGATCACCCTGACGGTGTTCGGCGGTCATGGCTGACCACACCGACGGTGGGGCGCTCTCGCGATACCCTCGCGCCATGACCGTCTCCGAGACCTTTGACCCGTCTGCCTGGCAGGAGGTTGACGGCTTCGATGGCCTCAATGACCTGACGTACCACCGTTCAGTCGAGCACGGCACGGTCCGCATCGCGTTCGACCGGCCCGAGGTGCGCAACGCCTTTCGGCCGCAGACCGTCGATGAGCTGTTGAACGTCCTTGAGCATGCGCGCACCTCGTCCGACGTCGGTTGTGTGCTGCTCACCGGCAACGGGCCCTCGCCGAAGGACGGTGGCTGGGCCTTCTGCTCCGGAGGAGACCAACGTATTCGCGGCAAGGCCGGCTACCAGTACGCGGAGGGCACCACCGCGGAGTCGGTCGACCCGGCGAAGCTGGCCCGTCTGCACATCCTGGAGTGCCAGCGGCTGATCCGGTTCATGCCGAAGATCGTCATCGCCGTCGTGCCCGGCTGGGCTGCCGGCGGTGGCCACAGCCTGCACGTCGTTGCCGACCTCACCCTCGCGTCGGCCGAGCACGCGAGGTTCAAGCAGACCGATGCCGACGTAGGCTCGTTCGACGGCGGCTTCGGCTCGGCCTACCTCGCCCGTCAGGTGGGCCAGAAGTTCGCCCGCGAGATCTTCATGCTCGGCGATGAGTACACCGCCGACGACGGCCACCGCATGGGCATGGTCAACAAGGTCGTGCCGCATGCCGACCTCGAGCGGGTCGCGCTCGAGTGGGGTGCCAAGATCAACGCGAAGTCGCCGACGGCCCAGCGAATGCTCAAGTACTCGTTCAACATGATCGACGACGGACTGGTCGGGCAGCAGGTGCTTCTCGGCGAGACAACCCGCCTGGCCTACATGACCGACGAGGCACAAGAGGGTCGCGACGCCTTCCTGGAGAAGCGTGCGCCCGACTTCTCTCCCTACCCCTGGTACTACTGATCTGGCCCCACGTACTACTCATCTGGCGCAGTCCAGTGCCGGCTCGACCCCCAGCTCTTCGCCGCGTGCGTGCCGATGCCTGGGAGGTCCGTCTACTCCTCCCGGACTGTCACCGCCGCCATCGACTGTCGGCCGTAGACCCAGCAGATGAGTTCTGAGGGCGCGCCGCTGACGATGACCCCGGGACTGCCGCGACCGGACGAGGCCCGGCGACCGTCGGGGTGCTCCAGGACCAGGCCGGCCGGTAGTCGCCTGCGAAGGATCCGAGCCACGGTGCGGGTTCGTTGCCAGAGCGCTTCCTGCAGCTCATCGTCGGGAGCCGGCTGAAGAACACCATGAGGGCGAGCCACATCCTGGGTGTGGACGTAGTACTCGCCGAGCGCGTGGCGGTGGTCCTCCCAGCGATCGAGGGGCATGCAGGCAATCGATCCTGGCTCGGAGCGGAGATGGTCGATCAGATCCTCGTAGCTCCACCGGCGACGGATCAGGTCAGCGCGCTGTCTCGTGAGCGGGGTCAGCACGGGCAGGAGCATGCCTGCCCAAGCCAGCGGCTCGCGTTTGATGGACCACAGATGAAGCGCAAGATCGTGCGCGGACCAGCCTGCGCACAGTGTCGCCGCGCCCGGATCCACCGCGGCCAGCGCATCGCAGCAGCGTGAGAGCTGGCGGTCTCTGATGTCGGCGGTGCTCACCCCTCGATCGTGGCAGCCGCCATGGTGCGGGTGCCCGCGGGCGTGGGGTGCGCGTCACCTGAGGGGTTTCCGTCGTCGAACGACCGAAGGATGAGACGCGGGTCTCACGGGCTGGTCGTCACTGGTGACGAACAGATAACGTTCGGCGAATGACCACCGTCGGAGATCACGAGTCGAGTTCCTCCGACGTCGCCACGGCCGTCGCCGTCATCGGCGTCGTCGCTGAGTCCAGTGCGGGTGAGACGCGCGTCGCGGCCACACCCGAGACTGTCGGCAAGCTGATCGGGCTCGGCTACGCCGTGTCGGTCGAGTCCGGGGCAGGTCAGAAGGCGAGCTTCACCGACGACGCCTACGTCGAGTCCGGAGCCACGATCGGTTCGACCGCCGACGTGTGGCACAGCGACATCGTCTTCAAGGTCAACGCACCGTCGATCGCGGAGATCGACCTTCTCGCCGACGGTGCGACCCTCATCGGCCTCATCAGCCCCGGGCTGAACCCCGATCTGGTCGAGGCTCTCGCGCAGCGTCCGATCACGGTGCTGGCGATGGATGCCGTCCCGCGTATCTCCCGCGCACAGTCGCTCGACGTGCTGTCGTCGATGGCCAACATCGCCGGCTACCGCGCCGTCGTCGAGGCGGCGCACGCGTTCGGCCGCTTCTTCACCGGCCAGATCACGGCGGCAGGCAAGGTGCCGCCGGCCACGGTGCTCGTGGCCGGAGTGGGCGTGGCAGGGCTTGCCGCGATCGGTACGGCCAACAGCCTGGGCGCGATCGTGCGCGCCACCGACCCGCGGGCGGAGGTGGCCGACCAGGTGGCCTCGATCGGCGGGGTGTACCTCCCGGTCGACGTCGAGACCGAGCAGAGCACGGACGGCTACGCCAAGGCGACGACCGACGCGTACAACGAGCGGGCCGCCGAGATCTACTCCGAGCAGGCCGCCGAGGTCGACATCATCATCACGACGGCGCTGATCCCCGGCCGCCCGGCCCCCCGGCTCATCACGGAGGCAGACGTCGCGAGCATGAAGCCCGGAAGCGTCATCGTCGACATGGCGGCGGCGCAGGGCGGAAACGTCGCCGGGTCGAAGCCGGGTGAAGTGGTCGTGACCAGCAACGGCGTGACGATCATCGGGTACACCGACCTCGCCGGACGCCTGCCCACACAGGCCTCGCAGCTCTACGGAACCAACCTCGTCAACCTGATGAAGCTGCTCACCCCCGGCAAGGACGGCCACGTGGTGCTCGACTTCGAGGACGTCGTGCAGCGCACCGTCACGGTCGTGCGCGATGGTGAGAAGACCTGGCCTCCGCCAGCCGTGCCGGTGTCGGCGCAGCCCAAGGCGGCAGCCGCCCCACCGCCCCTGGAGCCGCCGGCGCCGAAGCAACCCACATCTCCGGCAGTGAAGCTCGCGGCGCTCGGCGTCGGCGTCCTCGCCCTGTTCCTGATCAACGCCTTCGCGCCCGAGCCTCTGCCCGAGCACTTCACGGTGCTGCTCCTCGCCGTCGTGATCGGCTACTACGTCATCGGCAAGGTGCATCACGCGCTCCACACCCCGCTGATGTCAGTCACGAACGCCATCAGCGGCATCATCGTGGTGGGCGCGATGGTGCAGATCGTGCAGGACGACACCACCATCAGGGTGCTGTCGTTCGCAGCAATCCTGCTCGCCAGCATCAACGTCTTCGGTGGCTTCGCCGTGACCCGACGCATGCTCAGCATGTTCTCCAAAGACTCAGTCTCACAAGACACAGTCTCGAAAGGCTGAGCACCATGGATTCCCAGAGCATCGCCACCGCTGCGTACATCGTCGCGGCACTGCTGTTCATCCTGTCCCTCGCCGGACTGTCCAAGCACGAGACCGCCAGCCAGGGCGTCCTCTACGGCATCACCGGCATGGTCATCGCGCTGCTGGCGACGTTCGGCGTCGTTGCCGACGTGGCTGACTCGACGTCGATCGTGCTGCTGCTGATCGCCGTGGCGATCGGCGCGGCGATCGGGCTGTGGCGTGCCCGCGTCGTCGAGATGACCGGCATGCCCGAGCTCATCGCGCTGCTGCACAGCTTCGTTGGTCTGGCCGCGGTGCTGGTCGGCTGGAACGGCTACTACGAGGTCGAGGGGCACGCCGGGCAGACCGAGTTCACGGGCTCGCTCCTGAACATCCACCACGCTGAGGTCTTCATCGGCATCTTCATCGGTGCAGTGACGTTCACCGGCTCGATCGTGGCCTTCCTCAAGCTCTCGGCGCGGATCAAGTCGAGCCCGCTGATGCTGCCCGGCAAGAACCTGATCAACCTCGGCGCGCTGGCCGCCTTCGGCGTGCTGACGGTGTTCTTCGTGATCACGCCGAGCCTTGGACTGCTCATCGCGGTCACGGTCGTCGCGCTGGCGCTGGGCTGGCACCTCGTGGCATCGATCGGGGGCGGAGACATGCCCGTCGTGGTGTCGATGCTCAACAGCTACAGCGGCTGGGCCGCAGCGGCATCAGGCTTCCTGCTCGACAACGATGCGCTGATCGTCACGGGCGCGCTGGTCGGCTCGTCGGGTGCCTACCTGTCGTACATCATGTGTCAGGCCATGAACCGATCGTTCATCTCGGTCATCGCCGGTGGCTTCGGTGCGGTGGCGTCCACCGCCGACGACACCGACTACGGCGACCACCGCGAGACCACCGCCGCAGACACCGCCGAGCTCCTCAAGAACGCCACCAGCGTCATCATCACGCCCGGCTACGGCATGGCTGTCGCGCAGGCGCAATACCCCGTGGCCGAGCTCGTGCGCAAGCTCCGTGCGCTCGACGTCGAGGTGCGCTTCGGCATCCACCCCGTTGCCGGCCGGCTCCCCGGCCACATGAACGTGCTGCTCGCCGAGGCCAAGGTCCCGTACGACATCGTGCTCGAGATGGACGAGGTCAACGACGACTTCGCCGAGACGTCGGTGGTGCTCGTGATCGGCGCCAACGACACCGTCAACCCTGCTGCGGCGGAGGACCCGACCAGCCCCATCGCCGGCATGCCGGTGCTGCACGTTTGGGAGGCCCATGACGTCATCGTCTTCAAGCGGTCGATGGCCCCGGGTTACGCCGGCGTGCAGAACCCGCTGTTCTTCCGCGACAACACCCAGATGCTGTTCGGCGATGCCAAGGACAAGGTCGAGGAGATCATCCGCTCGCTGTGACCGCGTTGACGCCATGTCGTCAACGCCGTTGGTGCTTCGCTATCGTGTGCACCAAGAGGGAAGCCCGTTCGACATTGGAGAACCGTCGTGGACAAGCCCGAGTACGACCGACCCGATGATGATGAGAACAGCGGGAGCAGGGCACTGATCTTTCTCATGCTCGGACTCGTGGTCGTTGGCATCTTCTACTTCGGTTATTTCCGCTGACCCCTGGCGCAACGTCTCGTCAGACGACGCCGTACAGCCGGTCGCCCGCATCGCCGAGCCCGGGCACGATGTAGCCCAGCTCGTTGAGCCTGTCGTCGAGCCCGGCCGTCACGAGGTTGACCGGGACGTCGACACCCAGCAGCTCCTTCTCCATGCGGGCGATGCCCTCGGGCGCGGCGAGCAAGGTGATGGCCGTGATGTGGTCGGCTCCTCGGGTCACGAGGAAGTCGATCGCCGCGGCGAGAGTCCCGCCCGTGGCGAGCATTGGGTCGAGGACGTAGCACTGCCGGCCCGTGAGGTCGTCGGGAAGACGCTCGGCGTAGGTGACCGCCTCGAAGGTCTTTTCGTTGCGCACCATGCCGAGGAAGCCGACCTCGGCGGTGGGGAGCAGCCGCTGCATGCCCTCGAGCATGCCGAGGCCGGCGCGCAGAATCGGGACGACGAGTGGTCGCGGGACTGAGAGACGCACGCCCCTGGCCTCCGCGACCGGGGTCGTGATGTCGACCGGCACGACGCGCACGTCGCGGGTGGCCTCGTACGCGAGCAGCGTGACGAGCTCGTCGGCGAGACGCCTGAAGGTAGGTGAGTCGGTGCGTCTGTCGCGGAGCAGTGTCAGCTTGTGCGAGATCAGCGGGTGGTCGGCGACGTGTACCTGCATGCCACGAGACTAGCGGTGGACCAACGGCGTCTGTCACCATCGCTGTGGGGGTTGGCCCGTACAAGACACAAAGCCGACAGGAGGCGCGTCGTGGCCGAAGACGATGTCGATTTCGCTGTGGCCGCCTACCGCGAAGAGGGCGAGTGGCAGGTTGTCGAGCTGCACCCCGGTCTGGGCGAGGACGTCGAGGATCTCAGCCAGGCACTGGCGCGGTTCCCCTCCGACGTCGGCGTGCTCGGGCTGGTGTCGATGAACGACGACTTCTTCGTCATCCTGCGGCGCTCCGGCTCCCTGGTGCGCGCCATGCTGTCGGACATCACCGCCGTACCCGACTGGCCCCTGGCCGGTGGGATCGCCGACCTCCTCGACCTTCCCGACCTCGATGACGGGGACGACGCGCAGCCGGCCGGCGACCTCGGCATCCTCAGCGACCTCGGCATGCCGGCACTCGACCTCAGCATCCTGTGTGACGACGACGAGCTCTACCCCGAGGACGTCCTGCGCGACGTCGCCGCCCGCCTCGGTTTCGGCGACGAGCTCGAGGCCATCATCGGGTGACGCACGAATACCTCATGCAGGAGGCGTTGCTGCTTGCCCGATTGGCCCTCGACGACGGCGACGTACCGGTGGGGGCCGTGGTCGTCGACCCTGACGGTGCGGTGATCGGTCGCGGGCGCAACACCCGCGAGCGCGACGGCGACCCGACGGGCCATGCCGAGATCGTCGCGATCCGCGAGGCCGCGCTGGTCAGGGGTGAGTGGCGGCTGGAGGGCTGCACCCTCGTGGTCACCCTCGAGCCCTGCACGATGTGCGCGGGAGCCATCGTCGCGTCGCGGATCGAGCGGCTGGTGTTCGGTGCGTTCGACGACAAGGCCGGCGCGGTCGGCTCGTTGTGGGACGTCGTGCGCGACCGCCGGCTCAACCACCGGCCCGAGGTCGTCAGCGGGGTCCTGGCAGACGAATCGGCGTCGTTGTTGCGCGACTTCTTCGCCGGGCACCGATGACCGTCACGGTCGACGAGATCGAGGTGCCGGAGCGCCTCGAGCTGCCGTCGGCCGCCGACTTCCTGGGTGACGTCGCCGTCCTTCCGGCGGTCTGCTGACGGGGGCGCATCGGTACGGTGGTGCTCGCCGTCAACGAGGCGGCCGGAACATCTGAACGCGAGGTGTGTTGCACCAGTCATGAGAGCCGCCACCTACACCCGCACGGGTGACCCGTCAGTCCTGACCATCGTCGACCGTGACGTTCCCGAGCCGGATGCCGGCGAGGTCCGTGTGCGCGTGGTGGTGTCCGGGGTCAATCCGACCGACTGGAAGACCCGCGCGGGTGCGACGGGGCAGGACATGGCCTTTCCCGAGATGGTGCCCAACCAGGATGGGTCGGGCGTCGTCGACGCGATCGGCCCGGAGGTCGATGGGCTGGCTGTCGGCGACCGGGTCTGGATCTACCTCGCCGCCCACCAGCGACCGACTGGCACAGCACAAGAGCTGACGGTCGTGCCGGCGTCGCGGGTCGTGCTGTTGCCCGACAACGTCTCGTTCGAGATCGGTGCCTCGCTCGGGGTTCCGGCGATGACGGCGCACCGTGCACTGACGGTCCACGAGGACGGACCCGCACGGCTTGGTCCCGGGACGCTCGCGGGTCGGACGGTCTTGGTTGCCGGCGGGGCGGGGGCTGTGGGCCACGCGGCCATCCAGCTCGCGCGGTGGTCCGGCGCCACGGTCGTCACGACGATCAGCAGCCCGGCGAAGGCGGCACTCGCGACCGCGGCTGGCGCCCACCACACGGTCGACTACACGCGGCCCGACCCGGCCGGAGCGATCCGGGCTGTCGCGCCTGACGGGGTGGACATGGTGGTGGAGGTCGCCCCCGCGGCGAATGCCGAGCTCAACCAGGCAGTTCTGGCCAACCACGGAAGCATCGCGGTCTATGCCAACGACGGCGGAAGCCACATGACGCTCGACGTTCGGGCGCACTTCGCTCTGAATGCGCGCTACCAGTTCCTGCTCCTCTACACGGTGGGTGACGCCGCGTTGACCGCCGGTGTCGAGGACGTCACAGCCGCCCTGCGCGACGGTGTCCTGCCGGTGGGTGAGGAGGCAGGTCTGCCGCTCGTGCGCTTCCCGCTCAAGGAGACTGCGGCGGCGCATGCCGCGGTCGAGGGTGGTGTCGTGGGCAAGGTGCTGATCGACGTCACAGGTGTCTGAGTGGCGGCGGAAATAGATGGTGTGGGAAACTAGTTGAATAGTTAATAAGTGAGTCTCGAGCGTGGCGAAGGAGCAGATGTGACCAGCATGCAGTTCGGCGTCTTCAGCGTCGGTGACCTCACGGTCGACCCGACAGACGGCTCGACACCCACCGAGCACGAGCGGCTCAAGGCCATGGTGACGATCGCCAAGAAGGTCGAGGAGGTGGGGCTCGACGTGTTCGCGATCGGCGAGCACCACAACACCGGCTTCGTACCGCCATCGGTGTCGACGTTCCATGCGTTCGTGGCCGCCCAGACCGAGCGCATCATCTTGTCGACCTCGGTCGCGCACATCACGACGAACGACCCGGTCAAGATGGCCGAGGACTTCGCCACGCTCCAGCACCTGTCCGACGGTCGCACGGATCTCGTGCTCGGCCGCGGCAACACCGCCCCGGTCTACCCATGGTTCGGCAAGGACCCCTCCAAGGGCGTCGAGCTGACGGTCGAGAACTACCACCTCCTGCGACGGCTCTGGGACGAGGACGTCGTTGACTGGGAGGGCCAGTTCCGCACGCCGTTGCAAGGGTTCACAGCGACGCCGCGCCCGCTCGATGGCGTCGCGCCCTTCGTGTGGCACGGCTCGATCCGCACACCCGAGGTGGCCGAGATCGCCGCGTTCTACGGCGACGGCTACTTCGCCAACAACATCTTCTGGCCCAAGGAGCACTACATCCGGCTGATCAACTTCTACCGGCAGCGCTACGCCCACCACGGGCACGGTGCACCGGAGCAGGCGATCGTCGGGCTCGGTGGCCACATCTTCATGCGCAAGAACAGCCAGGACGCCATCAACGAGTTCCGTCCCTACTTCGACAATGCGCCGGTCTACGGTCACGGACCGTCGCTCGAGGACTTCGCCGACCAGACGCCACTCACGGTCGGCAGCCCGCAGGAAGTCATCGAGAAGACGCTGACGTTCGCCGACTTCTTCGGTGACTACCAACGCCAGATGTTCCTCATCGACCACGCGGGACTGCCCCTCAAGGTCGTCCTCGAACAGCTCGACCTGCTGGGTGAGATCGTGCCGACGCTGCGCGCGGAGTTCGACGCTCGCCGGCCCGCGAACGTGCCGGACGCTCCGACCCACGCACGCCGCGTCGCGGCTCGGGATGCCGCCGAGGTCGAGGGCGTTCGCTCCACTGACAACCTCACGCCGACAGAAGCGAGCACCACGTGACCAGGATCGTCGCGATCTCCGCCGGACTCAGCGACCCGTCGTCGACCCGCATGCTCGCCGACCGTCTGACCGAATCGGTCCGGCGTCAGTTCGGCGATGCGTCCGTCGAGCTCGTCACGCTGCGAGAGCTGGCCCACGACATCACCGATGCGACGCTGACCGGCTTCGCCGCGCCGCGTCTACAGGACGTCATCGACAAGGTCGTCGCCGCTGACGGGCTCATCGTGGTCGCGCCGATCTACAAGGCCTCTTTCCCGGGACTCTTCAAGTCGTTCATCGACGTCCTCGAGGCTGACGCACTGATCGGCAAGCCCGTGCTCCTCGCCGCCACCGGTGGCACGGCCCGTCACTCACTGGCGATCGACCACTCGCTGCGGCCGCTCTTCGCCTACCTGCAGGCGTTGGTCGTTCCGACCGGGGTGTTCGCCTCGTCCCACGACTGGGGCACCGATGGCGCCAACGCGCTGGGCCAGCGCATCGACCGCGCGGCCGGTGAGCTCGTCAGCCTGCTCAAGGGCGCCGGCACCGGACGCGCACGCGATGAAGAGTTCGACCTGTTCAGCGACACGTTCCTCTCGGCATCCAGCCCTCCGCGCAACCCTTGAGGGACGACGAGCTCTAGAACCTCGCGGCCTCGATCACGAGGTCAGCGAGGTCGCGTCGCGCAGTGATGCGTGGCGCATTGGCCTCGTCGACGCGCGCAACCCATTCCCGGGCCGCGGGTTCAGCCTTGCCGAACTCGACGTGCCTGCGGACGAGTCGGCGGCGTCGCTCGTCATCGGGTAGGTCGACGAACCACACCTCATCGAGGGCCGATCGCACGGACGGCCACGGGTCCTGCTCGTCGAGGAGGTAGTTGCCCTCGGTGACCACGAGGCGATCGCCTGCCCGGATGGTGATGGACCCGGCAAGCGGCTGTTCGAGCGTCCGGTCGAAGTCTGGCGCGAGGACGTCGTGGTCGACATCCGATCGCAGCCGGAGCAGCAGCGCGAGATAGCCGTCCACGTCGAACGTCTCGATGGCTCCCTTGCGTGAGCGCAGCCCACGCTGGTCGAGGGCGACGTCGGCCAGGTGGAACCCGTCCATCGGCACGTGCGCGACGGCCACACCGTCGGCCCGCAGGCGGGCCACCAGCGCGGACGCGAGGGTGGACTTGCCGGCGCCTGGCGGTCCGGTGATGCCGAGCACCGATCGCCGACGAGTTCCGATCAAACCCTGCGCCCTGATCAGACCCTGCGCTCGATGTGCGAAGTCATCGAGAAGAGCCGGGTCCATGCGCTCAGGCTCCCTCACGGGGGATGCTCCGGTCCGCAGCGGTGGCGTCGAGCACGCGCAGGACGTTGTCGCCCATGAGCCGGGCCAGATCGGTACCGGACCAGCCGCGCTCGGCCAACCGCTGCAACAGCACGGCATGCCCGGTGACGTCACCCATGCCCGCGGGGAAGACCTCGACGCCGTCGTAGTCGCTGCCCAGACCGATGTGGTCGACGCCGACCACCTCGCGGGCGTGCTCCACGTGGGCAACCACGTCCTCGACCGTGGTCGGCGGCGCCGGGGTGGTGCGGTCGCTGGTCGACCAGTCGGCAGACTGCTGGTTCACGAAGTACGGGACGTACGCGATCATGACGACTCCGCCATTGTCCGGCAGCCGCCGCAGGACGTCGTCGGGCACGTTGCGTGGATGGTCGGTGACGGCGCGGCAGGAGGAGTGGCTGAAGATCACCGGCGCGGACGTGACGTCGAGGGCGTCGTGCATCGTGCTCGCGGCGACGTGCGACAGGTCGACCAGCATGCCCACCCGGTTCATCTCGGCGACCACCTCGCGCCCGAACGCTGTGAGCCCCCCGTGCTCGGGCTCGTCGGTCGCGGAGTCGGCCCACGGGGTGTTGTCGTTGTGGGTAAGCGTCATGTAGCGAACGCCGAGACGGGCGAAGTCGCGAAGCACGGCCAGCGAGCCGTCGATGCTGTGGCCGCCCTCCGCGCCGAGAAGGGAGGCGATACGTCCGCCGTCCCACGCCCGCCGGACGTCATCACCGCTCCAGGCGAAGGCGAATGTCTCGGGGTAGCGCGCGATCATCCGATGGACGAAGTCGATCTGCTCCAGCGTGTAGGTGACGGCATCAGCGCCGCGCTGGTCGCACGGCGCGTAGACCGACCAGAACTGCGCCCCGACGCCGCCGCGGCGCAGACGGGGGATGTCGGTCTGGTAGACGCCGCGCATGTCGCCGTCGATGCCCTCGACCGAGTAGGCGCTGGAGTCGCGGGCCTCCCAGGCGAGGTCGTTGTGACCGTCGATCAGCGGCGCCAGGCCCAGCGCCTCGACGGCGGCCGGATGGGTCACGTCGGCGCGTTGCTGTGGTGCGGACCGGTGTCCGGCGGCGACATTGTCAGTCACGGTAGAGCCCCAGTTCTGATGCGAGCCGCTGGCGCTCGGCGAATCGGCGGTTGGCGCCCTTGGCGCTGGCACTCGACAACGTGCCCAGAAGGTCGATGACCATCGCGACCACAGCCGGCGACACCGCGGGGGTCTCGGGGTGCATGCTCAGGTCATCGCTGACGCGCGCGAGCCCGGCAACGGTGACCGGCCCGATGACGATGGCCTCCGACGCGTGCCTGACGAGGGGGTTGTCGGCCGAGTCGGTGATCACCACGAGGGAGCCGCCTGCCTCCGCGAACGGCAAGGCGGTGTCGATCGTGTAGCCGCGGTAGCGACTCAAGGAGATGACGATCATGACGTCGCTGGCGCGCACGTCGGAGAGGATGTCGAGCGGTCGCACGATCGTGCCGTCGACCAACGTCACCTGGGCCAGCGAGTTGCTCAGCTTGGCAGCGAGCAGCGACGCATAGGTGAACGAGGTGGCGGCACCCAGCACGAATCGTCGGCGGGCGCCGGTGATGCGCGCGGCGGCGGCCTCGACCATCGGGTCGTCGATCGCCCACGCCAGACCGGCGTCGAACTCCTGACGGTTGGCCTCGACCAGCCGGGACTTGAGGATGCGGGCCGAGCGTGGTGCTCGACGGACATCGGGACGCGTGGTCATCGGTGCTGCCTTCCTGGCGACGGGAGCGTAGGTGTCCGAGAGTCCGGACCAGACGCGAGCTGAAGGGTTGGCGTGTGTCCGGCCGACAGGACTCCCGGCACGCCGAGAGGGATGCTGTGCGCCCCGGGACCGTGACCGAAGCCGAGCGCGCCGACGATGGGTATGCCGAGCGGGCCGAGCACCTCCAGGCACAGGGCATGGATCTCCTCCACGGGGGAGCACTCGGCCCAGCTGCCGAGGGCAACGCCGGTGACACCGTCGAACCATCCCGATCGCAGCAGCGTCTGGAGGTAGCCGTCGATGCGGTAGGTCGACTCGGTGTAGTCCTCGAGCAGCGCGATGCAGCCCCCGTTCATGGAGCCACTGGTCTCTGGTCGCGGGCGGCGGCGGGCACCCGTCGTCGAGGCGAGCAGCGACAGGTTTCCGCCGATCAGCTGGCCCTCGGCGTGACCCGGCACCAGCGTGGTCGCGTCGATGGACGACCACTGGCGGACCGAGGTGGGGTCGAGCACGGCGGTACGCAACGCGTCGCAAGCCAGCTCGTCGTCCATGACATCCGTGGCCAGCATGGGTGTGAACCATGTCGGCACGCCGAGCTGCTCGCGAAGCCACTCGTGCAGCGAGGTGATGTCGGAGCTGCCGTACAGGGGCTTGGGTTCGGCATTCGCCATGGCATCGACCTCGAGCAGGTCGAGGATGCGGACGGTGCCGTAGCCGCCGCGGATGCAGAAGATGCCCGCGATGTCGGGGTCGCACCAGGCCTGCTGCACGTCGTTCGCCCGTACCCGGTCGGTACCGGACAGGTAGCTCGCGCGGGCGGAGGTATCCGTTGCACTGGGAAAGGTGACGGGCGTGAGCCCCCATGAGGAGACGAGGCCGACCGCGGTGGCCAGTCGCTCGGCGGGTGACGGTGAGGCGGGCGCCACGAGCGCGACCCGATCGCCCGGTCCGATGCTCATCGGACCCCGAGCTTGGACGGGACGACCTTGAGCAGCGACCTGGTGTAGTCGTGCTGCGGGTCGAGCAGGACCTGTTCCACCGGACCATCCTCGACGATGCGTCCCTGGTGCATGACGACGACCCGGTCGGCGATGTTCCAGGCGAGGCCGAGGTCGTGAGTGATGACGAGCGCCCCCAGACCGAGGTCGCGACGCAGCTGCAGCAGCAGGGTGAGGATCTCGCCGCGCACCGACGCGTCGAGGCTGGCGACGGGCTCGTCCGCCACGAGGTACGTCGGATCGAGGGCCAGCGCTCCGGCGATGACGACGCGCTGCCGCTGACCTCCGGAGAGCTCCTGGGGGATGGCGCTGAAGAAACGCTCGGGCGGGGTCAGCTCGGCTCGCGTCATGGCCCGGACCACCCGCTCGTGCTCGTCGCTGCCTTCGCCGTCCCCGCCGCCGAGGCGGTGGATGCGGATGCCTTCGGCCACTGCCTCGTAGACGGTGTGCTTGGGGTTGAGCGAGGCGCTCGGGTCCTGGAGCACGTACTGGACCTGGCGACGGTAGGCCTTGAGCCCGGCCCGTCGGCGCGGCATCGGTCGCCCTTCGTGCAGCACCTCGCCGCTCGTGGGTGCCTGCAGCCCCAGGATCGTGCGGGCGAGCGTCGTCTTGCCTGAGCCTGACTGGCCCACCAGCGCGACGATCTCGCCCGAGCCGCAGGTCAGGTTGACGTGGTCGACGGCGCGCACCTTCTGGCCGCGCGAACGGAAGTCGACCGTGAGGTCGCGCACCTCCAGCACGGTGTGGGCCGGTGCAGTGTGGCCCGCCCCGGCCTCACCGCTGGCAACGAGCCGCGAAGCCGGATCGCCGATCACCGGGAAGGCAGCGGCGAGCTCACGGGTGTGCTCGTGCACGGGCCCGGTGAGGATCTGTCGAGCGTCGCCCTGCACGACGATGCGGCCATCCTTCATGACGACGATGCGTTCGCACACGGCGGCCAGCACTGCGAGGTCGTGGCTGATCATCACCAGGGTCAGGCCACGATCGCGCACGAGGTTGCGCAGGACATCGAGCACCTGCGCCTGCACGATGACGTCGAGCGCCGTCGTCGGCTCGTCCGCGATGATCACCTCAGGGTCACAGGCCAGCGCCATCGCGATCATGATGCGTTGACGTTGCCCGCCCGACAGCTCGTGTGGGTAGGCCTTTCCCTTGGCGGGTGAGAGGTCGACGAGGGCCAGCAGCTCGTCGACCCGGCGCAGGCGTGCTGTGGAGTCGGGGAACTCGCTCGTGCGGTGCAGCTCGAGTGCCTCGGCGACCTGGTGGCGTACCTGACGAACCGGGTTGAGCGAGTGCATTGCGCCTTGGAAGACAATCGCGGCCTCGGTCCATCGGACGGCTCGTAGGTGGCCCCACGTCATGTCGGCGACGTCCTCGCCGAGCAGGAGCACTCGGCCCTCGATGTGGGCCGAGGTGGGCAGGAGGCGGAGCACCGACATCGCGAGCGTTGACTTGCCGCACCCCGACTCGCCCGCCAGCCCGACGGTGCCGCCGCGCTCGATCTCGAGGCTGACGCCGTCGACGGCAACGATGCCCCCGGCATAGGTGACGCGTACGTCGTCCCACACCAGTGCTGGCACTGCCTTGCGGGGCACGGCCTTGACGGTCATCAGCGGTCCCGCAGCGTCGGGTTGAGCACGGACTCGAGGGCACGGCCAACGAGCGTGAAGGACAGCACGACGATGACGATCGCGATGCCGGGGGAGAGCACGAACCACCAGTAGCCGGCGGTCGCTGCCCCGGTGTCGAGCGCGGTCTTGAGCATCGTTCCCCACGAGAACGTGGTGGGGTCGCCGAGCCCGAGGAAGGCCAACGTCGACTCCGCAATGATGGCGGCGCCGACGGCCAGGGTGGTGTTGGCCATGACGAGCGGCATCACGGCCGGGAAGACGTGCCTGCGGATGATGTGGGCGTCGCCGGCCCCCAGCGCCCTGGACCTCTCGATGTAGGGCCGGGTCTCGATCGTGAGGGTCTGCGCGCGCACGATGCGCGCCGTCGCGGCCCAGCTGGTGACACCGATCGCGATGATGATCGTCGTCAGGCCTCGTGACAGCACCGTCGAGAGCACGATCGCGAGGATCAGGCTCGGCACGACGAGGAAGAAGTCGATGATTCGCAGCAGGGCGGCGCGGGTCACCCCGGTGAAGTGACCGGCCGCCATCCCCATCGTGGTGCCGATGATCATCGACACCGCCGTGGCGGCGAAGCCGACCGTCAGCGATGCGCGTGACCCCCACAGCAGCAACCCCAGGACGTCCCTGCCCGACGGGTCGGTGCCGAGCCAGTGACCGCCACTGGGCGACTCGTTCGACTTCGCGGTGACCAGGGTGACGTCGAGACGTTCGAGGGGCATGATCAGCGGCGCCAGCATCGCGAGCGCGATGATGACCAGGAGCAGCGCCGCTCCCACCATGGCCGACGGGTGCGAGGTGATCTCGCGGCCAACCTCGGCTGCGCGCGCCCGCCGACGGGTTCTCACCGCGGCCCGACCGGCTCGCGTGGTCATGCGGACTTCAATCGCGGGTCGAGCACGCGATAGACCAGGTCGGCGACGAAGTTCATCACGATGACGACGGCGGAGAAGACCACGAAGGTTCCTTGCAGGAGTGGGAGGACGGGAGCGCTGAGCCCCTTGTACGTCAGGTAGCCCAGGCCCGGCCATGAGAACACCGTCTCGACCGTCACGGCCCCGCCGATCAGCAAACCGATCGTGAGGAAGATCAGTGTCACGGTGGGCAGCAGCGCGTTCGGGACGGCGTGACGGGTGCGGACGAGGTCTTCGCGCAGGCCCTTCGCGCGCGCTGTCGTGAGGTAGTCGGCCGACATCTCCTCAAGCACCGATGCGCGCATGACCATGAGGTATTGCGCGTAGACCACCGCGACCATCGTGGTCACCGGGAGCACCAGGTGCCATGCCACGTCGAGCGCGTATGCGAATCCGGTGTCGTGGGAGGCGGCGGTGCTCATGCCGCCCGTGGGGAACCAGTGCAGGCCCCCACCGAAGACCAGCAGGAGGATGAGACCGAGCCAGAACGTCGGCACCGACCAGAACATCAGGGCCAGCCCGGTGTTGATCTTGTCGAACCAGCTGCCTCGTCGCCAGGCCGCCTTCTGGCCCAGCCACAGGCCGAGGACGACCGAGATGAGGGCAGCCGTTCCGGTGAGGAGGAGCGTGGGGCCGAGGTGCTCCATGATCAGGTCGGAGACGGGCCGGCGGTAGACGTACGACGAGCCGAGGTCACCGGTGAAGAGATCTCGGACGAAGTGTCCGAACTGCACGATCAGCGGCTGGTCCAGGCCCATCTGGCTGCGCAGACGCTCCACCTCGCCGGGATCGACCTGACGACCCCGCGTCATGTTGATCGCCGGATCGGCTGGCAGGACGCGGAAGGCGAAGAACCCGAGCACCACCACGAGCGCGAGGCTGATGAGCGCGCCGCCGGTCTTGAGCGCGAGATACCGGGGCAACGAGGACCCCTTCGAGTCCTCGCTGACCGCGGGGACCGTCTCGATGACGGTCACGTCTCACTCCCTGTCTTCACCGGTGCTGCGCCGACGCGATGCGAGGATGGCGCCTGCGGCCGCAGCGATGACCACGATCGCACCGAGCGGAACGACCCAGCCGGGCAGGCCACCGTCGTCGGCCGTCGAGCTGCTGGCTGAAGCAGGCTTGGCGCCGTAGAGGCCCCAGTAGCCGTTCTGATTCAGGATCACGCCGTCCTTCTCGGGCTGCCTGGTGAACCCGACGAAATGGTCGCTGCGGTAGGCCTCGAGCGGCTTGACGTACCAGATCGGGTTGCTCACGTAGCCCTCGTAGATGACGCTGAAGGCCTGCTTGACGAGGTCGGCCCGCTTGTCCGCGTCGAGCTCGGCGTGCTGGGCCTTGAACAGCGCGTCGAGCTCCGCAGAGCACCAGTTGTTCTCGCTGGTGCTGCCCGAGCCGTCGGCGTTCGGCCGAGAGGCGCACGTGTTCATCGACAGCTGGTTGTCAGGGTCGGGGCCGAGGCTCCAGCCGGTGAAGTACAGGTCGTACTTGCCGAGCGTCGAGTCTTCGTTGACCTTGTCAGGCGTGACCATCGAGGTGTCGAGCCCGATGCCGATGTCCTTGAACCAGCTCGTCATGAAGTCCGCCATCTGCGCGTGTGCCGGCTCGGTGTTGCGACCCATCAGCCTGAACATCATCGGCTTGCCGCTCTTGTCCTCGCGGATGCCGTCCGACCCCTTCGCGTACCCGGCGTCGTCGAGCACCTTGTTGGCGCCGTCGATGTCGAACGGGAGCGCCTTGTAGCCGTCGGCGAACCCGAAGTACTGCTTGTACGTGCTGGGCATCTCGGTCTCGCCGACCGTCCCCAGGCCCTGCAGCACCCGGTCGACCAACGTCTTCTTGTCGACCGCCATGAAGATCGCCTTGCGGACCGCGGGATCCCGCAGCGCGGGGTTGCCGTCGCCAAGCTTCTTGCCGTTGATGTCGATGGCGCCGGTGTTGATTGCCAGCGACTGGAATCGGCGGCCGACCCCGCTGTTCCGGGTGATGTTCGTGGCGCTCTTCAACGAGTCGTACTGGGCGGGGGTCAAGCCGTCGACGAGGTCGACCTCGCCCGACTTGAGTCCCTGGACCGCGGCATCGGTGTTCTTGTAGGTGACGTAGGTGATGCCCGCGACCTTGGGCTTGCCGCGCCAGAAGCGCGGGTTGGCCTTGAGCTCGACCGACTGGCCGGTCTTGTACGACGTGATGGTGAACGGCCCGGACCCGACGACGTCCTTGTCGGCCGCGAACGTCGTCGCGTCCTGCTTGCTCCAGATGTGCTGCGGGACGATCGGGATCTCCTGGCCGGGGTTGGAGGCCTGGGCCTCCTTCAGCGCGATGACCACGGTCTGCGGGTCTGAGGCGCTGACGCCCGCGATGTTGGCGACGAGGCCGCCGTTGGCCGCCTGGAGCGCGGAGGTCTTCATGATCGAGGTGTACGTGTAGACCACATCGTCCGCAGTGACGGGCTCGCCGTCCGACCACTGGCGGTCGGTGGGGATGTTGTAGGTCCACGTCTTGCCGTCGGCGCTGGTCTTCCACGTGGCGGCCAGCCCAGCGACCGGCTCGCTGCCCTTGCCGTAACCGACCAGTGCTTCGTACTGGTAGCGGTTGATGCCCGTGCTGGCGAGCAGGATGGCCGTGAAGGGGTTGAAGGTGTCGACGTCGGCGACGAGGGCGACCTTGATCGGCTCCTTCGTGGAGTCGTTGGCGGCGTGGGCTGGTGCTGTGGCCACGAGCATCCCGGAGAGAGTGAGCAGGGCGGCCGTCATGACGCCCGTGAGTGGGCGCCAGAGGCGTACGCGAGTCGTGTCGATCATGGGTCCCCGATCTTGGTGATGCACGTGCACCGGGTATCCCCGACACTCTGCGCACTGTTCAGCAGCACATGCCCGATGTCAATGATTTGCTAGAGATACGTAACACAACCGTCACGTGCAGGGGCCTCGCAGGCCCCGACTCTGGACGAGACTGGTGAACGTGAGGCACAGTGTCTGCGAGATGTGTTCCGCAAACCTGCGCTCATCCGGACCGTATGAATGAGGAGCCCGTCGTGGTGGAACGCCCCAACGTCGTCTCCGTGCTGCAGACCCTCCTGCGCTTCGACACCACCAACAGGGCGCCCGGCGACGCTGAGGGAGAGCTACCGGCGGCGCAGTGGATATACAGCCAGCTGGCCGATGCGGGCTACCAACCACGGCTGCTCGCCCGTGAGGATGCTCCCCACCGGGCCAACGTGGTCGTGCGGGTGAGCGGCGCCGACCCTTCGTTGGAGGGCCTGCTGGTGCACGCTCATCTCGACGTCGTGCCGGCCGAGCCCGAGCAGTGGAGCTTCGATCCGTTCGGTGGAGACGTCGTCGACGGCTGTGTCCGCGGACGTGGTGCGACGGACATGAAAGACATGTGTGCGATGACACTGACGGTGCTGCTCGACTGGGCGGCGACTGGTGAAGGTCCACGGCGTGATGTCGTTGTCGCCTTCGTCGCCGACGAGGAGACCGATGGTGCCTTCGGCGCGCGCTGGCTCGTCGGGGCGCGCCCCGAGCTGTTCGCCGGCGTCACCGTGGGCATCGGTGAGTCCGGTGGCGTGGTGGAGGAACACATCAGTGCGGCCGGCGAGCCCGTGCGGCTCGCCCGCATCGCGGCCGGCGAGCGCGGCACCATGCACCTGCGGCTCACCGCGACGGGCAGCTCCGGTCACGGCTCGCGTCCCGTTGAAGGCGGTGCCGTGCTCGCGCTCATCGACGCGCTGCAGCGCATCGGGCACCACGCGTGGCCCCTGCACATGTCGGCCTTGGTCAGGGCGCAGCTCGAGCAGACCGCCGCCGCCCTGGGACTCAAGGCCGACCTGACCACCGACGACGGTGTGCTGCACACGATCGCCGAGCTGGGAGATGCTGCCGATGCCGCCGCGTTCACGATCCGGGCATCGACGACCCCCACCGTGGTGCGCGCGGGCTACAAGGTCAACGTCATTCCCGGACTGGCCGAGGCCGAGATCGACGTCCGCTGCCCGCCGGGCTTCGAGGAGGAGTTGTGTGCCGCTCTGCCAGCGCTGGTCGGCGATGACGTTGCGTTCGAGCACACGGTGCGGGAGCCTCCGGTCCAGGCGCCCGTCGACAATGCGTGGTTCGAGGCGATGGCAGCGTCGATCCGGCACGCGGACCCACGGACCGTGGTGGTGCCGGGATGCCTGGGTGGGGGCACGGATGCCAAGGCGTTCAGCTCTCTCGGCATCGCGTGCTACGGATTCGCCCCTGCGACTGTCGACCCCGAGGGTCGTCGCCGGTCGGGCATCCACGGCATCGACGAGCGCGTGCCGGTGGCGTCGCTCGAGGGCGGTCTGCAGATCCTGGCCCATTTTCTCGAGACGGTCTGAGCCGTGCGCCTCCCCGTGTTGTCGGCCGACGTCGAGTGGTCGATCTGCCTGCGCGATGCCGCGACGGCGGAGGTGCTGGTGGCCCTCGAGCCGGACCGCGTGCTGCGCACCGCAAGCATCGGCAAGCTCTTCCTTCTCATCGAGACGGCCAGGCAGGCCGAGGACGGTGAGCTCGATCTCGAAGAAGAGCTGACCCGCACCGCCCCCGATCTCGTCGCGGACTCCGGCCTCTGGCCCCTCATGCGGCGCGATGCATTCACCATCGACGATCTCTGCTGGCTGGTGGGTGGATTCAGCGACAACCTCGCCACCAACGTCCTCATCCGGCGCATCGGCATCGACGCGATGACCGCGACGTCCACCTCGCTCGGCTTCACCCGCTCTGCGTTGCTCGGCCCGGTGCGTGACGAGCGCGGACCCGACGACCCGTGGACGCTGTCGGCGGGATGCGCCAGCGAGCTCTCCGACCTGATGGCGCGTCTGCACCAGCGTGACATCGTCTCCGCCGAGGCCAGCGCACGTGTGCTGCGATGGGTCGCCGCCAACGCCGACCTGTCGATGGTGGCGGCCGCGTTCGGCCTCGACCCGCTGGCCCATGCCGAGCCCGACCGGGGCGTGACCCTGGTGAACAAGACCGGGACAATCTCGACCGTGCGGGCCGATGTCGGCTTCGTGTCCGGCCCGGCCGCCGAGGTCGCCTACGCGGTCATCGCGAGCTGGCCCGACGAAACGCCTGACGACCCACGCGACCGCGTCCTCGCCCAGATGGCCGCGATCGGCGCCGCGATCCGCATCCACATCGGCGCGTGACCCCCGCGCTGGACGAGAAGATCTGCGTTTGACCGCCCATACGTGGTCAAACCCACATTCTTGCGCCCCGCGGCGGTCCGGTAAGGTCTTCCGCGGTGGCGTGTCCGAGCGGCCGAAGGTGCATCACTCGAAATGATGTGTAGGTTCATCCCTACCGTGGGTTCAAATCCCACCGCCACCGCCAATGCCAAACAGCCTCTGAACTGCGAAGATGCAGTGTCAGGGGCTGTTTTGGTTCCAGGTCGTGCCAGATACGTGCCAGATGGGTCACGTTCAACGCGCTTGCTTGGCACGATCCCGATAATCGGTTCCTGCTCGCCGAAGGCGTTGATCTGCCGTTTCGGGAGTTTTCGCGCCTGTCCGACCATCACCGACGACGGTGATTCAGCGATGCGGATGGTCGTTGGTCCCAGGGCCAGGGCATACCTGCCGGGTTTCCCGGCTTTGACGATCATCATGGCGACTGGCCGCTGTTCGGCCTCTGCTGGGTTGTCCATACCGGTGTCAGCCTGCTCCCTCCCGCGCCGGTCATTTGCTCAGGGTAAGCGCCGCTTTGGTCTCAGATCCCGATCCGTTTGGAAGCAGGGGGTTAGGGGTTCGAGTCCCCTACGCTCCACTCGATGAAACCGCAGCTCAGCCTACGGTTTCTTCTCTTTTTCGGGCTATCCCCCTGCTAACTTTTGTCGGCCCGTGGGGGACTGGTAGGGGAAGACTGACGGCCATGAGCAGCATGCGTGCCGACGGTTGGAAGGCTTGAAGTGTGAGTCGGAACGGCCCTGGGAGAGAAGGTTGTGCGGCCAGCGACAGTCGCCCTCGGCGGCGGCCCCTCACCGGTCCGCACCGCCAACGAAGTCCTGAACCGGGCCGCCGTACTGCGGGTAACCGCCACCAACCTGGCCCTCCTGCTCTGCCTGATGCCGGTGCCAGCCGCCGTCCGCGTGGTGTCCTCGGTCGTCGTGCTCGGCTCGCTGGGCGCCTTCCTGCCGCTCCTCGTGCTAGCCCTGCGCGCCTCACGGGCCGGTGCGCAGCGGCAAACGCGAAGCCGTACCCCCGAACGGGATCCAGGCAGGGTCCCTGCGCAGGCAAGCCCTGGGTGGGCTAGCGATCGCCCTGGTGGCGGCGGGCGTCGGGGTCGGGCTCGACCAGGCCAGCCTGGCGGCGTTCACCGACGAGCCGGTTGCCGCCAGTGCCGTCGCCACCGGCCACACCACCCTGGTGAAGGTCCGTGCCTACGACATGCGCTTCCACCCGGACTCAGTCGAGGTCCCGGCCGGAGACCGGCTCGTGATCGAGGTGAGCAACACCGATACCCAGGACGTACACGACCTGGTGCTCGACGACGGCACCGACACCGGGCGCCTTTCCCCCGGCGACACCGCCCGACTCGACCTGGGCGTGGTGGGCCGCGACGTCGCCGGGTGATGCTCCGTGGTGGGGCACCGACGGATGGGGATGACGTTCTCGGTCGTGGCCGTCGTGGCCGTCGTGGCCGTCGGGGCGGTCCCCGGGCAGCCCCGACGCGTCGCCAGCACCTGCGGACGGGGCTATGCATGCGACGCGAGTCAGCCGGCGGGAGCCAGAGCCTCGCACTAGGCCCCAGCCAGGGTGGGTTTGTCGAGCTCACCTTCACCGAGCCAGGCCACTACCCCTTCATTTCGCACCCCATGGTCGATGCCGAGCGCGGGGCACACGGGACGTTCGTGGTCACGAGATAGCCGAGGCCTGCGGTGACTACCGCGGTCTGGCTTCGTCTGAGATCTGGCCCGTCGGCTCGAACCGAGGGCCGTAGCTCGCGCTGAGCGTCCGTGGACGCGCGAACTATGCCTCTCGACCGCCCGGACAGCCTGTGACGACCTGACGCACGCCGCCTCTCCAGGCGGGGAACCCGATCCCGAAGATAAAGCCGATGTTGGCGTCCGCATCGGAGTGATGACCCCCTAGCTGAGCCACTTCTCCGTCTCGAGCGCCTGGATGAACGAAAGCAGTCACGCCGGTCCTCGAACAGCGTCTCGGGAAGGGTGCCGCCACTGATGAAATCGGTACACAACTCCCGGCCAAAGCACCGCGCATTGCCGGGCGACGTACTCGTAGAATCTCCCCTCCGCCTGCTTGCCTTGGCGGGCGTGAGTGTCCAGCAGAGATCGGGTGACCGGTACTGAAGCAACGGGCCTGGTGGGCGGCGACTTCACCAGGCCAATCGTGCTGGCCAATTCCTGTGGGTGTGCAACCCTCGACCATGACTTACATCAAGGTCCGCCTCCTGGTCGAGGACGAATGGCAGCTCTACCGCGACGTCCGGTTGGCGGCGCTGCGCGATGCTCCGGAAGCGTTCATCGCCCGTTTCGAGGACGAGGCGTCCTATGACGACGACTTCTGGCGCGACCGGATGAGCCACGCAACCCGCATCGTGGCTGAGTACGGGAACGAGCCAGTCGGTCTGGTCTGTCTTGGACTGCACAACGAGGATCCCCAGACCGGTGAGGTGTTCGGGCTGTGGACCGCTCCGAGCGTGCGTGGTCAAAACGTGGCGCGCGATCTTGTTGCAGTCGCACGCCAGAAGGCGGCCGAGGATGACCACAGGCTGCTTTACTTCTGGGTGGTCTCTGACAACGCCTCCGCGGTCGGCTTCGCGGGCGGCTTCGGCTTCCGCCCGACGTCGGAGCGTCGGCCCGTGCGAGTTGCTGACGGTGAGGCCGAGAAGGACGCGGACGAGGTCGCCATGGTGCTGCCCCTCTCGGCGGACCCGACCCGCACGCCGAACCCTTACCCGGAGTGATCGCCCCGCCCAGCATGGCTGTGGCTTTCGGCATGAAGACAGCCATCGGGTAGACCGCCTGGCAAACCAGTAGTCGCTCGAACTGCGACCACGAATGGGCAATGAAGGGACTGCCCATGCTCAGGTTGACACCGAGCCACCCGACTAGGGCCCAACAACGGGAGATCTAGTCGGAGTGCACGCAGCCAACAGACGAATGCTCCCGCTCCGTAGGCGGATCCGGGACAGAGTCGGCGCTGACAATCTGTCCTCAACAGACCGACATCTGAAAGCCTGAAGCGGCGCGTCATTCACCTTCCTCCACGTAGGCCACGATCGCGACCGAAGGGGCTAGTTTGGAGGGAGCTGTGGGACTCTTCGCCGGGTGGCCGCGGCCCGCGAATCTTCCCGGCGACATTCGAGCAAGGAAACTCACCGTGGCACACAACGTAGCTCAGAAGCTCATCGCCTCTCACCTGCTGAGCGGAGAGATGACACCTGGGTCAGAAATCGGTCTGCGCATCGATCAGACTCTCACCCAGGACGCGACGGGAACGCTCGTCATGCTCGAGTTGGAGGCGCTCGGGCTTGATCGCGCTCGCACCGAAGTGTCCGTGCAATATGTCGACCACAACCTCTTGCAGTCCGACAGCAAGAATGCAGAGGACCACGACTTCCTCCGTTCGGCGTGTCAACGGTTCGGCCTGTGGTTTTCCAAGGCCGGAAATGGTGTTTCGCACCCGACGCACATGCAGCGGTTCGGCATCCCGGGCAAGACGATGGTCGGCTCGGACAGCCATACGCCTGCGGTGGGTTCGCTCGGCATGCTGGCCATCGGTGTGGGGGGTATCGAGGTCGCACTTGCGATCGCCGGCGAGCCGCTCTACATCAAAATGCCCAAAATCTGGGGCGTGAAGCTCACCGGCCAGTTGCCTGCGTGGACGAGCGCGAAGGACGTCATCCTCGAGATGCTGCGTCGACATGGCGTCAAGGGCGGGGTCAATCGAATCGTCGAATATTACGGACCGGGACTGGCGACGCTCACCGCGATGGACCGGCATGTGATCGCCAATATGGGCGCCGAACTGGGGGCTACAACCACGGTGTTCCCCGCAGACGATCAGGTGCGCTCGTTTCTGCGTGCAGAGCAGCGTGAGGACGATTACACCGAGTTGCTCGCCGACGAGGATGCCGGCTACGACGTCGACGAGGAGATTGACCTCTCCACCATCGTGCCGCTCATCGCGCTGCCCAGTTCGCCGGGAAGCGTCGTGCCCGTGCGGGAGGTCGCCGGTCGACTGGTCGGGCAGGTCGTGATCGGGTCATCGGCGAATCCGGGGTTGCGGGACTTCGCGATCGTCGCCGCCATCGTGAAGGGGCGCCAGACGCACGCGGGCGTGTCCTTCGACGTCAACCCGAGCTCCCGGCAGATTCTGCAGGACATGACCCGGATGGGTGCGACTCTCGACTTGATCGGGGCCGGTGCCAGGCTGCACCAATCGGGCTGTATGGGCTGCATCGG
>NZ_JACMOM010000227.1 GCF_014378035.1 Aeromicrobium sp. | reverse complement strand
CGTGGGCTAGATTCGCGACTCCACAAGTTCCTGACCGCCGCGACCGACAACCCGGTCGGGCTCCCTACCTGGCCTCATCACGAAAGAAGGTTCCACACATGATCGGTTTTCTCGTTGCAGGTCTCGTCATCGGGGCACTCGCACGACTTATCAAGCCCCGTAAGCAGAACCTCAGCTTGCTGGCCACCCTTGGGCTCGGCCTCGTTGGCTCACTCATCGGCGGCCTCATCGCCCAGCTCTTCGGAACAGGCGGCATCTTCGAGCTCAACATCATTGGGTTCGTGCTGGCTGTCATCGCCGCAGTGCTCCTGATAGGAGTGGCCGAAGAAGTGACGGGAAGAAATAAGAACGCTGTCTGACGGTTCAGCCCCGCAATGGCGCCCAGAGGAAGAGGCGAGCCAGTACGAGCGCGAGTCGTCGCGCACGCCAACGTCAGGCTATCGATTAGCCGGCGCGAGAGGTCGTACTGACTGAGCGCCGATGGAACTGCAGCGTCATATGACCCAGATTGCCGCCTCGTGCCCCTGAGCCGAACTAGGGCCTTGCGGATGCCTCTGGGACTGCTCGGTTCCGCAGTCGTTCTACATCCTGAAGGGCCGTGTACGCGGTCATATACCCGCCTTCGGTCTTGTCTGACAGACGCTCGAACTCTCTGGCAGGCGCGCTGATGCTTTGTCTCGTGACATGGATCAGGTCGTCCCGGTCTTCTCCATCGCAACGGTGACCTGCAGCAACCTGTTCTCGGCTTGGTGTAAATCGTCTGTAGTGTTCATAAGTCCTCTTGACCCAGCCCGCCAACCAACGGCGCCTCCAAGTAGGCCTCACCTCCGGATCTTCACATGTTCGTCCGTCCCGCACGGCGTGCATCTGTGTGTGTTGCTGGACCGTTGACGGGCGTGGTGGGGACCAATGACTCTGATTCACCTGTCCGCGACCCTGCGAATGTGGGGATAAGGGCGGGATGCGCCCGTCGCGAAACATCGGAGGATGTCATGAGCAGCAATAGGTATCCCGCGTATATGGCAGCTATTTTGGTGGGCGGCGCCATTGCGATTTGGGCCGGCCTTCCACCGTTCCTTCTGATCGTCTTGGTGGCCTGCCCTTTGATGATGTTCTTCATGATGCGCGGAATGCGCGGCGACACGTCAGATACGTCCCACCGTGGGGAGCGCGGATCATCTCCCACGGATGTAGGAGATTCCGGAGGATCGCACGAACATTTCGACCGTCCTTGACGCATCCCTGGAACGGCTCTCGAATCGAAACTCTCGACCTTCGGGCACGCCCGGTGCAACTGGTTGCACGAAAGTCTCGAAGATGTTGAAAGTGGGCACAGATGAAGCAACTCGATGACTCGACCGACAGTGCGGTGATGGAGCTCGATGGCATCCAGTGGGCCTCACAGAGGAACGCAGTGGAGGCCGAGTTGGGCCGTCGACCGGGGGTGCTCACGGTGGAGGCGAACCCGGCTGCTCAGACTGCGACGGTGACATTTGACCCGGGCGTCACCAGCGTGGAGGAGATTTCAGGGTGGATCAAGGAATGCGGCTACCACTGCCGTGGGGAGTCCGTGCCGGATCACGTGTGCGCACCGGCCGTCGCTGAAGACGTTTCAGCGACCAGACCCATCCCGGTCCCTGAACACGAGCACCACGCCGGACATGACATGGGCGCCATGGGAGGGGCCGGGGATCGCCAGGGCAGTCCGGCGGATGTGATGGGTCACGGTGGTCATGGTGAGATGTCGATGGGCTCAATGATCCGCGACATGCGGAACCGGTTTGTGGTCGCGTTGGCCTTCGGTGTCGTGATCACGTTGTGGTCGATGATCGGGCGCGATGTGCTGGACTTCTCGGTTCCGGCGCCGTTCGGACTGCGCGATGATGTGTTCCAGCTGATCTTGAGCCTGCCGGTGATCTTCTATTCCGCACAGGTGTTCTTCGCCGGCGCGTTCAGCGCATTGCGGGCCCGGACGCTCGACATGATGGTGCTTGTCGCGGTGGCCGTGGGAGCCGGCTGGGTCTACTCGGTCGGGGTGACCGTGACCGGTGGCGGTGATGTGTTCTATGAGGCCGCGACCATTCTGACGGCGTTCGTTCTGCTGGGGCACTACTTCGAGATGCGCGCCCGTGGGGGAGCCAACGAAGCGGTTCGTGCGTTGCTCAAGCTGGCGCCACCAGTGGCGCTCGTGCTGCGGGACGGTGAACCGGTGGAGATCCCGACCGACCAGGTGGTCGTCGGTGACCTTCTGTTGATCCGTCCGGGTTCAAAAATCGCCTCCGACGGCGTGGTCGAGGACGGGGAGAGTGACGTTGACGAGTCCACTGTGACCGGGGAGAGCCTCCCGGTGCACAAGCGTCCGGGCGATGAGGTCGTGGGCGCCACCATCAACATCGGCGGCACACTGCGGGTTCGTGCCAGCAAGGTCGGCGCGGACACGGCCTTGGCCCAGATCGTCAAGCTCGTACAGGAGGCGCAGAACTCCAAAGCACCAGGGCAGAGACTGGCCGACCGTGCCGCGTTCTGGCTGGTGCTCGTGGCTCTGGTCGGCGGGGTGGGCACGTTCGTGGTGTGGCTCCTGGCCGGTGCCACGGTGAGCGTGGCACTCCTGTTCGCGATCACTGTTGTGGTCGTGACATGCCCGGATGCGCTGGGGCTGGCTACCCCGACGGCGATCATGGTCGGCACCGGACTAGGCGCCGCTCGTGGCGTGTTGTTCAAGAACGCCACTGCCATCGAAACGTCCAAGAAGATCGACGTGGTGGTGATGGACAAGACCGGCACACTGACCCTGGGTGCGCCGGAGGTCACCGATCTGATTGTCGACGGGATGGTCGAGAACGACGCACTGGCCCTGATCGCGGCCGTCGAGCGCGAGTCTGAGCATCCACTGGCCGAGGCAGTGGTCCGCCGCTCCGACGCTGCTGGTGCCCAACGCCTCACCGCCCGGGACTTCGTGAACGTCGCCGGTCAGGGCGCGACAGCGACGGTGGACAACCACCGGGTCGCCGTGGGAAACCTGCGACTGATGGTGGCTGAGTCTGCCGACCTCGGATCGCTCGGCGCCCGGCAGCAGGAGCTCGCAGCCGGGGGCAAGACGGCAGCGCTCGCGGCAATCGACGGCCGCGTAGTCGCGGTGATCGGTCTGGCTGACGCCGTACGGCCCACCTCCGCTTCCGCTGTCACAGAGCTGCGCGAGCTGGGCGTGGAAGTCGTCATGCTCACGGGTGACAACGCCGCGACTGCCGAACGCATCGCAGCACAGCTGGGTGTTACATCAGTCATCGCCGAAGTGCTGCCGGGGGACAAGGCAGCGAAGGTCAAAGAGCTCATGGCTTCGGGGCGCCGGGTGGCGATGGTCGGCGACGGAGTCAACGATGCCCCCGCGCTGGCACAGGCCGACCTTGGGATCGCGATCGGTGCCGGCACCGACGTCGCGGTCGAGACTGCTGACGTCGTCCTGATGCGTTCAGATCCGCTCGATGTTGCGGTAGCGCTGCGAATCGGGCGCGGCACGGTGCGCAAGATGAAGCAAAATCTCTTCTGGGCAGTGGGCTACAACAGCGTCGCCCTACCCATTGCCGCGGGGGTCTTCGAGCCGGCCTTCGGTCTGGTGCTCCGCCCGGAGATCGCAGCCATCACCATGGCCGGATCGAGCTTCCTGGTCGCCGTGAACGCGCTCACCCTCAAACGACTCAAGCTGCCCCGACCACCAGCGGTGCCGCCGCTCCCAGTGTCGAAGGAGCCAGTGGCCTCTTCTGACACGCATGGCGGAGCCCACGCGCACTGACCAGGCGCCGAAGCCCGACCATCAGACCACCATCGACAGTGAATCGCACATTCGTTGCGGCGACCGCTCGCTTCGTGGCAAGAGGATCTCTGATTGCGGTGTCCAGCTTGCTCGTTATCGCCGCCTTGGTGGCGATGACGACGTTGGTCTCCGTGTGGTGCTTCTAGGCCTCAGTGCTGCGTGCTGAATGTCGCTGAGCACGCTAGTTGAGGACGCTGGGCCGCCGTAAGAGATGGAGCCTTTCGACTGGCGGGTGCGGGACGTAGTCCTCTGCATGGCAGGCGCGTCCTCGGCGAGATTGGGAGCAGCACACATCCGAGGAGCACCCGATGCCTGATCAACAGAGACCAACTGCCTACCTAACGCCCGATGGGTCTGGCCACGGCAGCCACGCAGAACCCCGCGCGCAGGACGGTCACCCGGTGTCAGCGACAGGCTCGGACCATCGCGAGGCGGGCGCCAACATCGGCCAGTCGACTGGCCCTCTCCGCAGAAGCCGTTTCGCAACAGTTTGGCGCGCGGCTTCCGCCGTCGTCGGGACCCTGTTAGGACTTCTCCCGCATGTGTTGCACCACGCAGGTCTCATCTTCGGCGCTGCACTGGTGACGGGCGCGGGAGGCAACCTGCTGTTCGGCATCTTGGGTCTGCTCTTCTCCGTGCCGCTACTCCACCGACTCTACGCACGATTCAACACCTGGAAAGCACCCGCGATCGCGCTCGCCATCTTCGTCGTCATGTTCTCGCTGTCTGCCTTCGTCATCGGCCCAGCCATCTCAGACGACTCTTCCGGGGACACCCCGTCGCGGATACAGACACCAGACCACAGCCAACACGCCGGGCACTGAAGGGCTGTCCAACAACATCAACTGGACGATGGGTACCGCACCACGCAGGCGAAGCGAGTCGTCGCCGCAGTTTCGATGACCGCGGCGCAAAGCGCATCGGGTGCGCTGGCCGATGTCCTGGTCGCGG